>CALFBH010000011.1 GCA_937951615.1 uncultured Saprospiraceae bacterium | reverse complement strand
AATCGCTATTTAAAGTATAAGTAAAGCTCGGTGCTGCAGTTGGGTTTTCATTGACAATAACTGTCGTTGAACCTGCTGGAGACGTACAATTATTTGTAGTGACCGTCAAAGTATATACTCCTGCATCAACTGCACTTACATTTGTCAGTACAGGATTTTGTAAGCTGGAGGTATAACCATTAGGCCCTGTCCATGCATAAACATCTCCTGTTGCATTTGCAAGTAACTGAATATCTTCATCCGCACACATTGGTCCATCATTCGTTGGTTCTGGCTGTGCAGGAATTGGATGAATCGTTACATTAAATGGAACACCTGCTTCAGATTCGCAACCTAAACTATCCGTATAATAAACAGTAAATTCACCACTTACATAAGCATCGTCGCCTGGTGCAATCGTTACACATCCCGCTGCGTCCATTGCCAAGGCAGAAGCCTGGCTGCTGGAGTTCGGCGGAGACACCCAGAATGTAGCATTAGGATTATCATCATAAGTACTTGTGCATAGTACGATCGGCTCGTCTTCACAAACCTCATCTGTACCATTCAGTGTTGCTGCTGCTGGCGTAGGATTCACAGTCAATGTAACTGGAACTCTTTCTGCTGGACAAGTATCACCACATTGCACCCAGTACGTATAAGTACCTGAAGCTAATGTCGCTGCATCAGCAGGTGCATAAGTTTGATCCTGTCCGATCATGTTACCGCCAGTTGGCGCATCCCACCAGCTTATCGTAGCAAATGTTGCCGGGTTACCTGATTCTAAAGTATAATTCAGTACACCAAATCTCGCCCAGTATTCATCCATCCCTACATTCTGATCATTCGCATCACGGAACTCAACTGTCCAGTTGCTTGATGTGAATGTACCTACTGCCACGTTTGGTGCAAAAGTTATATTCGCATTATAATCATTACCTGCAGTTCCATTACAAGTCGTAAATAGATTTGTAAATTCCTGTTGGTTGCCTAGCGGGTCAGTTATTCTAATAATAATATCGCTTTCGCAAGATGCACCAAATGTAGTCAGTGTCAAATCAAGTGAAACTGATGTGATGGTATTACCTGCTGCGATACCCGGATTAGAGAATGTCATTGAGCCATTATCTGCATATAGACCTGTGTCTGTAAATCCAACAGGAACATCCATATCAGATACAACGGAGACATTCGCTGAAACCATTGTATTTGGTGACACGACACACTCTGCATACAAGCCTTCTCCAAATGGAATGGATTCGCCTTCGCATATCACGTAGTCCTGTGTATTGGTAGCAGGATCAGCAACAGGTTCTACTTCTATTATAATAAAGTTTGAAACCAATGATGAGCAGGTAATGCCATTCGCAGGATCAGTATTCACAATAATTACGGTATAAGCACCTGCGTCAGTCAATACTGCATCACTTGTTACCAGTACATTGGGTGTATTGGTTGTTGCAAACGGCGTTCCTAAGCCACCTGCATTATGATACCATTCGTAAACCACTTGTCCGGTAGCCACAGGATTTGTTACAGATAATTCAAGTACATCGCCTTCGCAAAGTTCAAGATTATTTGCAATCAGTTCTGGAGTTTCCGGTGCTGGTTCTACAGTTACATTTACTGTTTCAGAGTCACTTCCACAACCTGCTTCCGAAGTAACGGTCAGTGTATATTGACCATCTTGTGTGCCATCAGCATTTGGTATAAATACTGTTGGTCCAGTTGTAGAGGTATAGCTAAAGCCATTTGGTCCTGTCCATTCGTAAGTGGCATTTGCGCCAGTATTAGTCACTGTTGCGTCAAGCGTAATGTCTGTTCCTGCACAGTAGGTACCTGCGCCAGATACACTTGCAATTACAGGCTGCTCAAACACATCCATTGTATACGTGTCAGATGTTAATTCACATCCGTCCACATTTACAGTTACGCTATAATCACCTTCATGTACTGCTGTGATTGCAGGACAGATGGTGATTTCATTTGTATTCAATCCTGTGATATTGGTTGTTGTATTGCCAGGTGTTGTCCAGGTATAATTTACTGAAGAACCTGCATACTCAGCAACCGATAGTGTGATACACTGATCTTCACAAGCTGGTCCACTACTCTGGATAATTGGTAATGGCTGCGTATTTTCAATATCTAATATTTCTGTCTCTCCTGTTGCTGTACAGCCATTAACATCTGTTATCACTACAGTGTATGTTCCATTTGCATCTGTCGTTGCGTTAGCAATTCCAGGATTTTCTAATGTCGAAACGAAGTCATTTGGTCCAGTCCAGTTGTAAGTATATGGATTGGTATTACCTGCAGGATTAGCCATTAGGGTAACATCAGAGAAAGAACAATCACTATTCAATGTATAAGTGTAGTTTGGCGATGCTGTTGGATTTGGATTCACAATAGCTGTTGTAAAACCAAACACAGATGTACAACCATCTACAGTAGCATAGACAACAAAATTCGTCGTCTGCGATAATGTAAGTACTGGATTTTGATCTATTGAGATCACCCCTGGATTGCCGAATGCCTGCCATTCAAAAGTAGCATTTGGCAATGTCGCATCTGCAAACAATTGAGTAGGTTCTCCTTCACAAACTGGTCCGCCATTAGAAGCAAATACTTCTGGAATAGGCTTAATGGTTACATTGAATGGAACACCTGCTTCAGATTCACAGCCGTTTGCATCAGTATAGTAAACAGTAAACTCACCATTTACATAAGCATCACTCGATGAGTTAATGGTCACACAACCTGTGGAGCCAATCTGTATAGCTGAAGCCTGGCTGCTAGAGTTTGGTGGAGACAACCAGAACGTACCTCCTGGGTAATCTGCAAGGATACTTGTACACAACTCAATTAATTCACCTTCACACACTTCGTTTGTTCCACTAAGCGTGGCTGCGATTGGTGCTTCGTAAATATTTACAACAACTGAAGCTTGTGCTGTACATCCTGTCAGTGTTTCTACTGTGATGGTGTATGTACCTGCGTCAGCCAGCGTCGCACTTGCTATTGTTGGATCTTCTGCATTAGAAGTATATCCGTTTGGTCCTGTCCAGGTATAAGTCACCGTACCATCAAGGTCGGCAAGATTCGGTACATCTGAAGTCAGTGCCAGATCAGTTCCGATACAAATCGGAGCATTGGTCGCTGCCGTTACTACAGGCTGCTCAAATACATCCAAATTATAAGTATCAGAAGTCAGTACACAACCATCAACCGTTACGGTTACACTGTAATCGCCTTCATGCGTTGTAGCTACTGCCGGACAGATGGTGATTGAATTGGTATTCAATCCTGTTACATCTGTTGTGCTTGGCAATGTCCATGCGTAATCTACAGAAGAACCGATATATTCGGCTACAGCCAAAGTAATACACTCGCCTTCACAAGTCGGGCCTGTGCTTTGAATGATTGGTAATGGCTGTGTATTTTCAATATTTAGTATTTCAGTCTCTCCTGTTGCTGTACAAGCATTGGCATCTGTTACCACTACGGTGTAAGTACCATTTGCATCTGTCGTTGCATTGGCGATACCTGGATTTTCCAGTGTGGAAGCAAAGCCATTTGGTCCAGTCCAGCTGAACGTGTAGGGTGCTGTGCCATTTGCTGGATTTGCCATTAGCGTAGCATCAGAGAAAGAACAATCACTATTTAAAGTATAAGTAAAGCTCGGTGCCGCAGTTGGATTTTCATTTACATTAACCGCAGTTGGTCCTGGTGTAGACGTACAACCATTGGTTGTTATGGTCAGTAGGTAAAGTCCTGCATCTGCTGCACTCACATTTGTCAGCACAGGATTTTGTAAACCAGAAGCAAAGTTATTTGGTCCAGTCCAGGAATAAGTATCCGCAGTTGTATTGGCAGATAACTGAATATCGCTGCCTGCGCATACTGGGCTGTCATTCGTTGGTTCTGGTTGAGCTGGAATTGGGTGAATCGTCACATTAAATGGAAGCCCCTCTTCAGACTCACAACCATTTGCATCTACATAGAATACTGTAAACTCACCATCCACATAAGCCGGGCTTGTTGGCGGAACAGTTATACAGCCATCTGGTTCTACTATCAATGCAGAGCCCGCACTTGTAGAGTTTGGCGGTGAGAACCAGAACGTACCACCTGGATAATCCTCAAATGTGCTTGTACACAATTCAATTGGTTCACCCTCGCACACCTCGCTTGTTCCTGTTATAGAAGCAGCTGGTGGTGCTTCATAAATATCGACAACGACAGAAGCCTGTGTTGTACATCCACCCAATGTTTCTACGGTGATGGTGTATGTACCCGCATCCGCTACTGTTGCATTAGATATTGTTGGATCTTCTGCATTAGAAGAATATCCGTTTGGTCCTGTCCAAGTATAAGTCACTGTGCCATCAAGGTCAGCAAGATTCGTTATATCTGAAGTCAATGTCAAATCAGTTCCGATACAAATCGGTGAATTCGTTGCGGCTGTTACTACAGGTTGCTCAAATACATCCAGATTATAAGTATCAGAAGTCAATACGCAAGCATCAACTGTGACGGTTACGCTATAATCGCCTTCATGTACGGCAGCGACTACTGGACAAACTGTGAGTTGATTGGTATTCAATCCTGTTATGTCCATTGAATTAGGCGTAAGCCAAACATAATTGACAGAAGAACCTGCATATTCTGCGACGGTCAGTGTAATACACTCTCCTTCACATGCTGGTCCACTGCTTTGAATGATTGGTAGTGGCTGTGGGTTTTCAATATTTAATATCTCTGTTTCACCTGTTGTTGCGCAACCGTTGGCGTCTGTTACAACTACGGTGTATGTGCCGTTGGCATCCGTTGTGGCATTCGCAATTCCTGGATTTTCTAGTGTGGATGCAAAGTCGTTTGGTCCTATCCAACTGAAGGTATAAGGTGCTGTGCCGTTATTTGGATTTGCCATCAATGTGGCATCAGAGAAAGAACAATCACTATTTAAAGTATAAGTAAAGCCTGGTATCGCTATTGGATTCTCATTGACCGTTACCGTTGTCGTGGCATTCGGGTCAGAAATACATCCATTAGCAGATACTGCTACTTCGTAAGTTGTCGTGGCGATCAAGTTGAAAATAACTGGATTTTGTTCTGTTGAAACAATTACTCCAGGATTTGCAACATCATACCATTGGTAAGTTCCGTCAGGAACTGAGCCTGCAAATAATTGTACAGATTCGCCTGCGCAAATCGGTCCATTATTCGATGCGGTCGATTGTGGTCTTGGGTTCACGACTACAGGAGCAGGATCAGACAAGTCAGAAGGACAACCATCCACTGTTACTTGTAGGGTGTATGGTGAGATGGCATTGGCATCATCAGCTGCAATTGTTACAGATGAAGTTGTGCCGATTGTTGTGCCTGCACCATTTACCCAAAGGTAATCTACTGTTGTACCTATATATTGTTGTTGTACATTGAGAATAATATCCTCATAGATACAAACAGGACTGTTGGTTGTAATGGTTGGCTGAACTGGTGTTGGATCAATATTCGTTACCGTAATGTTCGCCTGAGCAGTACAACCGCTTGGGCTGGTAATGATTAAAGTATAACCACCATTATTCGCAACTGTAACATTACTGATAACAGGGTTTGCAGAATTAGATTCAAATCCGTTTGGTCCTGTCCATTCATAAGCGTAATAATTCGGGTCTGGATTTGGTCCAACTGTTGAATTTAGCGTAAGCGTCTCGCCTTCACAGATATTCTCTGGTAAGCTTGGAGACTGGCTGATTGAAACTGTTGGTTGGTCGTAAACATCCAGATTATAGGTATCGGAAGTCAATACACAAGCATCTACGTTTACTGTTACGCTATAATCGCCTTCGTGTATTGCTGCATCAACTGGGCAGATATAAATCTGGTTGGTATTCAGACCTGTAATATTTGTAGTCGTACCATTTGGCGTCATCCAAACATAATCTACTTGAGAACCTTGATATTCGGCTACTTCAAGTACGATACATTGACCTTCACAAGCCGGTCCACTGCTTTGGATAATCGGCTGTGCGACCTGCCCTGGAATATTGTTCACAGATACTGCATCCGAAGAACTACATCCTGTTGCGGTATTGGTCACCACGACAGTGTATGTTCCATTATTAGCTACAGATACATCTGGTACGCTTGGATTCTGATCTACAGAACCAAATCCATTCGGGCCAGTCCACTGGTAAGTATAATTTGCAGGATTGTCGCCATTCGGGAAGTCAAGCGTCAAGCTCAAATCCGATGGAGAACAATCCGATTGTACCGTATATGATAAGCCTGCATCAATGACTGGCAATGGATTCACCGTTACCGTCGTTGTTGCATTTGGATCAGAAATACAGCCATTGGCAGAGACAGCAACTTCATAAGTAGTTGTAGTCTGTAAATTGAAGACAACAGGATTCTGCTCGGTGGATAGAATCACACCAGGATTTCCTGTATCAAACCATTGGTAAGTTGCATTCGGCACGGAACCTGCAAATAATTGTACAGATTCACCAGCACAGATAGGTCCATTGTTGGAAGCTGTAGATTCTGGTCTTGGATTGACCACAACCGGAGCCGGGTCAGACAAGTCAGAAGGGCAGCCATCAACTGTTACCTGTAAGGTGTATGGTGAAATGGCGTTGGCATCATTTGCTGCAATCGTTACAGACGACGTTGTGCCGATTGTTGTGCCCGCACCATTTACCCAAAGGTAATCTACTGTTGTACCTGTATATTGTTGTTGTACATTGAGGATAATATCCTCGTAAATACAAACTGGGCTGTTGGTCGTAATGGTCGGCTGTACAGGTGTCGGGTCAATATTAGTGACTGTGATGTTTGCCTGTGCAGAGCAACCACTTGGACTAGTAATAATCAATGTATAGCCTCCATTATTGGCAACTGTTACGTTACCGATAACCGGGTTGGCTGAGTTGGAGGTAAATCCATCTGGGCCTGTCCACTCATAAGCGTAATAATTCGGATCTGGATTTGGACCTACTGTTGAATTTAGCGTAAGCGTCTCGCCTTCACAGATATTATCAGGAAGGTCTGGAGACTGGCCAATCGAAACTGTTGGTTGATCATAAACATCCAGATTATAAGTATCAGAAGTCAATTCACATCCATCCACATTTACAGTCACACTATAATCTCCTTCATGTATCGTTGCATCTACTGGGCAGATGTAAATTTCATTGGTATTTAAACCGGTAACATTCGTTGTACTTGGTATAGTCCATGTGTAGTCCACTTGCGAACCGACATATTCTGCTACCGTCAATACAATACATTCGCCTTCACAGGCTGGTCCGCTACTCTGAATAATTGGCTGCGCTACCTGTCCTGGAATATTGTTTACCGATACTGCATCGGAGGATACACAGTCTGTTGCTGTATTCGTCACGACGACAGTATATGTTCCATTATTATCAACCGTAACATCAGGCACAGATGGATTTTGGTCTACTGAACCGAAGCCGTTTGGTCCTGTCCATTGATAGGTATAATTAGCAGGATCATCGCCATTCGGGAATTCAACGGTCAAAGTCAAATCTGATGGAGAGCAATCTGACTGGACGGTGTATTGTACACCAGCATCTATAACTGGTAGTGGATCAATTTGTACCGTCGTTGTTATTGAGTCAGCACATCCATTGGCTGTTACTAATAACTGATACGTTGTCGTTGCGGTAACATTGGTAATCATTGGATTCTGGTCAATGGAAACAACTGCCATAGTCGTCATATCTGTCCATTGATAAGAAGCGTCTGTTACACCACCTGCTGATAACTGAACGGTTTCTCCTTCGCAAATTGGTCCGTTATTCGTCGCAATTGGTACTGGAATTTCATAAATCACTACTTCTACTGGTTCGCTTTCCAACGATTCACACATAGAACCATCAGGATATGTCAGTGTGATAACACCTGTCCACATCCCTGCTTCATCTGTCATGATACAACCATTTGCATCACCAGGTATTTGTGAACCGACGCTACCTGAACCCGAAGGCGGTGTATAAGTAATCGCAAAAGCAACAGGATCAATTGTTGCATCTCCAGTAATAAAATCGGCTAAGGTATAGCTGGTACATAATTCAACCATTTCACCTTCGCAAGCTGGCCCGCTGGTAGAAATACCCGGAGCTGCTGGTCTTGGTGTAACGGTCAATGTCACTTCCGTTCTTGGACTGACACAACCATTGAGGTCGCTACATTCTGCATAGTATGCATAAACGCCGGCCGTCAGTTGATCTGTATTATTTGGCAGATAAGATGTACCTGTTGCTACAGGATTTCCACCTACTGCTGCATCGTACCAAGTGATATTTTCACCCGCCCCTGTACATGCGGCAATCGTCAGTGGTGCTGTAGTAGCAAGTAAGGTTCCTTCACAAATTGTCTGATTTCCATTATCTGAAGCAGGTGCTAATGGCTCGCTGATTTCGACAGCTGTAAATCCAACTCTGGATAAACAACCATTCAAATTTACTTGTACCCAATATGTACCTGCATCTGCTGGTGTTGCATTTGCAATGACTGGATTTTGTAAGGTAGAGAATGGATTACCTGTAATGACAGGATTAAAAGGATCAGTATTATCTACCTGGCTGTCTAAGTACCATCCATAAGTGGCACCACTAACTGCGCCTGTAAATAATTCAATATCATCACCTGCACAAACAGGCCCGTTATTCGTTGGTCCTGGAATTGGTGGGTCAGCCACTACAGTTACAGTGAATGGACTTGGAGGTCCTTCGCAACCTGGAGCTAAACCAGCAGGAACATTTGTATTAATTTCTGTTATTTCAAAATTGTAAACACCTTCTGTGTTATTGTCATAAGCTGTTGCAAATGCAACATCTGTCAAATCAAAACTTGTTGCAGGTCCTGCGATAAATGTACCGCCCTGATAGATATTAAATACACCTGCTGCAACTTCACCAACTGGTGTTACTACAATTGGGAGTGCATCTAAACAGTGTACAATATCATCAACAATTGGTCCCGGAGGTGTAGAGATAACTGTCAAGGTAACAGGTTCTCTTGGTCCGATACAACCAGAAGCATCACTTCTACATTCTGCATAGAAAGTATAATCTCCATCAGCTAAAGCATCCACACTACCTGGCAGGTAAGTTGGTCCTGTTGCTAATAAGTTTCCACCTTCAAAGGCATCATACCAGTATGTAGTAAAGCCTGCACCACAGTCGGAAGTCAACGAACCGTTTAGGGAGGTTGAAGTGCTTTCGCAAATTACATCATTGCTTACAGTCGGAGTTGGCGGAACTAATTCGACCGTTACCGTTACTGTTGCCAAAACAGACAAACAACCATCTACATCAACCTGTGCATCGTAAGATGTTGTTGCTGCCGGAGCTACTGTAATTGGAGAACCACTATCCACAAATGTACTTGTACCTGAAATATACCAGGTAATATTTGTTGTCGTTCCAAACGTAGTCGTGGAAGCCAATAAGTCAACGCTATCTCCAAGACAAATAAAAGCATCATCACTAATGACAATATCTGGTGTTGGACGAACTTCTATCGTAAAATCAGTTGGTTCGCCTTCGCAAGTGCCGGCAATTTCCCTTACGGTAAATGTGTATAAACCAGGAACTGGTGCAGCAGTAATTGCGACAGAAGGATCAAATGTAGCTGTAGCCATGCCCGCAGGTGCAACCAATGCTCCCTGATAATAGAAGTTGAATACACTTGTTCCTGTTTCACCATTTGGTGCAATAACAGGAAGTGCCTCGTCTTGACAAACAGACTCATCATTAACCGTTGGTGCAACTGGATCATCCGTGATAACCAGCTGTACTTCTATCTGATTACTTTCACAATCCGATACTGGATCATAACATTGTGCGATATAAGTATAAGTACCTACTCCAAAGGTTGAAGCACCTGTTGGTGTGAAAGTAGGCGAATTAGAATCTAATAATACTGTACCCGTTTCATCATACCATCTGGTTTCAACTGAAGCCGCAGGTGCTGTACAGGAAGCCTGTAATACAATGGCAGCCATAGCAGCCGGATCGCCGATACAAGCTATATAGTCTGTAACGAGTGGATCAGTGACTGGTTCTGTGACTTCAACTGTTGTAGCGGCAAAATTGGTAGAGACACAGCCTCCCGGAGAAGTCACAATAACATAATAAGTCGTTGTTACTAATGGATTGACAATTGGGTTTTGCTGATTGGATACGAAAGTATCACCAATATCAGCCATACCGTCATCATTCGTATCTTCATACCATTCAAACATACCTCCAAGACCAGAAACATCATTTCCATTCAATTGCTTATCCTCACCAGGGCAGATAATATCTGGGCTGGTTCCTGCAACAGCTATAGGTTCTTCCACAACTGTTATTGTAAAGAACCCACCATTGCCTAAACACAAATCACCTGAAGTTACGACAAGTGTAAAGTCATAGTTTCCTGCCGCAGTAGGATCGAGACCTGCTGTTTGTAATTGTGCGTCTGTAATTGTATTTGTAATTCCTGATACTGTCGTGCCGATTCCGGTAAGATCGAAAGTGCTACCTGTAGGTGCAGTGAGTATGATCGTTTCTACCATTCCATCTATACAAATCGTATCATTTGGTACTGGGGGTTCAGATGGAATATCCAAAATAGTGAGGATAACTTCCACGCCTTCGCTGGTACAACCTGTATTCATATCCATACAATAAACCGTGTAAGGATAAGCACCCGGTATATTTTCTGCTGGAATAAATGTTGCACCAGTATTCACCTGATTGCCAGAAGCATCTTCCCAGATAATATCTGTAGTCGCTCCGCCGTTTGCGGTTGTTTGTGGCGCGCAATCAGCCGACAATTCAGCCAATGCAGTTTGTGCGTCTTCTGTACAAATCGTAGCACCTGCTACTGTTGGTGCAATAAGTTCTATAATATCAACTATGACAGCAGGAGATGCGTCAGATACACAAGCACCCATTGTTGCTACTACGGTATAAGTATCACCATTTTCAGCAAGTGTCGGCGTGAAGGTATAAGTAGCTCCATTGGCTACACTAGCCCCTCCCACATCAAACCACTCAAAGGTAGCACCTGGCATATTTGATGTTGCTGTCAAGGTAATTTCATCGCCTTCACAAATCGGTCCATTGGTGGATGCTCCGGCTGTAACTTCGTCAGATACAGTCAGTACAAAATTGCCAACTGCACTTACACAACCGGAAGCTGTGGTTTCTGTTATATCAAAATTATAAACACCGGCTGTTGTATTATCAAAACCAATCGTTGTTACATCCGCATTCGTTACGGCACTGCCATTTGTAAGCGCAGCTAATGCACCTGTTGGTCCATTTATATCAAATGTACTTCCTACTGCACCCGTCAAAATGATGTCCGCTATATCTTCATTGATACAAACCGTCTGGTCTGCTACTACTGGAGCTGGTAAAGTTTCTAATATTTCTAAATCTACTGATGTGCCTGGGCTTGTACAGCCTGTATCCGCATTCTCGCAGAAGACCGTATAAGTGTAAATACCTGCTGCTGTTTCTGTTGGTGTGAAGGTGGGGCCTACATTCACCAAATTGCCGCTGGCATCGTACCAGTTCATATTGGTTGTTCCACCATTCGCCGTGTTTTGTGCGGCGCAGCTTGCACTTAATTGTGCGGCTGCGGTATTCGCATCTTCTACGCAAATTGTCGCTGGTGTTACCGTTGGCGCAATGAGTTCTATTACATCTACAGCCACTGGAAGCGAAGCGGCTGATACGCATGTACCAAGTGTCGCAACTACGGTATAAGTATCTCCATCTTCTGCCAGGGTTGGTGTGAAGGTATAAGTCATACCATTCGCTACACTATTATTTGCCGCATCAAACCATTCAAAGCTTACCCCTGTCATGTTTGAACTTGCTGTCAAAGTAATTGGTGCGCCTTCGCATACTGGGCTGTCTATTGTTGCTCCTGCTGTGACTTCTTCCAAGACTTCTACTGCAAAACTTCCTACTTCACTAATACAGCCATCGCTATTCGTTTCTGTTATATTATAATTATAAGTACCCGCAGTCATATTATCAAAGCCGGGCAAAGTTGCCGTTGTGATACTTGAACCATCAGTAAATGGTGTTACTGCGCCACTTGTCGCATCTGTTACATTAAATGTACTGCCGCCATCACCTGTAAGCGGGATATTGGCGATGTCTGTATTTATACAAATAGTCTGATCGGCAATAACTGGTGCGGCTGGTGATGGATCAATTGTTAATACAACTGCTTCGCGAGATGCACTGATACAGCCATCTGCGCTTACACATTCTACATAATAGGTATAATCACCGGCAGCAAGTGCCGCTGTTCCTGGTACAGTATAAGTTGCACCACTATTAATTGCTGTTCCGCCTGTTGGTACACCATACCAATTAATGATAGCACCTCCACAGTCAGCAGATAGCGAATTGGCTACGGTCATTGTTGCTCCTTCGCAAAGCACCTGATTGACTAGTGCTGTTGCATTAGCCTGTGAATTCACCACAACTGTCGTTGAAGAAGTACCTGGTGACAAACAAGTATTTGGATCTGTCGTTGAGATGGTAACAGTATAGGTTTCACCAGCAGCTGGTGGTGTTAAAGTCACTGAAGCTGTATTACCCACTACTGCGCCACCTGCATCTGTCCAGGAATAAGCAGCATTTGGTGCCATTGGTGTACTGATGGTTACTGTCTCCCCTTCACAGACTGGTCCGTCATTTGTGGCAACAGGATCAATCTCATCATTTACGATAATCGAGAAACTTCCTATTTCACTAATACAACCTTCACTATTGGTTTCCGTTATATTATAATTATAAGTACCTGGTGTTGTATTATCAAAACCAGGGAGTGTTCCAGTAAGAATACTAGAACCGTCAGCAAATGCTGCGACTACTCCACTCGTTGCATCAGTTACTTCAAATGTACTTCCACCATCGCCTGTAAGTGGGATATTAGCAATGTCTCCATCAACACAAATCGCCTGATCAACTATAACTGGTGCAGCAGGAGTTGGTAGAATGGTCAAGGTTACCGTTTGTCCCGGGCTGGTACAACTTGTAGTTGCATTTTCACAGAATACTGTGTAGGTATATGTACCAGGTGCCGTTTCGGCTGGTGTATAAGTAGGTCCCTGATTGACGAGGCTTCCACCTGCATCGAACCAGTTCATATTGGTTGTTCCGCCGTTTGCTCCATTTTGTGCGGCACAGCTTGCGCTCAATTCTGCGGCGGCTGTTGCTGCATCTTCTCCGCATACGGTCGCATCAACTGTTGTTGGCGCAATGAGTTCAATTACATCAACTGTAACAGGAGCAGAAGCTACTGAAACACATCCGTCAGGCGAAGTAGCCACCACGGTAAACATAGCGCCATCATCTGCAAGTGTTGGTGTAAAAATATAAGTTTGTCCATTGAATACGCCATTATTTGCCGCATCAAACCATTCAAAAGAAGAGCCTGCTATATCTGAGCTTGCTGTCAGTGTAATTGGTGAACCTTCACAAACAGGTCCATCAATATCAGCACCTGCAATTGGATTCGGGCATACCTGAATACTAAAGCTGGCTACTTCACTACGACAACCATCAGCAGATACTTCAACTACATCGTAATTATAGAAAGCTACTGTTGTGTTATCTAAGCCAAGTATTGTCAAATCTGCATGAGCTAAACTAACTGGACTAGTGAATAATGTTGGTACATTGGATGGTCCAGTTATTTCAAAGCTGCTTCCTGCCTGACCCGTCAGTACAACATTAGAAGCATCTTCTAATTGACATATTTTTTCGTCTGTTACAACTGGTACGTCCGGCATTGGCTGAACCGTCAGCACAACCGGCATTCTTGCACTTACACAACCCAATGCGCTTACACATTCTACATAGAAAGTATAGTCGCCTTCGGCTAATGTTTCACTTCCTGGTACAACGTAAGTCATTCCAGTATTGAGTGCCGTTTCACCTGCTGTTGCTGTTGCGTTTGTATACCAATTCATTGTCGCACCGCCACAATCCGCACTTAGGGCAGTTGCGGGTGTCATTGTTTCGCCTTCACAAATTGCCTGATTGACAATTGCTGTGGCTGCTGCCTGATCTTCCACTACGACAGTTGTCATCACTGGATTTGGATCGAGGCAATTATTTGGATCAGTACTGGACAGGGTGATAAAGAAATCATAACTACCTGCCGCCGTTGGCGTGTAGGTAAATGTCTGCATGGTGGATACTGTTGCGCCACCTACATCTGTCCAGGTATAATCTGCGCCTGGTACAGTTGGTGTTGTCAGCGATACCGGCGAACCGATACAAACTGGTCCATTATTGGATGGATCGGGAACGATATTGTCTATGACTTCAATAGAGAATGCTGCATCAGGTCCGACACAAACATTTGGATTGCCTGATACATCGGCGATTTCACGGATGGTGAAATTATAAACGCCGTTAGTCGTATTATCAAAACCAACGCCTAGTAAATCTGCCTGTACAAAACTGGCTTGTGCTGCTGTTGTGCCTGCTGGTCCAGTTATTTCATAAGTGCTGCCAGGATTCCCTGTTGGTATAATATTTTCAATTGTACCCCCATTACAAATTTGCTGGTCAGCTACTGTGATTTCCGGTAAGTCGAATACTTCTAAAGTAACTGGTACTCTTGTACTCACACATTCATTATCAGGATCGTAACTTTGTACATAATAAGTATATACACCTGCTACAAAACCACCTGCTGGCGGTATGGGCTGATAAGTTGTTCCAGTATTTAGGATAGTTTCACCAATAGTGACTGTTGGATTTTCAAACCATTGTGCAACAGAGTTTGCTGAATTATTTCCCGTAAGGGGATCAGCCGTTAACGTTGGAATTGGGCTATCGCCTTCACATATAGTTGCGCCTACAACAGTAGGTTCTTCGTGGTCGATGATGACTGGTAATGTAATATTTGATGCGACAGTCTGGCATTGAGAAACAACAGTTCCCGCAGAAGTCTGCCAATCATAGTTTACTACGGTATAGTAGCCATTCCCATTATCTGCAAAAACAGAAGCGGGTAGTGTAAATGTATTTACACCAGCAGAGTTGCCGATTAACTGGTCGTCTGGATCTGCGTTCAAACCTGTTCCATCATCGGTAATTCCATCACCGTCATCCAGATACCACTCGTAATCAATATTGATTAAAGTAAATGTTTCACCACAAGAAGAGAAGCTTTCAGACGTCAGGTCATCGGCTGTGATTGTAATCATGTCACCTTCACAAACCGGTCCGTCATCACCAACCGTTACGGGTGGATGTGGCAATACAAATACATTAACCGTTTCTACGGGAGATTCACAACCTAAGTTATTTGGACAATCACCAACAAACTCCGTAATCTGATACGTATAACAATCTGGTTGAGTAATATCAAAAAGAATATTTCCACCAACACCAGACGTTGCATAAGCTGCGCTGGATAAGTCAAAAGCATTCAGACAGGTTTCGATAGCTCCTGTAGAAGGAATACCACCTGTATTTTCATAAATATTATACGTAGCGGCTCCGCCGGCAGGATTATTTGAAGTTGGAGTAATTACTGGTGGTTCTCCGTCCTGACATACGTAGAGGGCTGTTAATGTTGGTGCATTAGGTACCTCTTGAACAACAAGCGTTACGTCGACCAAATCACTTACACAACCATTGGCATCTACACATTCTGCCTGAAAAATATAAGCACCTACAGGGCGAACCTGAATATCTGATGGTAAGAAAAATTCTCCTGGACTAGTCGTGCCTGCTGCGGCTCCTCCCTCATACCAATTGGTCATTCCTGCTCCACAATCGCTGAATAGGCCATTGGTTAGTGGAAATGGTAAGGGCTGGGTTACATCAACGGGGCGTGGATCACCAAAACAGTGTGTGTACGTTGCCAAGTCTGGTGTTTGTGGACGACTTAGCGTCAAATTAATATCAAAAGTAAATAAACAGGGTACAGCGGGAGGTGGCAACACACCTGGTGGAATTGTTGAATAATCCAAGTTTCCAATCGTATAAGTAATCGGGAATACCGTCTGTCCCGGAGCGGATTGTAATACTTCAAGTGTTGCGCCTGGAATAATGGCAGTAGGCGGTGACGTCGAGGCATTCTGAACGATACCGGCAATACCAGCAAATACACCTGGGCGATCAATATTAGGTGGAATCACACCTGTCAGCAAATTATATAGATCGAAGTCTGCTGTAGTTCCGTCAGGACCAATACAAATCAAATCATCTGTTACTTCAGCATCATATTGTGGGATAATATGTACATCGATGGTTTCAATACAACCATTTCCATCTTCCATGACTACAGTGTAATCTCCTGGGGCACTCACTACAAAAGGCAGGGTGGCCGGTACACTAGCGTTGTCAACCAGAACTGGTCCTACTAATGCTCCTGTGGCATCTGTTGCGCCAAGCGGAGCCAGATATACGTTGTAAGAATTGGCAGGAGGTGCGCCAGTTCCCAGATATAAATCAGGATCCCAACCACCAGTCACATCATTGACCAATACCTGATTAATAATATTCGCACAATCTGCTGCTACATCAAATATAAAATCTTCTGTTCTTGTGATATAACACGGGAAAGAGACATCTACATCATGGCAGGGGTCGGCAGGATTGATGTAATCATCAATAGCTCCGCCTACTGCGGGTGGTGTCACGCCTGATGCGGGGTCATAATTTATAATATGGTATGGATAAGCAATATTCGGATTCAGGCTAGTCATATCAAAGACAGCTCCTGCATCTTCCTGAATAATTGTTGTTCCGGTAGGATCAAGCAATACATAAGTAGTCACTAATGCAGCATTATTTCCACCACCAGTCATCCCCTGATACATCATTTCATCATGGCAGGCTATTTCTATACAGGAGCAATCTCCGTAAGGACCGCCAGCCAGCTGGTTATCACAGGCCAGTCCGGTAACGCCATCCGTAAAAGTGGCATCAAAATTAAATGCAGTTGTTCCATCTCCGGGAACTGTCACGTCTGTAAATACATATTCTACATCACCTGCGGCAAGCATTGTCGTTGTCGTTCCTCCAAGTGCTGAACCCAACAAGTCGGATATCACGAGTGTACCCGCATTGGGAATACTTCCGCCTACAAATGTAACGGTAACATCAAGCGTAACTATATCATCAGTCGGGTCTTCGCCGGTAAATACTTCATCACCATTTCCACCATTGATCATACCATCACAGCTTTTCACGGCAACTGATATTTGAATATCCGGCAAAATGGTCAGCGTAGCTGCTGTTCTGCCTGAGATACAAGGGCCACAGGAACATTCTGCATAATAAGTATACGTTCCAGCAACTGTTTCCGAGGATATAAAACCTGCAGTCGAAGCAATCATATTTCCACCCATTGCTGCATCCCACCAGGTAGTGGTAGCTGTTGATGTTGCACATCCTCCCGTGCAAACGACACATGAGGCAGTAAGTTCTGCCGCAGTTGTAGCTGCATCTGCAAAACATACTGGTACATCAACCGTAGTGGGAGGCTGTGGGTCTAGCACCGTAATATTCATGGTTGCAGAAACTTCACAAGGAGTTCCAGCAGCCAGTGTATTCGTTATGGTATAACATCCTTCCACGGTAGCAGAGAAAGTATTGCCTGCTACACCTGACCCACTAAAAATATTACAACGTGTATCATTGGCAAGCAGATTGACCACATCGCCGACACAGACAATCATAGAAGATGCTGTAAAGGCAGGATCTAGGGCAGGCGTACCAGTATCTATAGAGTTACCTACATTGTCTGTAATTGTTCCTCCTATTACAGCCGTTCCATCGCCAGAAAAACTTACAGCATTTACACCGGGACATAGAGATGCAGCAACACAAGCTGTCTGACTATCTCCATCAAAACCCAATACGATAGGGCCAATACTTGCAGCACCTGCTGGCGTTGTTATAGTTATACTTTTTTGGCAAGGATATGCATTAAGATCACCAACTGAAGTGGAGTATGTATAACAAAGCTCAAAAGAAGGCTCACACACATTACTATTATCAATTCCACTGGCTCCTATATCAAAGGAAGCACTACCAATGTGACAGGCCTGGGAGTGATTTACAGAAAAGCAAAGGCATAACATCACGAGTGCTATACTTAATAAGTTCTTTATTCTGGTTTTCATAAGACTGGATTTGGTCGGATTATTCATCTTAGATTTAGGTTTCATTTCGTCTGTTTTTAAGGGTATCTTAAAAGCCTCCTGCGGCAGATTGTCCTGAACTTACTACTGTAAATGTGCATGACTCTGAAGCAGTACATCCGCTTACGGGGTCTGTATAGGTTAAAATTAAAGTAAGCGGTACATTTACAGGAGCAGAGACAGGGTCGATGATACCTTGTACAGGATCCGTTACGAAGGAGGCTGCAGAGCCTGAAATTATGGGGGCTGCTTCTGTACCATTTGCTTGTGTATTTGGATTAGCATCATTGAACATACAATTAAATTCTCCACCACATTGCCCTATTTCTGCTGGCGGACAGGTAAGTGCAGGGTCTGGGTTTTCACTAATCGTTAGCATCACAGGCACTAAATTACTTAGACATCCATTTCCATCAACACATTGTGCATAATAAGTATATACACCTGGTGCAGTATCTGCCGGTGTAAAACTACTTCCTGTTCCTACCTGTGTAGTTCCTGCCATATCACTATACCAATTCGTAATTTCTCCCGCTCCACATGTAGCCATTAGAGCAGCAGTTTCGCCACTACAAATTACATCATCAGTAATAGAAGGATCAGCAGGTAAGCTAAGTGTAAAAGAGCCTGTTACATTAGCACAGTCTGGACAGCCAGGCTGGACAATTTGATATTCAACAGTTAAGTCAGATTGGTCTGAAATATCTGTTGCAGTAATAGATACTGCATCATAAGGATCAATACTAGTATAAGTCGTTCCCCCGTCTGTAGAATATAAGACGGCAGCTCCTTCTGGCAAATCAGCACCACTATCATTAATAGGGTCTCCAGGATAAGCTGTACAATTTATTGTAACAGCAGGATTACAACCTGGTGCTGGTTCGCTAAAATCTGTATTAATAACAGGTGGTTTACAAACAACCGCCTGACATGCTATAGGATAATATTCCTGTGTAATATTTTCACCAGGTGCCCCTATTGGAGTTGGTGGTAAACAGTAAATAACCCGAATATATGAACCTGTGCTAAATTCACCTTCTGCACCTCCATTATCATTAAAAGTATCCCATGCGTGAATCGTCCATACTCCATCAGCTGGAAGTGGAGGATTTACAATTACTGTATTGTTAAAATCAGCATAAAGTCCTGGGTCGAATGGGCCTGGTGCTCCCGGCCCGTTTGGATTAATAACACCCGAAGTATAGCCACCTCCTGAAGACGTACCTACAACCTCTACCCGAAGTTCAGATACCCAGCTATTACCATAACTTCCTCCACAAGCAGAGTTTTGAGTTGTTCCTATAATATTGTACTCAATTCCTTTTACTGTTGCACCAGCCGGTGCGCCCGCAGATAAATCAACTTCAATAACTGATGTTGCAGCACCATTTGGTCCTGAACCAAAATCGTAAGTACGAATAGCCGATGGACAATCTGCTCCAATCTGGTCAATAGCTTCTGCTAAGGGAAAAACAACCAGTCTGTAATCATAGGTTTCTTTTCCACAATTAGGAGGAGTTGGTAAAGCGTAAGAATAATCTTCAATAGAAGTATCATCCGCATTAAAGTTAATACCATCTGGTCCGGCTGAAGTAATATCAGTTCCACCAACATTCAAGATATTAAATGCGCCTCCGTCAACACTTACTTCCCACTGTGCAATATAGTCACCATTGGCATTTCCAACAGATTCAGTTTTAGGCGTACCTGCAACGCCCTGAATATAGCCTTCCAGAGACATCGTTTCTCCGCCACAAAAGCCTTCTTCTCCAGATGCAGGACAAGCTATAGCTGATGTAAAATCAGGATTGGCATCAATAAATTCTACTACCTTAACTGTAGTACATTCAGTAGTTGTTTGGCAGCAATTATCTCCTGAATAACATAAAGTGATTAAATCTCCATCATTCAATCCTGTAGCATCAAGTACAGCAGAACCGTCTCCATTATCTGTTATTGCGCCTGGACTTGCCGTCCAAGTACCTCCTGAAATCAGATTAGTGGTTCCTATTTCATAACCATAAACTGGTGCTGTACCACCAAGTGCAACACTTAATGGTGCATCTACGTCAAGTGGAATAGAAAAATCTACATATACCTGATAAGTAATCACCCATTCGCCACCGCAATTAACCCTAAACACGTTTGGAGCAGTAACTGTACAGGCATTTACACTTCCATCAGACAACAGAGATACCGGACATGCACCTCCTGTACCCCATAGGGTAGCAACATCAACAGTTGTTGTTCCTGATGCACAAAAATTATCATCATCATCCGTAAAAGCTCCTCCTCCAGTATCAAAGTCACACCTGTTCCCTCCGTCATCTTCCCAAACATCAAAAGTTATATCAATGGTATTGGGAAAAGTATTATCATCTCCAAAATTTCCTGTCGTATAAGGATAAGGAATTGTCATTGTTGAGAAGCCAGGCCCTATTGCACCAGTTGAGCCACCTCCACCGATGTCAGAATCTGTTTGTCCGCAATCGGCATTTATCAGAGTAGCCCCAGTATTATCAACAACTGTTGTGAGAACAGTAGGTTCTTCATTACCAATTTCTCCTCCTGCCAACATTTCGATACAAATAAGTTCTACTGTAATGCTACCACCTCCAATACACGAAGTTTGGGCTTTCAGGTCTTGAAATCCTCCAATAAAGAGGTAGATGCTCACCAGAATTAATATCTTTTTAATCATGATTCTAGTTTTTTCTGTGTTTCAATTTTATCTCACTTAGGTGGTCTAAAATTATGGTTTGATATGTATTGTTGTATGGTATTTCTTTACTCTTTTTTGCCCAAAACTGATAGTTCTCCATACTTAGCGTAAGTTTAGATGAATCTACCCCCAGAAGGTGGGCTAATGTTTTCATGTCTGAAACATCATCATTCATTTGTTCTATATTAGGGTTTGTGTCATCATTGCCTTTTTTTACAAGAACAACCTGTTCTTGAACTGGTGCGACATCGACTCCATTTTTTTGCCCAAAAAGATTGGAACAAAATAGAAAAAGCAACGAGACTATAGTTATTTTCAAAATATTTGACAAAATCATGTGCAACATTTTTTGGTTTTCACAAAAGGACAGCCCTTCAACTTAAACAGTTAAAGCGTTGAATATCTAATAAGATGTACTTGTAAAAAATTACTTATAGGTAGGTCAAAGATGGTATCGGCTTTTGGTTTCATAGGTATAGAATTTGGTTTCTTTTTGCATTCAGATGCTTTATTCAAAATACATCTGAATGCAATTTTAACAAAACTTTGACAAATGAAGAAACATTTAACATTTTATTCCTAGTTACATTAGTTTTGTGACATCCTAAATATGTAGAAATAATGTTGGAAATCCGATTCAAATCATAGAAATGGTAAAAAATTGCCTTATCTTTATGATACAAAACCACCCACTATGGATGCTGCAGCTTTTATATCAAGATTTGTCGAAATTTTCTGGTTGTACTGGGATGCTGTTCTTAAGCAATTGTATTCTTTTTCTCTGTATAATGTCTATCACTGGGTCATTGTATGGTGTTTGTTGTGCTTTATTTTGGAGTTGGTTTTTCCCCGTAAGCTGGATTACAAAGTCGTAGGGCGCAAAGGTTTTTGGCAGGACTTGTTTTATGTTTTTTTCAATGATTTCCTGTTTATGGGCTTAGGCTTTTTTGCTTTAATGTATGTTATTGGCGAGGCTTATACGGCAGGATTTGCTTCCATAGGCATTGATAATCCGGTACTTTTCGAAATTCATTCTCTCCCACTCTGGGCGCAGCTATTGATTCTCTTTATTTTGGTGGATTTGATGGAGTTTTTGGCGCATTATGCGATGCATCGTTTCAATTTTCTCTGGGCTTTTCACAAAATACATCATGCGCAGGAGGAAATCGGCTTTGCTTCTTCCAGGCATTTTCACTGGGGAGAGTTTTTTATTTTCAAACCTTTTCTTTTTCTTCCGCTGGGTTTGATTGGTTATACAGCCAAAGAGTTTACGATACTACAGCTTACACTGGTTTATTTTGCTGCTTTCTTTTCGCATACAAATATCAAGTTCAATTTCGGTTTTTTCAATTATTTAATCATTACACCACAAACCCACCTTTGGCATCATGCCAAAAACCTGCCGATGCGTTATGGGGTTAATTTTGCTTCTGTACTGCCTTTGTGGGATTTGCTGATAGGCACCTACTATTTACCGAAAACAGATGAGGCACCAGAACTCGGTGTAGATGATATGGATGAAATGCCTCGCTCTTTTTTAGGGCAATTTGTTTATCCTTTTGTCTTTCTATTTTCTAAAGGCAAACAAAAAGATAATGTTTTTGAAGCCAGCCTGACCACAGCTGATACCCTGTCTGCACCGACGCAGAATAAACCTATCGCTAAAACAAAGGGCAAAGCGGCGAAGAAGAAACGGAAGAAAACGTAAACACGTGTACAGTAGCGAAAATTCATGAATTTTCGCTACTGTACACGTGTTTTGTGGAATATGATACCGTCTTTCTCCAGCGAAAGAATTTCGAAGTCTGTTTCCGTCATTTTCAATATTTTGTAAAATGCCATGACGGTAAAACCGTTTTCAGCATACATCCACAGGGTATCTCCTTTGACTTCCCAATGCCCTTCTCTGTTCATTCCGGTATCCCATTGTCCATACCATTTACGGTCTTCGGCATAGGTCATGGTGCTGTTTTCGTCTTTCCATACACCGATGATTTTATCGTTGGTTTTGTTGGCTTTGGGTGTATTGGAGATGCAGGCTGAAAGCAGGGTTATAAAAGTAATTAACAGCAAAAAATTAGTCTTCAGCAATCGCAGTCTTTGCCTGCTTTGCAAAAGTGGTGGGTTTATCCCGATAACTATACGGGACACCGCTTTTGCAAAGCAGGCCAGCGTGTATGTGTTACATTCTTTCCATCTTTTCATTGTATAAAAATCTTGTGTGTACTAATTGTCCTGCCCTGTTGGATCTGTAAAATATACAACCCGGCACTAAGTGTCTGCACGGGTAGCTGGACGAATTCGAAAAATGAGGACGTATTTATAAGCAATCGCCCTTTTATATCCATCAATTTTGCCACAGTCTCATGTCCATTATTTGTATTGATCGTAAGCAGTCCGGAAACTGGATTTGGATAGATCTGTATTGCTGAATTATCCAACACCTCATTCGTTGAAACAGGAATGGGTTGGTTTTCGGAAAAAACACTAATCCCACCGCGATAATTGCCTAATAAAAAATCGGTATAGGTATCATTATTAATGTCAGATACCGCTACCGTAGAGCGCAGCCCCTCATCCCAATCGCCTTCCGATATTTCTACCAAACTAAAAACACCAGAAAGATTACCTTCTACATTATCATAATGATAAATGCTACCATTATTGCAGCCGACAAAAAGGTGGTATTCGCCATTTTCGCCGTAAGGATATAAAAATGGTGCGCTATAGCCCAACACTTCACCAGGAAAACGGACATCCACCCCGCCCCAAAAATCAGATATCAATGCAAAGTCAGGATTTGTAGCTGTTCCTGTATTTTCATAGTAATTCAGATTACCATTTCCTTCTCCTATAATCAAATCCAACAAACCGTCTCGATTGACATCAATGAGTTGTGGGTGTGTATTGAATCCTATTCCAGTCAGCAATGCCCCTTCAAAATCAAACACACCAGCATTATTTCTAAGTAGGGATACTTTTCCCAATAAATCGCCAAAAATAATATCATCATCACCATCATCGTCAATATCTCCAAAAGATGGACGAAGACTATTAATTTGCAATGTAGATAAATTGGCAAAGTCTTCTTCTACCAACTCAAATACCGGCCAACTCGCCGTTCCGATATTTTCATAGACCTGCAATTTGGCGGCAGCCAAAAAAGTAAGTGGATCAAACTCGCCAACATCAGCAATAACAATATCTTGTCGTCCATCATTATTATAATCCCAATACAGCGGTGCAGAAATCATCCCGGCATCTACCATATCTCTTTCCATGAAATCTAATTGTACAAAATCAAAAATCGGCGCGTCGTCTGTCCCAGTATTTTGGTAATACCAGTGCGTATAACTATGATTGGTGTCAAAACTACCATCAAATTTTGCGACGACCAGGTCTCTTATTCCATCTCCATTTATTTCTACGTAAGAAGCCAATGGCAGATTATTTATATTTATCGCTATTGAGTCGTTGGGAAAATCCGGCAACAAACTTCCAATATAGGCTCCATCAAGTGTTTCTTCATTTATCAATTCTACCAATCCTCTTCCCAGGCTATCCAACAATAATAAGTCTATATCATCGTCACCATCCAGATTTAAAGCTGAAAAAGCGGGTACTACGTGTAGCGACCGATCCACCTCATCTTCATCCTGCAACATCACGATACAGGTATCATTCAGGTATATCGAGGTACTTTTTCTGAACTTCCCCCAACATTCGTCCGCTAATATGTAGGTCAGGCTGTCGCAGCCCCAGCCCATTTCCTGCGACTGGTTTTGATAGTAATACAGGTATTCACCGGAAGGTCCAAAATTGAGTATATCAATATCATTATCGCCATCTACATCTATGAAAGCTGGCGTATCGTCTTTGTCTATAGGCAAAATCGTTTGCCCATTGTATTGTATATTTTCTGTCTGAAGATTGAAAATAATATTATTATTCAAATCATAAGCACCGGAATAAACAGCGACTCCGTCAGCACCATCATTTACCCATAAATCAGCTATTCCATCACAATTAAAATCCTGCACTCTTATCCAGCCCGCTACCTGCGGAAAAATTGTTTCGTATTGCGGGGCATATATATAGTCTGCATTTTCATGCAAAAATGGAAGCATCTTTTTGCTGGACAATTCATATATCAGCAAATCAAACGCG
The DNA here is from genome assembly GCA_937951615.1 of uncultured Saprospiraceae bacterium. Classification (GTDB taxonomy): domain Bacteria; phylum Bacteroidota; class Bacteroidia; order Chitinophagales; family Saprospiraceae; genus JAHDEO01. The sequence goes on along the minus strand of CALFBH010000011.1, from coordinate 50,491 downwards.
CCGTCATTATTCAAATCTGCATTACTATATATCCCGTCATTCAAGCCACCGGATAAAGCGTTTTTCAGGGTATCACCATATTTTATAAAAGGTATATTCAGCAATTCATATTCGCTTTGAGCCTTCACTGAACTTGTCTGAAAACCCAATAAACAGATAATAAGCAAACCTAAAATTTTATATTTTTTCATAAAATCGTGACAGTCTATTTTTATTCATTTTTATAAAAGTCAAGTAAAAATAACTAATTTAGCTGTACACCAAGCTATAATCAAAATGAAACATCAATGTATTTTTCTGTCTTTCTCGTTATTTTGCCTGTCAAATTTCATCCCGAACCTACTTTCTGCCTGCGACGTTTCGCTGATACAACAAACAGGAACAGCCAGTTCTATCGGTAATTGCCAATATAGTTTTCCTATCGAATTTTGTGCAAATGTCTATACCCCTTATCTAAGGTTTGAATTAACCGGAGCGACTTTTGTCGAAGCACAAACAACAAGTAGTCTAAACAGCCCAGAGTCTGGCGAGTTATTTGTCGCATCAGGATTTGATGGGACTACAGTCATGCAGTTTGATGGTATAAATGGAGGATTTTGGCTAAATCCCGGACCCAATACAGGTGGTTTTTGTACACAGATTACAATTACCACAGCCGGTATCCCGTCCAATATAGAATTTACAGGTTCAGAGGTTGCTCTTAATGGAGGTTGTATAGAAAATATGACGCCCACGCCTCCTTCCGGTGTACCGGATGCCGAGTTTAGTTATGCCCAGACGATTTATTGTACCGCAGGAACCGACCCGCTTCCCCAGCACAATACCGGTACAGACGGCACTTACACCGCTTCGGCAGGACTTGCCATCAACATCAGTACAGGAGCGATAGATTTAAGCAACGCTACACCTGGCATTTATGTAGTGACCAATACCATTGTCGTGCCGGGCTGCCCGGATGAGGTCGCTACTTTTACGCTGACTATTGCCAATATGCTAAGTGCAGATTTTTCTTATCCTGAAGACATTTACTGTTCTACAGATTTTAATCAAACGCCAATCTTTACAACAGGTATAACAGGAACATTTTCTGCGCCTACAGGTTTACCTTATAATACGAGTACCGGACTGATAGCTCCCAGCCTTGCTACTCCAGGTACTTATGTGGTGACCAATACCGTCAGCATTCTGGGCTGCGTGACTGCTGTTAGTGATGTTGCGGTGACGATTATAGATGAAGCGGATGCTCAATTTGGCTATTCTGATTTGGCTTATTGTACTTCTGATGGTTTTAATCCACTTCCTACACATCTGACAGGAATAGACGGTGTGTATTCTTCTGGTGTGGGCTTGGCCATAAATGCTGCTACAGGAGAAATTGATTTGGCAAATAGTGTAGAAGGCAGTTACACGATTAGTAATATAGTGAGTACTCCAAATTGTGTAGATACTGCTTTTTTTAATCTTAATGTATTTGAAGTTCCCAATCCTGGTATATCCGGTGGTGTTTTTGAAGTATGTCCTGGAGATGCTCCTTTCGATTTACTTTCATTAGTAGCAGGCTCCCCTGACCCAGATGGTTATTGGTTACCGGCACTTGCAAGTGGCGGAAATATATTTGATCCCTCTCTGGATGCCTTAGGATTTTATCGTTATATCGTTGAAAGTGGTTCATGTCAGAGCACTTTTTCACAACACGAAATCATAGCCTGTACGCCTACCTGTCCCGCTTACCTTAATGTTAATAACGCCGCTATTCCAGACAATTTATACCATGCCGACATTGAGGTATATTCTAATGGCAGTGTACCATCAACAGGTAACGTGATATTCAAAGCAGGTCACATGATTATATTAGACAATAATTTTCAGATTCAGCCGGGCGGGATGTTTAGTGCTGAGATAGAGGGATGTAATTAGAAAAGACGTAGGGGTGATTCATGAATCACCCCTACGTCTTTTTTATTTTAAAATCATTTAAAAGCAATATCCGCCCTTCTCAATCACCTTATCGGCAACCACGCGACGAGCAGCTTTGACATTGATTGGTGCATACCTAGCCAAACGACGGACGCCGCTCAACATCAAATTCAGGTCATCGCCTTCTGCGAAGGACGCTAAAGCGTCTTTTGCATATTTCTCTACCTTAGAGATGGTATCGTTGAATATTACTTTTAGTGCAGCTTCTTCTGTCTCCACACTGCGTCCCATTCCTTTCAGTTTTGCGACACGCAATAAAGTAGATTCAGCAGCAAAAACATCAATCAGCATATCCGAGATATTCATCACGATCTCCTGCTCGTGCTTGAGATTTATTTTCCCGTCCATTTGATATTTAACGGCTGAACCAGCTGTAACGAGAAGTATTTTTTTCAAATTTGCCAAAGCAATTTGTTCCTCTGGATACACGCCTTCTGGCTTGCTGGTAGATGGCGGCGACATCAATTCTTTTTGTACTGCCCAAGCTGCATCTGTCAGGTTGAGCTGTCCTTTCATGACCCGTTTTAGAAGTTGATTGACGGATAGTAGCCGGTTGATTTCACTGGTGCCTTCATAGATACGATTGACACGTGAATCGCGGTAAGCCCGCGCTGCTCCAAATTCTTCTGAGAAACCTAATCCGCCAAAAACTTGTACGGTTTCATCTACAATATAATCCAGTACTTCCGAACCCAAGACTTTCAAAATAGCACATTCGATGGCATATTCTTCTGCGGCTTCGAGCTTGGCTTTCTCGCGCCCCACTCCACTGGCTACCAATGATTTGATTTTTGTCTGGAGCATTTGAGAAACGCGATATTGTGCTGATTCTAAGGCATAATTCCGAATCGTTTGCTCTGCCAATTTGTATTTAATTGCCCCAAAACTGGCAATCGGTACACCAAATTGCACGCGCTCATTTGCGTAGGTTGCCGCTGATTTGATGCTTTCTTTTCCTGCTCCCAATGACAATGCACCCAACTTAAATCGTCCGACATTCAATACATTAAAAGCAATCAAATGCCCTTTTCCTATTTCGCCCAATACATTTTCCGCAGGTACTTTTGCATTTTCAAAAAAGACCTGACGAGTGGAAGAGCCTTTCATCCCCAGCTTATCTTCTTCTGCCCCTAGCGTTAGTCCTTCTGTCCCCGCATCAACAACAAAACCTGTGAATTTTTCGCCATCAATTTTTGCAAAGACAATAAAAACATCCGCAAAACCAGAATTGGAAATCCACATTTTTTGTCCATTGAGGATGTAGTGTTTTCCATCTTCACTCAGGTCGGCACGGGTTTTAGCAGCCAGTGCGTCTGAGCCAGAGCCAGGTTCAGTCAAACAATAACAAGCCTGTAATTCACCTGAACACAGACGAGGAAGGTAGTGCTGTTTTTGTGCTTCTGTGCCGAAATACAGAATCGGTAACATGCCAATACCTGTATGCGCTGCGAAGGAGACGGAAAAAGAACCCGTTTTGCCCAAAGCTTCACAAATCAATGTATTGGTATTGGTGTCTAAGTTCATCCCACCATATTCTTCGGGTATATGTGAAGAGAGCAAGCCCAGTTCGCCAGCTTTTTGCAGCATGGTCACTGCAATATTATCTTCCTGCTTTTCTATCTTTTCTATATTGGTATGAATGTCATTATATACAAAGTCGTCGCAGGTCTCGCGAATCATTTGCTGTTCTTCATCCATTTCCTCTGGTATGAATATTTCTTCGGGACGAGTTTCGCGAATGATGTATTCGCCGCCTTTGATGACGTCTTGTTGTTCTATTATATCTTGCATCGAATTAAGTTTAAGTGTAAGTACAAGTTTAAGTCTAACTTTATTTTTATATAATTATGCAAAGTTACAAAAAATACAATGCGTGCATTGCTTTTTTTATTTAAACGTGAAATTTTATAGATTGTTCAGGTATTTGGAACTTGGGCTGGTAACAAAAGGTCGTTTTTTTTGATGTAATGATATAGCCACAATAATTATAAATTATGAAACGGTATAGTGCAACGCTGATAAATTTCATCTGTCTTTACCTTTAAATCAAGCTTCATTATGAATTTCATCAACACCATTATCAGCGACAATACAGGACTGGTTCATCTTATTTTTTCTATTGTCGCACTCATTGCAGGAACTCTTGTCCTATTGAAAACAAAAGGAACAAAGACACACAAAAGAATAGGTTATGTCTATGCCGTTTCTATGATGGGTTTGATTATTACAGCATTTATGCTGTATCATCTTTATGGTAAATTTGGTATTTTCCATTGGATGGCTGTCGTGAGTTTGTTCACCTTATCGGCTGGTATGATTCCTATACTGACCAAGCAACCAGCAATCGGTTATATCAGTATGCACTATAATTTCATGTACTGGTCAGTGATTGGTCTTTACTGCGCTTTTGCTGCTGAAACACTGGTCAGGCTTCCCAAAGTCGTCATCATAGATGGCGTGCCGGCAACGATGTTTTATAAAATGATCGGTGTTGCCACAGCAGTCGTGATGTTTTTTGGTGTTCTTTTCTTTATTCGGAATAAGGAGAAATGGGCGGCTTTTGATAAGACCAAGACCTGATAGATTTTCCAAGCCTCTCAAGTCTGAAATCTATCAGGTCTTGAGAAAAATACCAATAAAATGCTTGCAGAAATATTAAAAAAATCATTTGACAAACACTATAATGCTCCTATTGAAGCCTGGCAAAGGCTTGCATCTTTATGTGAAGAAGTTGAGGCTAATAAAAATGAAGTCATTAAACCATCCAATGCAACAGCAAAATATGGTTATTTTTTATTAGAAGGCTCTGTTGGCTTATTTGTCTGGAAAGAAAACAACTTTATATGTACAGATCTATTTTTAGAATTCAACTTTTTTGGAGATGACATGTCGCTATTATCGGGAAAACCTTCCCCTATAGAAATTGTTGCTTTGGAAGACTCTAAAATGTTACGTATCAGTAAATCTAACATTGAAATACTCAAAAAAACACCCATTGGAAGTATGTTATTCCTTGCAGGTGAACAAAGCTCTTATTCAGATAAACAAAATCAGCAAATTGAAAGTATGACATTAACAGCTGAAGAAAGATACCATAGACTGATGGAAAATAATCCTGAATTACTACAAAGAATTTCTCAAAAACACATTGCTTCTTATTTAGGAATTACCCCTCAAAGTTTGAGCAGAATAAGAAAAAATTTACTTCAAAATAACTAAGTTACCATAGGGTAACTTTATTAATAACACGGTCTTTTACTTTTGTGATATTATTTAATAATAACAGAAGTAATATGACAACATTAAAGAAGTATTTATTCATTCTATTTGCAATCTCAAGCGCTCATTTAGTTAAAGCACAAGACCTTAGTGCAATAGAGTATTCCAAATTCCCTCTAAAAATAGCTATCGGAAATCACGCGGTAGGATTCCCATATCAACATTCATTTGATGCCTTTAATCCATATCTTTCTATAGGAACAGAAAGGGGCTTAAATAGAAACCCAAAACACCAGCTACTTGCATCATCCAATTTAGGTTTTATTAGAAACAAGGTTATCGGAAACACCATAACTATAGATTTTGGCTTAGGCTATAGATACACGCACAACAGAGGCTTGTTTATTGAAACAGCCTTAAATGTAGGATTATTAGACCAATTTCATCCAAGAGATATTTACGAACAAAACACAAGCGATGGTAGCTATGAGAAAATTTCGGACAAAGGTACCTTTGCCTCTTTAATAGGGTTTAAAACTGGTCTTGGATATGATCTTTCTAAGCATTCTAAACACCCATTTAGAATAGGAATGGATCACAACTTCTTTATACAAACAAGCTATTTTGACATAGAGAGTTTTTCAATCATGCCACAATCAACAACAAGTATTTCAATCACCTATAAATTTAAAAAACCATGAACTCTATAAAAGTAATCATATTTATCCTAGCACTCTCTCTATGCATCGTATCGTGTACTAAAGAATATTTTAGCCCAGAGAACGATATTAATTGCACCATGAACTTTCAAGACCATCCTAAAGCTACATCTTTTCAAACTTTAACAGACAAATATGCTCATGATGGTTTTGTAGGGATGACTATATTAATTGATGATCCAACAGATGGACTTTGGATAGGTTCCTCAGGCTATGCCAGTATTGAACAAAATATAAAAATGAATCCCTGTCATATACACCATACAGCAAGTCTATATAAAACTTATATTGCTACGGTTATTATGCAATTGGTAGAAGAAAATAAGATCGATCTCAATGATAAATTGTCCAATTACCTTAGCACAGATATTACGGATAAAATTCCTAACGGAAATTCGGTAAGTATCAAGAATTTATTACAACAACGTACAGGAATTCCAGACATATTTGAAATAGACTTTATTACAAATTTTTTCAATAATCCAACAAGCTTATACACTGTTGAAGAATTACTGGAGTATGTATACGACAAAGAACCTCTATCAGAAGTAGGTACAGAATTTCATTATTCTGATGCTAATTTTTCACTACTAACATTAGTGATTCAAGAAGTTGAAGGAAATTATATTGAAGCATTAAAAAGTAGGATTTTTGCCCCATTAAATTTAAATGACACCTATTTTTTAGAACACACAGATCAAACGCCTATAGGTTTAGCTGATAGCTATTGGGACAGATATAATGACGGCAAAATTGAAAACATTTCAGATCTACAAACTACGCTAACTGTTGGATTAAGAGGCTCTGATGGAATAGTTACAACAGCTAACGATTTAAAGATATTTATACAAGCTTTGGCAAGTGGAAATTTGGTAACGAACATATCACTAATGACTGATTTTCTTGACGTTCCTCTTGCAATACAAGAGAGAAATGTATATGCAGGATATGGAATGGGATTGATGAATGTAAACATAAGTGGAGAAGACTGGTACGGACATTTTGGAAACCAGATCGGTTCAGGAGCAATTATGCTTTATAATGCCAATAAAGACATCACTATTATAGCACTGCAAAATACAGGAACTTTCTTTTCGGATGAAATAAAAGGAAAATTCTTTTATCAACTTTTAAGCGACATTGAAGCTATAGTACTCTAAGTCGTCTTTAAAATATTGTTAGAAAAGAATGTCAAATATAAGATCGGTTTGCTTACTTTTATATCTAATAAAATTTTAAAGAACCAACCATGACAGACATCAGTATTGCCCGTTCCGTCAAGCTGCAAGCCATTACCCAGATAGCCGAACAATTGGGATTGACGCCCGATGATTTAAATTTGTATGGAAAATACAAGGCAAAGTTGCCTTTATCACTTATTGATGATGAAAAAGTTGCCCAGAGCAATCTGATTCTGGTGTCTGCCATTTCTCCTACGCCTGCGGGTGAAGGCAAGACGACCACTTCTATTGGACTCACGCAGGCGATGAATCGTATCGGAGCCAAAACGACTGTTGTCCTGCGCGAACCTTCTCTCGGACCGGTTTTCGGAATGAAAGGTGGTGCTACGGGTGGTGGCTACTCACAGGTTTTGCCGATGGAGGACATCAACTTGCATTTTACCGGTGATTTTGCTGCCATTGAAAAATCTCACAACCTATTATCAGCTTTGATTGATAATAACCTTCAAAGCAAAACCCACTCCATCAATATTGACCCGCGCACGGTTAGTTGGAAACGGGTGATGGATATGAATGATCGCTCTTTGCGTAATGTGGTGGTCGGACTTGGCGGAACCAGTTTTGGTATTCCGCGTGAGACGGGTTTTGACATTACTGCTGCCTCCGAAATCATGGCAATTCTTTGTCTGACCACTAGCCTGAGTGATTTGAAAAAACGACTGGGTAATATTTTCATAGGCTTTACTTTTGATAAAAAACCAGTCTATGCACGCGACTTGAAGGCGCAGGGAGCTATGGCAGCCTTGCTGAAAGACGCTATTCAGCCCAATTTGGTGCAAACCATCGAAGGTACGCCAGCTATTATTCACGGTGGTCCTTTTGCTAATATTGCTCAGGGCACCAACTCCGTTTTAGCTACAAAAATGGGCATGTCTTTATCAGAATATGTGGTTACGGAAGCTGGTTTTGGTTTCGATTTGGGCGCAGAGAAATTTTTTGATATTAAATGTCAGAGTGCGGGGCTTTCGCCCAAAGCAATTGTGTTGGTTGCAACTATTCGTGCTTTGAAATACCATGGTGGTGTAGCATTGAAAGACTTGGGTCCAGAAAATGCTAAGGCAGTCGAACAAGGTTTATCCAATCTGGAAAAACATCTCGAAAATACGGCTCAGTTTAATCTGCCGGTTGTTGTGGCGATCAATCGTTTTACTTCAGATTCAGAAGCTGAAATAGAAGTTATTCGCGAACGTTGTCAGGCATTGGGGCATCCTGTATTTCTGAATGAAGCTTGGGCAAAAGGCGGAGCAGGAGCTGAAGAATTGGCGCAGGGTGTAGTGGATACAATCGCCAAATTTGAAGGTAAATTTACACCCATGTATGACTGGGATTTGCCGGTCAAAGAAAAGATAGAAATCGTAGCGACTAAGATATATGGTGCAAAAGCGATTGATTACACCGCACAGGCAAAACGAGATTTGAGAAAGATAGAACGATTAGGTTTAGGGAAATTGCCCATTTGTATTGCCAAAACACAGAAGTCTTTATCGGATAATCCAAAACTCTTAGGTCGTCCTAAAGATTTTATTGTAACGGTCAGAGAAATTGAGATTGCTGCCGGGGCTGGCTTTTTGATTCCCATAACGGGTAATATTCTACGGATGCCAGGCTTGCCTGCTGTTCCTTCTGCAGAAGCGATTGACATTGATGATGATGGAAATATTAGTGGCTTGTTTTAGTAAATAGATTTAGGAACGAAGTAAAATTATTATTTTGTTTCCATTTACAGGAAATTTAACAGTTTTAATTTCCGTTTAACGGAAACATTTATTATCTTCATTTCGTATGACAATAATAGACGCCAAAACTGGAAACAAACACAAAGTAGAGATTCTCCCTGTTGAAAGTGAGGACTATAAGACTTTAACTAAAACGAGATATTTTTTTGATTGGAAAAAAGAAAAAGGTCAGGAACTTTATAAGTTAATAAAAGAAGATACAGGTGATATTTTAGGGCTTGTTTCTATAGAGCGAATACCTAAAGAATGGAGGATCCACATAAGACTTCTTACTGTTTCAAAAGAGAATAAAGGTCAAAGTAAAAATTATGAGAATATTGCTGGAAATTTGATTACACATATCGCTAAAATTGTATTAATGGAATATGCTGAACTTGCTTGTGTATCCTTAAAACCAAAGGAAAGAATTGCTCAACACTATATTGACAAATATGGCATGAACATTACAGGTATGACATTGAGTATTGAAATACCGGAAATACTAAATCTAATAAAAGAATACGATCATGACTAAAAACAAAAAGAATAATAAAGAAATAGAAGGTGCGGAGTATGGAGTGGATTCGAGATATGCTTCTAAAAAGGAAAGAATAGCTGATAGTAAATCTTTAATGGAGGCTAGACTCAAAAGGATGAACAATCTTTCTGAAGATCAAATTATCAAGGCTAAACTTCTACAGTTAAAATTTAGAATGGAAGAATACATTAAGAAGCCAAAATATGAAGAACATAATTACTTCACTGAATTCTTGAAACTATATATTGATACTATTTATAGTAAAAGAATCCATTTTGCCAAAGACGTCAATATCAAGCCAGTGCTATTAAGCCAGGTCTTAAACAATCATAGAGAACCGAAAGAGGAATTTATCTTACGATTAATGATTCATTCTGAAAAAACGTATAAAAATATCTCCACATTTCATGAAAAAATCTGGTTTCAAGTTTATTTCCGCGAAAAAATATGCGAGACTATGGCTAACCAAGACAAGTGGAGACCTGATGTAGAAAAGCATGTGAATATTAGTAATCTAATCAAAATTTAAAACGCTTTGATTTAACCAAACAGGTGTAAAAAACCTGTCTGGTTAAATCTATCAAGTCTTAACTATCTTTCAATTCCAACATATCCACCTGCTTCACAAAAGGCTGACTATAAAATCGCTGACCTGTTGCTGCGTGCATCGCATTCGCAATGGCGCCGCCTGCCGGTGGTAATGTGGGTTCGCCCAATCCAGTTGGCTTATTTTCGCTTTTCACAAAATGGACATCAATTGCCGGAGCTTCGCCCATTCGTATCATTCGATATTGATTAAAATTATCGTGTTTAGGTCGTCCATTCTCAAAAGAAAAATCACCGTACATCGCATGACCGATGCCATCAATGATTCCGCCTTCTACCTGATTGATGGCTGCAATCGGATTGACGACTATACCACAATCCACAGCACAGGTTATTTTTTGTACGACTGGTTTATCATCCCGCATCACCACTTCTGCAACTTCTGCCACATAAGTACTATGCGAATAATAAGCACTAAAACCCTGGTATACACCATCGGCTGCATTGCCCCAATTCGATTTTTGCGCAGCCAACTCGATGACACCTTTCAGTTTATCTACTTCGTAGTCCATTTTCCCGACAGGGTTTTCTTTGGCTTGCGCCAATAAATCAAGACGAAACTGTACAGGGTCTTTGCCCAATCCTTGTGCGACTTCATCCAGAAATGCCTGCTCTGCAAAAGCTAGGAAATTGGTAACGGGCGCGCGCCATGCACCTGTTGTGATATTGCTTTCCAAGTTATGGCTTTCGACCAGTACATTCTCTATTGCACCAGCCGGGAAATTTTGTGCAATGGAATCCCACATACCTCCATTGATAAAAGCTTCGGTGAGGTGATAGCCTGTTATTTTTCCATCCTTCAGTGCTAGTCGGAATTTATATTTGGAAGCAGGGCGATAGGTACCAGCGGTCATATCATCTTCTCTTGAAAACATGACTTGAATAGGCGTCTTTGTCAGCTTGGAAATTTCTGCTGCTTCGAGTGCAAAATCACCATACAGGCGGCGACCAAAACCACCACCCATTCGGCTCAGCCCTACGCTGATCTCTTCTTTCGGGCGTTCCAGCAATGTTGCTACGCGCTCCTGCGTCCATGCCGGCGTTTGGATGGGACCGTAGAGTTCTACTTTTTCATCCGTGACATCGGCATAAAAATTCATCGGTTCTAAACAGTTGTGTGGCAGAAATGGTGCTTCATAAGTTCTTTCGATGACTTCATCTGCATTGGCGAAAGCCGCTTTTATATTCCCGTCTTTTCGCTTAGGCTCTTTGGCTCTTTTGTCCAGCAATGCCCGCATTTTTTCATCGTGCTGACTGGTACTTTCCAACTTGCCGTCTTTCCAATTTGCTTTTAAGGCTTTTTTGCCTTTCATGGCTGCCCAGGTCGAGTTGGCAACTACAGCGACTTTATCTCCAAATTTGATGACCTCCTTTACCCCTTCTACCGTTTTAGCGGCAGCGTCATCATAGCTTTCGAGTGTTTGCCCAAAAGCAGGCGGACGAAGTACGGAAGCATATTGCATGCCTTCTCTTTTGGTGTCAATACCAAATAGTGGTTTTCCTGTAATAATATCCTCTAAGTCCACATTTCGGGTATCATGTCCGATGATTTTAAAATCTTTTGGGTCTTTGAGTGGCACTTCTTCTGGGACTTCCATCTTGGCAGCTTCTGCCGCAATTTCGCCATAGCCAATCGTCTCTCCATTTTTATTGCTGATCACGCCATCTGCTGTTGTGCAATCTGCCGGGTCAATTTCCCAGCGTTTTGCAGCAGCTTCGATGAGCATGCGTCTTGCTGTTGCACCTGCCATCCGCAGGCTATCCCAGCCTTGTTTGATAGACTGACTACCGCCTGCCACCTGTCGCTTATACATATCGCTTAATGCTGCCTGTTCTACGACAACATCTTTCCATGCCACATCCAGTTCTTCTGCAATAATCATCGGCATAGAAGTTTTTACATTCTGTCCGATTTCAGGATTTGGAGCAATAATCGTTACTAGTCCAGTATCTCCTATCTTCAAAAAAGAATTAATATCAAACCACTCCGCAGGAATGGCTTTTGCGACTTCCTCCACAGGCGACACACAACCAGCCAGCCAGCTAAATCCCAGCATCATTCCGCCTCCGCTCACGGCTGTTATTTTGAAAAATGAACGTCTGTTATGTTTTGTTTTTATAATCATCTCAATTACGAATTTTTAAATTACGAATTACGAATGAATGAATACACGATGAATATTTACAAAAAGCGATTTCCTTTCGTTCATCATTCATCATTTATCGTTCATCATTTCATTGAAGCTGTTTTTATGGCTGCCTTGATGCGAGTATAAGTACCACAACGACACAGATTACCCTGCATGGCTGCATCGATATCCGAATCGCTGGGTTTGGGCGTAGATTTGAGTAGGGCGGCTGCATTCATGATTTGACCAGCCTGGCAGTAGCCGCATTGCGGGACATCGTGTTTGCGCCAAGCGTCTTGTAAAGGATGACTGGCATCTTTGGAGAGCCCTTCTATCGTCGTAATTTTTTTGTCGGCTACTGCCTTAATGGGCAAGGAGCAGGAGCGCATTGCATCGCCATCGACATGTACAGTGCAGGCACCACATTGTGCGATACCGCAGCCGTATTTGGTGCCGACCAGGTTGAGGTGGTCGCGTAAGACCCACAATAAAGGCGTGTCGTCGCTGACATTCACTTCATGGGATGTTCCATTGACTTTTAGTGTGTAATTTGCCATATTAGCTGTTTTGAAAAATAAGAAACAGAAAATGCTGAATTCTTCTATAAAGATATATAATTTTATGAAAAAAGTAATATGTCTTCATCTTTACAAAAGCACATTTGTAGAAAGAAGAGAATTCATATAGAATAACAATTGATTTTCAATCAAATATATTGTATTTTAGTTCTGAAAAATTTACTCATTTCCCAATAATCCATATCACAATGAAAACAATAATAACAATCATGTTCACCGCTTTGCTGGCTACCAGTCTTAGCGGACAATTCAAACAACAATTAGATTCCATTATTAATGAAATTTACGACGCAGGTATTGTTTGGCAAAATCATTCAAAGTACTACCATACCTATGATGCCGATCAAAGAGAGATAGAAGAAATTTTTACTTTTGACGATCCTGACACGGGACAACTGACAGAATATAGGGCGGAATACAGCTATAATTCAGACAATAAAATCATCCAGAAAATTTTATCTGAGCGTCCTTATGGTATCATGCAGTGGACTTTTGAAGAAAAAGAGGACTTCATTTTTGATGTAAATGGCAACTTAGTAGAGCATGCCTATTCGTATTGGAATACCAATACTATGCAATGGATTTCTCTCCAAAAATTTGAATGGATTTATAATACAGATGGTTATTTAATTGAACTGATTGATTCACTTTGGTCGCCCAGTCTAAACCAATGGGGTCAGTCCTCAATAGACGATTTTACTTATGATGCCAATGGAAATTTATTGACAAGAATTTATTCCTGGTGGGATGGTATGCAATGGCTACTTGAGTATAAAGAAGCATCAACTTATGATACAAATGGAAATCTCATTTTTAGAATTGACTCCAACTGGAACAGCAATACGAATCAGTGGGTGGATGAGTATAATAATGAGTTTACTTATGATGCAGATAATCGACTGCTTTCTTACATTAGTTCGGTCTGGAATGGTTCACAGTGGATTGGTGAAACCAGAGATGACTACACTTATGATGCAAACGGAAATATAAGTTCCTTTATTCTTTCTTCCTGGTATGACTCGCAATGGAATTATGACTCAAAAACCGAATATGATTATGATGCAAATGGCAATCAAATTCTCCTTACTGATTTTTCTTGGGACAATTATACGATGCAATGGGGGAATGACTGGAAAACCACTTGTGATTATGACAATGATTACGCTTATAATGAATTAATTCTGCCTAATTATTATACTGAAAATTATTTTCGTTACAAAAAGCTTACTTACACAGATGAGATATGGGATGTTTATTCCCAACAATGGAGTCCAGCATATAAAGGCACTTATTACTACTCCAGCCAATTGGTCAGCACACAAAATATAGCAGATACAAATGTCCGGATATTCCCAAATCCAGCTCGCGATAGAGTAGTCTTTGACTTAGCACTTATTTCAAAACCAGTACAAGTAAAGTTATATGATGCGCAAGGCAAATTGGCAAGTGTGCAGGCTTTAAAAGATAATACCATCTCTGTAGGGCATCTAGAGGCTGGTGTTTATTTCTATCATTTGCTGCATAAGGGAGAGCCATATCGCGGACGACTGCTTGTCAGATGAATTCAAATCCAGTCCAATACTTTCAGCAGCGCATCTTTGCTTCTCTTGCTGATGGGAACATTTTTCCCGCCGACGATAACCATACTGTCTTGCAAATCGACAGACTCTACTTTTTTGATATTGACCAGAAAGCTGCGATGCGTGAGCATAAAGACATCGCTAGGCAGGCGTTTGGTAAGTTCGCTTAGAGACAAGCGTACCATAAATTTTTTCTCTTCCGTATGTACATAACAATGATGTCCGTCAGATTCGAGATACAAAACGTCCTCGATCTTTACCTTGTCTAATCGTTGTCGGGTTTTTATAAAAAAATAATCTTCGTGAAAAAAGTCGCTTTCCCAGGCTTCAGTTGTTGCTGTATTTTGTTCTTTTTGCTGCGCCAATTGCTGAACCGTCAATTCGATGGTTCGCTGAAGTTGTGTGGTATTAAATGGTTTTAATAAAAAGTTAATTGGTCCAGTACGGGAAGCCCGTGAAAAGGTAAGATCATCCTGCAAAGAAGTGATAAAAATAATCGGCACAGGATGCTGCTGATGAATCAGGTCTGCCAACTCAATACCGTCATGTGTGCCTTTGATATGAATATCCATTAGAATCAAATCGGGCAGTCCTTGCCCCATTGCAGCAAGTGCATCGGTACTGTTATCAACAGTGCCGAGATGTTCATAACCCAATTTCTCCACCAACATTTCTAACTGATCCGCATAGAGTTCTTCATCTTCTACTATGAAGATTTTTACTGACATATATTAGCCTTTTGTTTAGGAATTACAATATAAGGATTTTTTACCATTTTTCCCGTTTGTGTCAGGATAATTACCGCTTGTGTATAAAAAACAGCCCGTTCATGTACAAAACTCATTATAGGCTATTTTTTCTGCTCACCTTTATATTGAATTTATAGTTAATGTATTTTTTACCACTAGACTTCTTTTCTGAAGTAAAGTCTATTATTTAAATCTTAAGCACTTATGAGAAACTTAATATCCACCCTCTGCCTTTTGTTATTGGCAACGATTGGCTTACAAGCCCAGAAATACATGGACATCGAAGGCGATGGTTCATTGACTGGCAATCTAGGTGTCGGTGTAAATACCCCTTTGGAAAGACTACACCTTGATGGCGGTATTCTATTAGGCAATACAACAAATGCCAATAATGGAACGATCCGTTTCAACGGTACTGATATAGAAGCTTATGTCGGCGGTGCCTGGGCTTCATTGACCGGGGGTGGCGGTGCTTCGCCTTGGACGGTAGGCGGTTCAAATCTTTTTTACAGTACGGGCAATGTCTTTATTGGAAACACTAGTAACCAATCCATACTACAAGTGGATGGTGGGGTTAATTTCACAGTAAGCGACACCCGTCAATTTTATATGCCGGTCTGGGTACCAGGGATAAACAAGCAGGTTTTTGCTGGTGTATTTACTGGGCAGGACACTTATGCTCCACTTCTAAGATTCTATGCCCCTGCCGGAGAATACACAGACATCGGGGTAGATACGCTCGGTAATTTTGAAGTAAATACCATTGGTGCAACCCGCCTAACGGTCAAATATGGCAATGGCTACACAGGTATAGGTACAACAGCACCCACCACGAGATTACATGTAGAGAATAATGTTGCTGGACAACGAGTTATTCAAGGAATATATAATGGTGCTGCATCTGATGTAGCAGCTGTATATGGTGAAAATGATGACACCGACTACTACGGCTATGGTGTACATGGAAAAGGCGGCTATATAGGCGTATATGGAAATGTAACACCTACTGGCAGTTCAGCTTACAGAGGGGTTGTAGGGCAGGTTAGTGGCGGTTCAGGAGAAAACGTAGGCTTATGGGGTTCAGCTTCAGGTTCAGGAAGAAATTATGCAGTATATGCTTCAGGTGATATAAAAGTAAGCAGTCAGTTATTTATTGGCACTAGTACGACACAAGAAGATGCAGCTGCTGGTTATGAACTCGTTGTAGATGGAGAAGCCATCGTGGAAGAACTCGTCGTAGAATTGTCTTCCAACTGGCCAGATTATGTATTCAAAGCAGATTACGACCTAAAGTCGCTTTCCGAAGTCAAAGCATTTATTGACGAAAACGGTCACCTGCCCGAAATTCCAAGTGCAGCAGAAATGGAAGCTGCCGATGGCGTAGCCGTAGGCGAAATGCAGCGCATCTTATTACAAAAAGTAGAAGAACTGACTTTGTATATGATTGAGCTGGAAGCGAAAAATAAAGTATTGGAACAACAAATTGAGTCCCTTCAGAATAAGTAGGTCATTCAAGATTTTATTCTGAAATAGATTTATAATTGAATTTTAGCTTGCTACTCCCGTTTGCTTCACAAAAGCGGCGGGTTTAAACCCGCCGCTTTTGTGAAGCAAACGAACGGGAGAATTAGTAGGCGATTCCAAAACTTAATATCATGAAATATTTAATCATAATAAGCAGTCTGGTTTGCTGTGTTTTCTGGAGCAGCAATCCACTTCAGGCACAATCACAAGCCTGTGGTGATCCGGCACCAGACTGGCCCAACATACTCACAGCAGCGCAGGTCAATCAGTATGCAGCTAGCAATTTTCAAGCACCCAGTTTCAATATCAGAATCAAGTTTCATATACTGCGTCAAACGAATGGGACAACAGGTCCAAGCGTGGCTGACATTAATACACAGCTTGGCTACCTGAATGCCAACTTTGCATCACATAACATCTCATTCACGCTTGACCCTACTAATTTTATTAATAACTCGAATTATGTAACTGGTAGTTATGTTGGTACTTATAGCGACGGAAGCAGCAGATATGTACCATTTACAAGAGACACACTATATCCACAATATGGTGCCACCAACCGGTTGGATATATTCGTATGGCCGAGTGAATTTGGTTTTCTTGCGGGCAATGCCATTAATATTCCTAATGATTATATGGCAATATCAGAGGTGAAATTTAGCGCCCTATGGTCAGCACATATATCGCATGAAGCCGGGCATTGCCTGAACTTATTGCATACGCATCAATCTGCGAATCTTACTTGTCCGAATGCGGCAAAAGAAGAAGTAGATGGTGGCAATTGTGCTACAGCAGGCGATCTCTGCTGCGACACGCCTGCTGACCCTAAATTGAATAACGGAGGTAGCGTTTATAATACCTCTACCTGCACCTATAGTGATACCGTACCACGAGACTGTGAAAATGCAATTTATACACCCGATGGCGCTAATATTATGTCCTATGGAAATCAATGTAGGAGTATTTTTTCAGTAGAACAGCGCAATAGAATGCATGCCGAACTCAGCTTCGGAGCAAAAGGACCCAATATGCTCGTTTGTAATACTACACTTGCAGTGACGGGTACAATAACGGACGGGCTTTATAGTGCCAATACAACGGTCAATTGTAATGGTGATGTAAATTCAGGCGCTAATGTACAATTTAGTGCAGGAACGACTATCAATTTTACAACAGGAACTAAATTAAGTTCAGGTTCTTCTGTGAAAGCATCTTTAGGGGGTTGTAATCCCAACTGATTCATCTCCCGAGAATAAAAAGACATTGTACTTTACTCATGGAGCCACAAGTTGATTTTTATCACCTTGTGGCATTTTTATTTCCAGAACAAGTCGATGGTCGATGGTCGATGGTCGATGGTCGAGTGCCTTTCGGCACTCGACTATATGCTCTTTATGTCCTGTCTATGGACTATGGACTATCGACCACCAACCGCTAATCAAGATTGCAGCTATGGACTATGGACTGCCGACCATCGACCTAAACAGGTGCATCAATTTAAATTACATTTTCCACTTATGCAGCTTTCACACCCGTTCATGTACAAAAAACAACCCATTCGTGTACATATTCTCCCATAGCATTGCTTTTCAAGGCATCTTTGCATTACAATTATTAATCATTTAAAACTTATTCATAAAAATCAAAGCACTCATGAAAAATCTAAAATTATTAATAACGATAGCATTTTGTTTACTGGTTTCTTTTGCAATAAATGCTCAGGATATTGACCCCAATTATTATTACCGCCTGACCAACTCTTTTCTCAAAGAGGGACGTTCATTAGACACCTATTCTAATGGAAAAAACGAACCTTTCATGGGAAAAACCGGAAGTTACTCCGGACAGATGTGGAAGTTCACCCCAACTGGCAATGGCTACTATCGCCTCACCAATGCTTTTCTAGGAGACGACCGTTCACTAGACACTTATTCCGATGGGAACAATAAGCCTTTCATGGGAAAAACGGGCAATTATTCTGGGCAATACTGGAAACTAACTGCGGTCGGCAATGGTTATTACCGCCTGACCAACTCTTTTCTCAAAGAAGGACGTTCATTAGACACCTATTCTGATGGAAAAAACGCACCTTTTATGGGCAAGACGGGGAATTACTCTGGGCAGATGTGGAAGCTAACCAAATTGAGTAAAATAAAGCCCGTAAAAGAGGATATTGTAGAAATAAAGCCTCAGCTTGACCCGAATGTGAAGGGCACGAATGTAAATATGGTCGAATTTAATGCTGGCAAGTCTACTGGAGTATTTAGACAAATCTCTTTGAAAAAATGGGGCGAATACGATGCTAAAGGCAAAAAAAAGTTTCAATTTGAAGAAACTGGCAGAGACGAATGGTCGGTTTATATGATCGATAAGTCACGTGGCGGGATGAGAATTGCACTAGACTTATGGCAGAAAAAAGTGAAGATAGATGGCAAGCCTTATTATGGTATAACTAAAGCAAAGTCCCTTACCAATGGTACGAATATAAATACCGTCGTATTTAACGATAAAGGCAAAACAAGTTCCTTCAAACAAACAGCTTTGAAAAAATGGGAAGAATATGATGCTGCAGGCAAATTGAAATGGAAATTTGAAGAAACCCACAGAGATGAATGGTCGATTTATTTGGTCGATAAGAGTCGTGACAACATGAAAATTGCCTTAGATGCATGGCAGAAAAAAGTGAAGATAGACGGCAAGCCTTATTACGATATTACCGATGCAAGTGTTGTCACAAATGGACTCAATGTAAAAACAGTGAACTATGAAAAGGGCAGCTTTTCGCAAAACGGTATTAAATGGCACGAATTTGACGCATCAGGAAAGAAAAAATGGTCTTTCGACGAAACAGGCAGAGACCAATGGTCGGTTTATCTGATTGACAAGACGCGCGGTGGCATGAAAATCCAACTGGATTTGCACACCAAAAATATACTGATTGACGGTAAAGCAACTTATAAAATCACTGAATCCCTAAGATAAGAACAGATATTAAAAGGTTACCTCCTCCCTCATGGACCGCAGGGCGATTTTTATCGCTTTGCGGTATTTTTATGTCCACATCCTATGACTTTTGTATTATGTTTCCTTAATAATTGAATGAAATTTACTACTTTTAAAACATGCCAGAACACTGTATCTTCATCCTAAGCCTAGTTGTCATGCTGTCCGCATGCCATGAAAGCTCAAAATCAGAGACCAAAGAAAATGTAAGCACGAGTTCTGTCGTAGAAAAGAATCATTCTCTGGAAGATTTTTTCACCCAAAACCCAATATTCGTAGCAGATGGATTTGATTTCCCAATTGGCAAACCGAATGCAAATGGATATTATAATGCGCAGCCATTTAAGGAAAACAATCACCTCGGTGATGACTGGAATGCAGTAACTGGAGGAAACTCTGACCTCGGCGATCCCATTTACAGCATTGCGCATGGCATAATAACACAGGCAAAATACGAAGGCGCAGGCTGGGGGAATGTCATCAGAATAGTCCATTATAATCCGCAGCTCAAGGCAAAATACTACGAGTCAATCTACGCCCACTGCGACACGATAATGGTTCAACAAAATCAGCCCGTCAAGAAAGGTCTACAAATAGGAACGATTGGCAATGCAGATGGCGCTTATTATGCGCACCTCCACTTAGAAATACGAGATTCAGTAGGAATGCCCCTTGGCGGAGGATACAGTTCAAATACAACTGGCTTTTTAGACCCGACAAAATTTATTAAATCGAATCGAAAGATTCAATAAGACTAGAGATGAACAAACTAAGGGTAAATCCCCAACATGCTCGAATCCTTCCAGTAATCGTCATCTCTCAATTCTGTTGTACCTCACTTTGGTTTGCAGGAAATAGCGTAATGAGCGACCTCGTCAGCAGTTTCGGTCTCAACAGTAGTGCTTTAGGACACCTCACCTCTGCCGTTCAATTTGGTTTTATTATAGGCACCCTAATCTTTGCGGTACTAACCATCGCAGATCGCTTTTCTCCCTCAAAAGTATTCTTCCTGAGTGCGGTGCTTGGCGCCTTATTCAATCTAGGCGTAATATGGGAAGGCAACAGTCTAACAAGCCTTCTATTACTTAGATTTATGACTGGTTTCTTCCTGGCAGGCATCTATCCGGTTGGAATGAAAATAGCCACCGATTATTATGAAAAAGGGCTTGGAAAATCGCTTGGCTTTTTAGTCGGCGCATTGGTATTGGGTACGGCTTTTCCTCATTTATTGAAAGGAGCAACGGATACTTTTCTATGGACATCAGTACTCACAACGACTTCATCACTTGCTGTAATCGGTGGTTTGTTGATGGTGCTCTTAGTCCCTAATGGCCCATATAGAAAACCGGGCAAAGGC
Source organism: uncultured Saprospiraceae bacterium (assembly GCA_937951615.1). Classification (GTDB taxonomy): domain Bacteria; phylum Bacteroidota; class Bacteroidia; order Chitinophagales; family Saprospiraceae; genus JAHDEO01. Next base: position 29,556 of record CALFBH010000011.1, on the reverse strand, counting down.
GTAGATTTATCTGCTTTTTTCAGGGTTTTTCGAGACAAAAAATTTCGTGCCGCAGCATTTGGATATTTCGGACACATGTGGGAACTCTATGCCTTTTGGGCTTTTGTCCCTGTAATGCTGGAAACCTATAATAAGATACACCCGCAGACCAACTTTAATATTCCTATTTTGTCCTTCCTTATTATAGGTATTGGTGGATTGGCTTGCGTACTTGGTGGATATATTTCTGAGCGGATAGGTGTTAAACGAACAGCATTTGCAGCCTTATTCCTGTCCTGTCTTTGTTGCTTTATATCCCCATTTATATTTGCTGTCGATATTGAAAATTTGTTTATTGCCTTTCTATTATTCTGGGGAATAGTCGTTATCGCAGACTCCCCACTTTTTTCAACACTCGTTGCTCAAAATGCCGTTCCCGAAATAAAAGGGACAGCACTTACCATCGTTACTTCTATTGGTTTTTTCATCACAATTATCAGCATTCAACTCATTTCTATCATGCACGCACTGACTGATTCAAATAGCATTTATGCTTTATTGGCAATAGGTCCTATATTGGGCTTGATGGCATTAATGTCTAAGGAAGGAGAGAATGATTGAAAGAGAGAATGAGAGAATGAATGAATACTTCTACATTTACTCATTCATTCATCTACTCACTATCGTACTGGCTAATCTATTCCTAAAAAATTTGCTCCCTCAAATCACTCAATTTCAATAGAAAAATCAACACTACTATCTGTCCGAAACCCCATTTGCAACTCCACACTATTCCCTGCCTGATATCGAACTTCCGCACTCTCACTGATTGCATTTTCTGCAGTAATCGCATTTTCTGCTTTCGCAAAAACAATATTTCCATTAGCTATAGGATTTGTGATGTGCAGATTTAGCGGACAAAACGGAACAGAATCGTAAGACAAAAAAGCCAAAATATCAGCATTCGAAGCAGTTCCAATCACCGCAGGAAGCCCGGCAGGAATATCATCAAAGCGACCAAAATCAAAGCGACCGATTAAGTCGGGACTAAATGGCGTGCCAGGCGAAGGGTCAGGATTCAGGTTGCTATTGAGTACATTGCTGTTTTGAAAAAACGGATCATAGTTATTCACTTTTTGCCAGTCGGTATAAGTGACAAAACCCACCTGAATTTCATCAGGAAAATCGGGTCGTATATAACGCTGATGAAGCACCCAGCTTTCTCCGGGGAGTCGATAAAGTAAAATAATCTCATCATCAACTCGCGCAACTCTTATTTGTACATTAGTAGACGTAGAAATTCCAGTGATGCCAAGACTGGAATTGCTGTTCGTCGTAGTTTTGACTTCAAGATGCGGGCCAGTCCCGCCACTCGCAAAACCAGTAGATAAGAAAATATAGTTCTCGTCCCCAGGTGCCCAGTCACTCAGTGCGCCATTAGGAAAATCGCGCGGGCTGCGCACCATAATACCGGCAAGCGAATAGGAAGGTCCGGGAATATTATTGCCTGCCCGATTCGTTGCAGTAATTTCAGTCGTAAAAACAAAATCCTGCCCAACGAGCCGATACAACAAAGTCCCCCTATAATTCTGATACCAGGAACTTGTGTATGGCATCATATATAAATGCCCCGCTTCCGATGTATTGATGTCATGTACTTCAAGCTGTTCTGCTCCCCAGTTTTCAGTATCATTAATATTGAGCCAATTGGCATTCAAGGTAGCAGCGCGGTCAAATTCATCATTGAGCAACTGAATCTGCCCGTAAAGACTAGACATAAAACAAGCCAATAATAAAGTAGTAAATGTGTGTATGCTCATAACAGTGCTTTTAAATCAGATATTTATTTATATAAATATTTCACCCTGAAAGATACAGTCTTTTTAAGAGAATTGCCAGTTGCTTGTGACCGATTTCAATCAGAAATCAAATACCATTTATTAAATGGCATTTAATCAAAAAAGCGGTTTTAAATATTGTTTTTAAATTTTTATACAAGTTTTTATTCTAAAATTTGCTTTTTAAACAAAATACCCATATCATTGTAATATAATTATTAATCAAAGGATAAATAAATATTCAAGTCTAATTTTTTTGTACTTCATTTTCTTTGTAAATCACTATTCTCTACCACAGCATAGTGGGTTTTTTTAAGAAAAAAATAAAAAACTATCCTATCATACTATGCGAAATGAAGCACAAAAAGATGAATTAAATTTATTCTTTATAAACAAGAGGTCTTATGAGTCCACCAGCAAGTTTACCGGCAGAAGACCCAAGTCTTTTGCCGAAAAATAGAAAAAACAGGAAATAATTCTCGTTTCTATAGGTGTTCAAACATCCAAGTGCATTTTTGCAAAACAGATGTTACACAACAAGCAATTGAAATACAACAATAACGAGGATTAAGATTAAAGATGAGCGATTCTTGTGCATCAATATTCTCTGTTTAAAAAATATAAAACCAGCATACTATGTGTGCTGGTTTTTTTGTTACACAAAAGCATGACGTGTACATTTTAGCCACGAATGCACGAATCTTTCACGGATTATTATTCGTCCATAATTCGTGCATTTAAGCGAAGTCTATTGCCAAAACCCCTTTTTTGTGCTAATTTACTGTGTTATTAGGATAAAAATGTAAAAATTTGGTGTTATATACATTAATAAGTTGTTTATTACCATTATGGTGAGGATATTAATTTTATATCCTGCCTATTTACATTAAAATATTAATAATGAGTAACGGTACAGTAAAGTTTTTTAACAACGACAAAGGATTTGGATTTATTACACCAGATGACGCAGGAAAAGATATCTTTGTTCATGTAAATGGATTAAACGGTATTTCAATTACTGAAGGAGACAAGGTCTCTTACGATGTTGAAGAAGGAAAAAAAGGATTGAATGCAGTGAATGTCAAGGTGCAATAATACCAAGACTTAAATTATAAAATTTAAAAGACTCGTTAACTTGTTAATGGGTCTTTTTTAGGCCCGTTTTTTAATTAAAATACATCCATCGACCGGTCAAATTAAAATTTTAAACAGATGGTAAAGAAAAAATCAAATCACCTGTAAAAAACTTACTGAATACGCTTCAAAATCATCGAACACAGCAAATATATAATATAAATCAATAAGCCATAAAGCGTAGTAATCAAAGAAACTTTCAAGCCACCGGCTAGAATGGTTGGCGAAACTTGCGAAACTTCCATTACTGAAAACGCGCTAAACAGCCCTATTAATTGACCGAAGATACCAACAACTAAACCTAAGGTTCCTATTGATTTCAACCATTGTATCGACTGATTGATTTGTTTCTCGTCTCCTTTCTTCATAATAGACCTCACGAAAACAGCTAAAAGAGAAAGTAAAATAAGCGTAAGAATCCCCATGAATAAGGGACCTCCTTGTGAAAATAATTTAAACATAATTCTTAAATTTTATAGCGCATTTTTCATCTCCGGATTCTTAAACCATTAATTTAGCTTCCTCGCGTACAGTTTTGGAATTTGTATTTGACGTTTGAATTTTAATTTCTACTCACTCCCCAATGTCTTCATTCCACAAATCCGGTCGGTCATGGATAAACTGCGCCATCATGTCAATACAGGTTTTATCATGTAGTACTTCGACTGCTACGCCACGACTGCGCAATAAATCCTCTTCCCCCATAAAATTCTGATGCTCTCCTATAATGACTTTTGGAATCCCGTACAGCAAAATCGCACCGCTACACATGGAGCAAGGCGATAAAGTGGTATAAATGGTAGATTGTTGATAAACCGAAGCAGATTGACGACCAGCGTTTTCCAGCGCATCCATTTCGCCATGCAAGATACAACTCCCGTTTTGAATCCGTCGATTATGACCGCGCCCTATAATTTTGCCTTGATACACAATAACACTGCCGATAGGAATACCGCCTTCTTTAAGTCCTTTTTGGGCTTCTTCGATAGCAGCCTGCATATATTTGTCCATTACTCAGCATATTTTTACGACGTAAAAGTAAAAAGTCTCTCTTCTCGCAGCCCGAAGGGCGGTCTCTCCTCTCGCAGCGAAGCGGTCTAATTTAAACAAGCGATTCCGTAGCCAATAAAGACTCAAACAAGACTCGTCCATCCATATTGCCCAAAAGCATTTCTGACGCCCTTTCCGGGTGTGGCATCATGCCAAAAACATTACGGGTTTTATTGCAAATTCCTGCAATATTGTCCAATGAACCATTCGGATTGGCTTCTGGTGTGGCTTCGCCTTTTTCATTACAATAGCGAAAAAGCACCTGATCATTCTCTTCCAAATTTTTCAGCGTTTCGGCATCAGCATAATAACGACCTTCAGCATGAGCAATTGGAATTTTAAGGGCTTTAGTTACATCTATATTGCGGGTCAGCGGGCTATTTTGTGTGGCAGCTCGCAGGTGTATATTTTTACAAATAAATTTCTGGCTGGTATTGCGCAATAAAGCACCCGGCAACAAACCGCTTTCGCAAAGAATCTGAAAACCATTACAAATCCCAAAAACATAACCACCATTATGAGCAAACTCTACAACAGATTTCATGATAGGTGAATGGCTGGCTATTGCGCCACAGCGCAAATAATCTCCATAAGAAAAACCACCCGGTAAAACAATGCAATCACCTGGCTCAAAGTCCGGTAATTCCGTTTCTTTGTGCCAAAGTTCGATCACTTTCTGCCCCATCACCTGACCAATGACATGCAACATATCACTATCACAATTGGAGCCAGGAAAGATAACTACGCCAAATTTCATATTTACAATTGTCTAAATTAATAAAGACTAGGTAACGATAAAAAAATAAGGTTTCGATTTCAGGCGAATTATTTTGCTGGAAGACGAGGCGCAAAGAGGGAGCTATGCCTAAGCATAGTGACCGATGCAGCAACGAAGTATTCCGGCAAAAGAATCGCATCAAATCGATATGTTATTTTTTTATCGTTACTAGGTTGCAAAAGTAGTGTTTTTTGAGATTTTGAGCCATAAAAACACAAAAGAAAACAAAAGAGTGCCTGTTCAGGCATTTTTATAGATAGAAATCATTTACTTTGCGCTTACTTTTAATAACGTCTGGTTTCGTTATTTATTCATATAATACAAAATTTTCATGGCGAAAATACTGATAAACGATGGTATTCATCCTGATGGGCAGAAAATGCTCGAAAACGCAGGACACGAAGTACATACAACTAAAATTCCACAAGACGAATTACCGGCAAAACTGCCTGCTTACGATGCAATTTGTGTACGCAGTGCCACAAAAGTGCGCAAAGACCTGATTGATCAATGCCCAAACCTCAAAATTGTTGGACGAGGTGGAGTCGGACTCGATAATATTGACGTAGATCATGCTGTTAGCAAAAATATTAGGGTCATTAATACACCTGCGGCTTCTTCACAAGCTGTTGCCGAACTGGCTATTGGTCAGATGTTTGGCTTGGCGCGTTTTCTGCATGATGCAAACCGCAAAATGCCAACAGAAGGAGCAACAAATTTTAAAGCCTTGAAAAAGAGCTATGCAAAAGGCGTTGAACTGCGTGGTAGAAAATTGGGCATTATAGGTTTTGGCCGCATTGGTCAGGAAGTCGCTCGCATTGGTTTGGGGATTGGAATGGAAATCATGCCAGTCGATATGGCTTTCGATGAAATGCGAATTGAAGTAGATATTTTTCGGTCGAAAAATGCTGCACTTTCGCTGACACTGCCCACAACTGAAATGAAAGAAATGCTGGCAGAGGCGGACTTCATTACGATACATGTTCCTTTCAAAACAGGCAATAAAGCCTTAGTCGGCAAAGAAGAATTTGCCCTAATGAAAGATGGTGTTCGGATTGTAAACACCGCTCGCGGAGGTGCAATAGACGAAGAAGCCTTACTGGAAGCACTGGAAAGTGGCAAAGTAGCCGCCGCTGCACTGGATGTTTTTGAAAACGAACCAACACCAAGAGCCGAAATTTTAAGCCATCCTCGCATTGCCTTGTCGCCCCATATTGGCGCGTCGACGCAGGAAGCACAGCGTAAGATCGGCTTGCAATTAGCCACGCAGATTATAGATATTTTGGCGGAGTAGTTTTTGGGTCGATGGTCAATAGTCCATGGTCGATAGCACAATCGCGATATGAGTTTCATTTTGCTTCGCAAAATGTTAGAAAAACTGAATGAAATTGTCGTATTGTTTTCAAACAGCCATCGACTCCTGATTATCGACTTGGCACAAAGCCAATCATATTTTTGAACTTTCAGCCTGGTATCACAATGGCTATAATACAAGCTTTTCGGGCTATTTTGCCCGACTTAGACAAAATAGACGATACGGATGCATTTTTTGACCAAGTCAAAGAATGTTATCCGTCGTTTTATCAACAAGGTTTTTTCAAAGCCCTGAAGGAAAAAGCATTAGTCGTCTATCGCCTCCGCAATGATCGTAGAACTTTTACAGGTTTACTAGCTTGCACAGATATTAAAGATTATCTGAAAGGCAAGATTATCCGGCATGAACTGACGATAGAAGAAAAAGAAAAAAAGATGGCAAGCTTGGTCAAAGAACGGCAAGCCATGATAAAACCCACCATGCTTACCTACCCCAAAGTCGCGGTCATTAGTGATTTATTAGCGAAATGTATCAAGGATTATCCGGCGGAGTACAAACTGAATTTTAAGGATACCGAGCATAGTTTTCATTTCATTACAAAAGAAAAGGACATCAATAAATTTGTCCGGCTATTTGAAGAGCATGTACCTAAAAGCTATATCGCAGATGGACACCACCGTTTTGCGACTGCAGCAAACTTGTATGAAGAAAATAATGCACACCGATTCCATCTCACTGGTTTTTTCTCTGCCGATCAACTGGAAATTCACGAATTTAACCGCATTATAGAAACACTGAACAACTATTCGCCGAAAGGCTTTAAAGCCGAGTTAAGAAAGTTTTTTATTATCAAAAAACTGCAAACTCCCCGCAAGTCAGAAGAACCGCATGAAATCATTATGCACCTCAATCAGAAATGGTATGCATTGATGCTAAAGGAAAGTGAATTATTAAAAATCAGTGAAGCCAGTCCGAGCCAAAAACTGGATGTCAGCCTGCTGAATAAAGTTGTCTTACATCGCGTTTTGGGTATAAAAAATGTTCGTTCCGATTCGCGTGTAAAATATCTTGACGGTGTAAAAGGCTTGGAAGAAGTGCAGCGAAAAGTCAACAAAAGTCAGCACCGCGTAGGTTTTATTTTACATCCAATTGCGATGAAAGAGTTTATGTCCGTTTCAGATGCAGGAGAAATTTTACCGCCAAAATCTACCTTTTTTTCCCCGCGTATGCGGAACGGTCTTATTGTACATAAGTTTTGATTAGTGAAACAAATCAAATAAGTTGTGCCAGAGAAAAAGTAGAAAAATATCGAATATCGAACAGAAGAATATCGAATGTCGAAGTATTCAGCATTACACTAATTACCAATAACTATACTAGGGCGCAAGCCGCACAATATCCCAGGCATCCTCCTTCCGCTCATAACGCACCCGATCATGCAAACGACTACGCCGCCCCTGCCAAAATTCAACAGCCTTCGGCACGACACGATAGCCGCCCCAATGCGCCGGGCGGGGAATGGGGCTTTCTTCGCCATATTCAGTTTCGAGATCCGTCATATTATGTTCCAGCACTTCGCGATTATCAATCACCTGGCTTTGTGGAGAAGCCCAGGCGCCAATACGACTTCGGCGTGGGCGACTAGAAAAATACTGATTTGAAACATCCGATTCCACCCGCTCTATCCGGCCTTCTATGCGAACCTGTCGTTCCAGTTCCTGCCAGAAAAACACGAGGGCAGCGTGTGGATTGGCTTCGAGTTCCTGTCCTTTTCTGCTGTCATAATTCGTATAAAAAATAAAGCCTTTTTCGTCCACGCCTTTTAACAAAACAATACGTGCAGATGGAATACCCGCTTTGGTCGCTGTCGCTAAAGTCATGGCATTGGCTTCCACACCAGCATCACTATGAAGAGTCGTCAATGCTTCCTGAAACCATAGGTCAAATTGTGTAAATGGATCGACTGCCACATCGCTGACATCAAGTGTGCGGGCTTTATAGTCGCGCCGTAGTCCGGCAATTTTTTCCTTCTTCATTTTTTTTATGTTCATCTGTTGTCGTTTTTAACAAGCACTTTGTCCAAAAGTAAACGTATTGCTTTACAAAACGAATAAAAAAGTAAAAGAATAAGTTTACAAAACACCTAAAAAATCTGTTTGCCAAACGCAGCAGCATTAAAAAACAGAATGACTCCAGTTGCGAATAAGCTGAGCAAGTCGGGCTGAACCAGGCGTATCGCTATGCAGGCAGAGTGTATCGGCTTGTATCGCTAAAGTTTGCCCATTGTGACTCATGACTTGTCCTTGCTGCACCATCATTTTGACTTGCTGTAAAACTTGTTTTTCATCCACCAAAACTGCGCCTTCGAGTTGGCGCGAACGCAGACTAGCATCTGCCTCATAGGCACGGTCGGCAAATACCTCATGAACAAAAGATAAGCCTGATTTTGTAGCGATATCTCCCATTACAGAACCAGATAAGCCATAGACTTTCAGTTTTTCGTCTATGCTTTTGATGGCAGTCAGACAAGCTTGTGCAGTGGTCTCGTCCTTTGCTGCCAAATTGTATAAAGCACCATGCAATTTCACATGATGAAGCTGTCCGCCCAATGCTTCCACCATACCTTTCAGCGCTGCCACCTGATAACGCACAACAGCCGTCAGTTCTTCCGCAGGCATAAGCATTCTCCGTCTACCAAAACCCTGTAAATCGGGAAAGGCCGGATGCGCTCCAATCGCCACGCCCTGCTCCAGTGCCATTTTAATAGTACGCTCAATAGTCAGCGGATCGCCAGAATGAAAACCGCAGGCAATATTGCAAGAGGAGAGGTAAGGCATAATTTCCGCATCGTATAAGGAAGTGTGTTTGCCATAAGATTCGCCTAGGTCGCAATTCAGGTCTATGTTCTTTTTTGTCTCCATGGTATGAAAGGTAGGAGATTTTTATGGGAATGACAAGATTTGAGAAGCGATCTCTCAGCGAAGCAGTCCCTCAGCAAAGCGATCTCTCAGCGAAGCGGTCTCGGTCTCCCTTCTCCCCTCTCCAACCTACTTCACCCGATAAAAATGCACAATCGGAATATTACTAATTATCTAAATTTTCCAGACAAAAGTCCCCATTTTCTAAAAAAGATATGAAATAGTCGTATTTTTGAAACCCACCCGTCAGACCTTGTTCCTTTATTCTCCAAACACTAAATTTTAAAATGAAAAATTTACTCCTCACATTACTCCTCTTAACTGGGGCAATATCACTCACAGCCGAACAGTACTACTGGATTGGTGGTACAGGAAATTGGTCAGACCCAACACACTGGTCACTCTCCAATGATGGTACAGGTGGATCAGCAGGTATGCTGCCCACTTCAATTGATAATGTTTATTTCAATGAGTACTCATTTAGCGGCGGGACAGATACTATTTATATCAACGATCAAAATATTTTCTGCAAAGAGATGGACTGGGCTGAACTGTCCACTCGTGTTGTATTGCACTTTGATAATGGAGGTTCAGGACAAAACGTCAATATTTCTGGCTCACTCATCTTGAATTCCTTCTTGAGTATAGAAGGTGATGATGCCAATTGGATATTTAATAGCGACCAGCAAGGGAATATAATTTTAACCGAAGGTGTCAGTTTGCCCAATGTAAAATTGGATAACGAACTTGGTACATGGTCGCTCTTAGATCCGCTATTTGTGGAAGAAACCTTGCGGCTGGCTTCAGGAACATTAGTCACTTTCGATAATGATATCTACTGTGAAGAATTTGACGCCTCCGGTAGCAATAGCCGTAAACTCAGTCTTGGAAATATGTATATCGACGCAGAGAATAGCATCGAAATGGAAGCGGATAATTTTACCCTTTCAGCAGGCAATTCAACATTAATCTGCCCTGCTTTGTTGGTGAATGACCTGCAACTGAATGATGTGATACTCACCTCTGCACAACCCAAAATAGCAGGAAGTAACATAACGGTCAATAACCTAAATACAGACCCTGTCCCATTATCAGAGTTTCAGGGCGCGGGAAATAATTTCACTTTCGTCTCTCCACGATTTATATTTCCGGCAGGAGAAACCTTGACCATTCTCGGAGATTTTACGCCGTCTTCTTTATGTAATAATCCAATGGAGATTGTTTCTTCAATACCTGGCACGCAGGCAATGCTGGTGAAAGCAGGCGGAACAATCAATCTGCGCGACGTACACCTCAAGGACATCGCAGCCTCCGGTGGAGCAGATTTTTCAGCCATTGATTCTTTTGATGATGGTAATAACAGCGGTTGGACAATTATACCTCCAACGGTAATTTGCAACCTGCCAGTTGCGCTGACTCATTTTGATGCCAGTTGTGAAAATCATAAGGTGACCCTAAAGTGGACAACAGAAACGGAAATCGATTGCGACTATTTTTCTATACAAAAAAGCGATTACGGAGAGGAGTTTGAAGAAATTGCTCAAATCAGCGGAGCAGGCACAACAGCAGAAATTCAACAATACCGTTTTGTAGAGACCAATGTGAAAAATGGCAGAAGTTATTACCGCCTCCAACAAATAGATTTTGACGGCACTTATATGTACAGCGATGTCGTCGTGACTTCCTGCGGAGATGCACTCGAAGATGTCGTTCAGGTTTATCCCAATCCAGTAAGCAAGTTCCTTAAATTGGAGTTGAACCTGGAAGAAGACACAAATATAGGCTTGCGAATTTGCGATTTTCAAGGCAGGCAGGTCAAACAAAATACCTACTCCGAACTGTCAGCAGGTTATCATACACTTCCAATAGACATGTCGGCACTAAAAGCGGGTATGTACATTATTGAAATCTATATAAATGAACAGTTTTTGCAGAAAAAATTGATAAAATTTTAAATGTTTCCGCCCCGCTGCCGCATCGCTTCATACAACATCATGCCTGCGGCAACCGAAACATTATAAGAATCTGTTTTTCCCAATTGCGGAATAATAAAATTGTCATCCGTTTTTCGCAGCACGCCGTGGCTCACTCCCTCATCTTCAGAACCGACAATCAGCGCAGCCGGTGCAGTCAAATCCAAAGCACTCAAGGGCTTAGTACCTTGCAAAGTACTCGCAAAAACCTGCACACCCGATAGTTGCAAAAACTCAATGGCAGACACCAAACTATTTGCTCGACAAACGGGTAAATGCGTCAAAGCACCCGCAGAAGTTTTGATGGCATCTGCATTGATGCGGGCAGCTCCTTTACGCGGAATCACCAGCCCATGCGCCCCCGAACACTCCGCCGTTCGTGCAATCGCTCCGAAGTTGCGGACATCCGTCACGCCATCCAGAATGACCAGCAGCGGCGTTTCTTGTCTTTCATATAATAAAGGCAGCAAATCTTCCAGTTTATAATATGGAATCAACGAAACAAAAGCCACAATACCCTGATTATTCCCAGGCGCAAATTTTTGTATCCGTTCTTTAGGCGCGTATTGCAATGGTATATCATGTTCCTTACACAGCTTGCGCACTTCCTTTTCCAGTTCGCCCCTCGTCCCACGTTGCAACATCACTTTGTCGATGGCCGTGCCACCGCGTATGGCATCGAGTACAGGGTGGCGTCCGTATATGGTGGTGTTGTCTTTCATATCTGGTATATTCGGAATTTTATATCTTTATGTTTGAAGAGAGACCGCTTCGCTGCGAGAAGAGAGACATTATATATTTTGTATCTCTTCTTCTCTCCATTCCGATTTATCGGAATGGTCTCTCTTCTCTCAGCCGCAGGCGGTCTCTCCTCTCTCTTCTCAATCCCGCGAAGATAATAAGTTCTTAACAGGCTTTCGCCTAAAAGTAACCCAAATGAAAGAATTACTCAAAATGTGTAGCCTGTTCTCGCAAAAACTGGGAACAGTGGAGCGACGATTCTTTTTATACCATAAGAATGTGTGTATCAGGAAAAACTGCCTGGCTTGCCGGAGCGGATAAAATTGCACGAATCACCTGGTGATCTTTTTTGCTGATCGAACGTAAAGGAGAACGCTCTTTGACTGAAAATTTCTCGAATATCTTTATCTTTACCAGATTGAAAAATATAGCATGTTCACTCAATTTTAAATTTTGATGCGTTTGCTCCTCAAAACAACACCCTAAGTATTTTATCTAAAAATCAAGTAAAATGACCTTTCTATTCTATACACTGGTAACAATAGCAGCTTTTCTCGCAATGGAATTTGTAGCCTGGTTTGCGCACAAACACCTGATGCACGGCTGGCTGTGGAACTGGCACGAAGACCACCATAAACCCCATGAAAAAACAGGCTTTTTTGAAAAAAACGACCGCTTTTTTCTAGTCTTCGCCATACCAAGTGCGACTTGCTATATCCTCGGTTCTGTCTATGCTGAAAGCTTGTTTTTCCTGTTCTTTATCGGTGTTGGAATTTCGATATACGGGCTGACTTATTTCCTGGTTCACGATGTATATATTCATCGTCGTTTCCATTGGTTTAAAAAACTAGACAATTCCTACTCACGGGCTATCCTGCGGGCGCATGGCGCACACCACAGCAAGCAGACGAAAGAGGATTGCGAGTCTTTTGGCTTGTTAGTCGTCGGTAAAAGATACTTTGGTAAACGGGCTGATCGAGTTGCGAGTTGATGGGTTGCGAGTTGATTGAGTTGCGAGTTGATGGGTTGCGAGTTGATTGAGTTGCGAGTTGATCGAGTTGCGAGTTGATCGAGTTGCGAGTTGATCGAGTTGCGAGTTGATCGAGTTGCGAGTTGATCGAGTTGCGAGTTGATCGAGTTGCGAGTTGATCGAGTTGCGAGTTGATCGAGTTGCGAATTGATCGAGTTGCGAGTTGATCGAGTTGCGAGTTGATCGAGTTGCGAGTTGGTGGTTTTTTGCTACGCAAAAAAACAACTAACAACAACCCGAAACCCGTCAAACCCGCAACCCGAAACCCGAAACCCGAAACTCAGTACACAACTATTTTCTCCACCGCATATTCTCCTTGCGCATTGCTCAATTTTGCAAAATAAACACCAGCCGTCAAACCACTCGCATTCAACAAAACTTGTCCATTGTCAATATTGCGAATTTCTTTGACTATTTGTCCCATCATATTGCTGATGCTCAATTCGTAGAGACCAGCTTCATGATTGAATTCAATCCTAGTCATTCCCTTAAATGGATTTGGGGACACCTGAAAAGAGGCTAAGATATTTAGATCATCCGTTCCTACCGTTGTAATCATACAGGCATCATACACATAAACAGGCTGAGTTGTAGCACCATTGAGTCCTATAAAATCTACCGTCCTGTTCCAACCGCCGATTCCATTGGATCCACCGCAGCCCAGTGTTTCAAAATCAGCCGTTTCCTGACAACCATTGTCTCCGCAATCACCATTAAAAAATTTGTATTGGTAATCGCCGGGGCGTACCATTGTTGTCGCTTCATAAATACCGGGCAATGTTTCGCTCATCTGAATTTCCTGTTTATTCCAGGCACATTCTTGAAAATCGCCCGACACAAAAACACCGGTAGAACTGACAATTTCATTCGACATATCCACGCGAAAAGTCACGGGATAGGCTGTTCCCGCAGCAGGAATAGTATAACTGGTTTCGCCTGTCACGGTACCATCTGGTGCGACGGAGAATATGCGGTTTGGGCCGCTAATGAGCCAGGCAGCATCGGTACAGCCTGTGTTCTCTGCACCCCATTCGTAAGAAGCATTGCCCGTTGCTGAAACGGTGAGTGACCAGATGCCATCGCCGGCTGTTGCATCCCCATCCGTGCCAGAGTCATTTCCTGGCTGACTGGTCCAGCCATTATAAGAACCTTTAAAACTTACACCTGTCAGTGATTGATTCGCAGAATCGTCTATCGTCAGTATCACATCAGTCGGTGCGCCCATTAACGGAATGGTATAGCTGGTTTCGCCTGTCACATTACCCACACCGTCTACCGTGAATACGCGGTTCGGTCCATTGATGAGCCAGGCTTCCATATCATCCAGATCGACTGCGCCCCATTCATAAGTTCCCTGTGCAGCCATCACCACAACCGTGTGTGTGTAATCTCCAGCAGTTACATCGCCATTTGTGCCATCGTCGTAGCCCTGTTCGGTGACCCAACCACCATAGGCACCTTTAAAACCGACATTGGTCAGTGTTGAGTTTTCATCTGTCAGCGTTAGCGTCACTGCAAATTGAGCATCGCTCGTAGTAGCGACGAACATAAAAAAAGTAAATAGTAAAATAACGTTTTTCATATTTGTTTCATGTTTTGTTAGAAATGTGATTTTCGACCTTACTAGACTTTGGATGCGAGAAGCCAGAGGCTGGAAGCGAGACGCTAAACGGTTCATAATCAGTGTTTTATTTTTTTCTTTAGAAAATTAACTAAAGCTACTTAAATGCTGATTATCAACACTGTATAGTCCCGCCTCCCGCTTCTCGCTTCTTTTCGTCCAAAGTCCAAGACCTTAAATATAAGAATTTTATCACTACTTAACCAATTTCCCTGCAATTGTGTTATTATAATGATGTAACTTTGCAGGTTTAACACCCCACAACACAAGAATGTAAAAAATGGCAGGAAGACACGGCAGACAAGAATCAATAGACGAGGAGCTAAAAGGCAAAATGAGCAGAGAAAGTTTTCGGGAAGCCCTGAAGATTTATCGCTTCATTTTACCCTATAAATGGTATTTTATAGGTGGAATGGTTTTGCTGGTTTTGGGCGGAAGCGTATTCGTATTTGTACCCAAACTCATCGGCGAAATGGGTAATGTAGCCACTGGCAAAGCCACTTGGCCCTTCACACTCAACCAACTCGGACTCATACTTGGCGGTATCGCTTTATTGCAGGCGATTATCTCTTATCTCCGAATCATATTATTTACGGTGGTCAGTGAAAAAGGTATGGCTGATTTGCGTGGGATGGTCTTTCAAAAACTCATCACCTTGCCCATCACCTACTACGATGAGCGGCGCGTAGGCGAAATGACCAGCCGAATCACCAACGATGTTTCTACCTTATCCAGTATGTTTTCGCTGACACTCGCGCAATTTGTCCGGCAGTCGGTCACGCTGATTGGTTCTATCATTATGATTGGGCTGATGTCCTGGAAGCTGTCGTTGATTATGCTGTCTATTCTACCACTGATTATTTTGCTGGTTATGTTTGTCGGCAAGCGTGTCCGCAAACTCTCCAAAACTCGCCAGGATGCCTTAGCAAAAAGTAATGTAGTCGTGGAAGAAAATTTACATTCCATTCAAATCGTGAAGGCATTTGTCAATGAATTTTTTGAAAGAAAACGCTATAGCGGAATAGTGGACGAAGTCGTGATTGCCAGTATGAAGCTGGCCAAAGCGCGTGGTTTTTTGATTGTTATTATTTTCGGAATGCTGTTTGGTGCTTTGTTTTTTGTCGTCTATATGGGGATGTTGATGGTACAGGATGGCACGTTATTACTTGGCGATTTCCTCTCTTTTGCGATGTACACGATGGTCGTGGCAGGTGCGATTGGTTCGCTGGGCGGTATCTATGAACAGGTCCTCACGGCATTGGGCGCGACAGAGCGGGTACGCGAAATTTTGGGCGAGCCTTCCGAGGTAGATGCCACACCTGTTGTGCTGAATGACAGCACCCGTTTTGATGGAAATATCGTGTATGAAAACATCCATTTCACTTATCCTACCCGAACAGATATAGAAGTGCTGAAAGGCATTGATTTGAATATAAAAGAAGGGCAAAAAGTCGCCTTTGTCGGTGCAAGTGGTTCTGGAAAATCCACACTTGTACGACTGCTGCTCCGTTTTTATGAACCCACAGAAGGACAACTTTTGATAGATAATCAGCCCGCAACAAGTTATGATTTGGCGACTTATCGTAGCAATATGGCTATTGTTCCGCAGGAAGTCATTTTGTTTGGTGGCACTATTCGTGAAAATATCCTTTACGGAAAACCAGAGGCCAGTGAAGAAGAAGTGATCGAGGCAGCAAAGCAGGCCAATGCCTGGGAGTTCATCAGCATTTTCCCAGAAGTGCTAGAAACAGTAGTCGGCGAACGCGGCGTAAAATTGTCAGGCGGGCAGCGACAGCGTATTGCCATTGCCCGAGCAATTCTCCGCAATCCATCTATTCTATTGCTAGATGAAGCCACCTCTTCCCTCGATGCTGAATCGGAGAAAGTGGTACAGGATGCCCTGAATGTGTTGATGGAAGGT
The DNA here is from genome assembly GCA_937951615.1 of uncultured Saprospiraceae bacterium. Classification (GTDB taxonomy): domain Bacteria; phylum Bacteroidota; class Bacteroidia; order Chitinophagales; family Saprospiraceae; genus JAHDEO01. The sequence continues at coordinate 13,258 of CALFBH010000011.1, read as the reverse complement.
CGCACCTCGATCATCATCGCTCACCGACTTGCGACCATCCGCGATGTGGATTGTATTTATGTATTGGATGATGGAAAAATTATAGAGCAAGGCACACATACAGAATTGTCGCTGATAGAGAATGGGGCGTATAGCAATTTGGCTAGTTTGCAGTTTGAGATGGTGGGCTAATGGGGATTTTAATCGTACGGTTCGACTGAAGTAAATTGAATTCAGGGATTTATGACCTGCATAAGTTCGCTACCATGAAAAAAATAAAACATGCTATTAACAGTCGTCGAATATAATCCAATTTGGATCAATGAATTTGAAAGTGAATCTAAAAAATTGCAATACATACTTGGTGATATTGTGAATAATATCTATCACATAGGCAGTACCGCTGTACCTGGTTTAATGGCTAAACCAATCATAGATATTATGCTTGACGTTACTAAGCTGGAAGGCCTGGATACAAAAACTGAAGTGTTAGAGGCATTGGGCTATGAAGCAATGGGAGAATTTGGAATTTCAGGCAGGCGATATTTTAGAAAAGGTGGGGAGAATAGAACACATCAAATTCATGCTTTCCAATCTGGGGATTCCAATTTAATTCGGCATCTAGTCTTTAGGGATTATCTGATTGAACATGAAAAGATTGCTAAAGAATACGGGATACTAAAATCCAGTCTTGCTAAAACATGTAATAACGATAGAGAAAAATATGGTGATGGGAAAGATGCTTTCATCAAATATCATGAAACAGCAGCATTAAAATGGTGCAGACAATTCAGCCTTGCAAATAGTAGGAAATCCAGAAAATGAAGATGAAAACTGGACTTATTTAAATCAGGAAGAGATTGTGTATTTAATGCGAAAAGAAGGATCAGACGTAAGCCGTAGAGTCGTCCGCCAATCACTAAAAAAGCATAAATCTAACCCGAAAGAACCTACAATTAAAGAGCCTATCGACCATTTGATAGATGATGACTTTTAGAACCTGTTTAAAGAAAAAGGGACAACTGGAAAAAATCCTGCTGTCCCTATAAACTCTCATTCCTAACATTTATATTTTATCCGTCATTTGTGACTTTAAGCCTAATTTCCCAATACCCTAATTCCCACTCTGTCCAGTTATTCCATTGTTTCCAAGAAACTTTTTAAACTCAGTGCATCAGTCTGTTCTGGCTTTCTGACGAAAGAACCATTTTTATCAATAATAAAATACTCTGGAATTGTCTTGACATTATAAGATGCTACAATGTCTGAATCCATACCGCCTTCTGCGTATAGATGGACACCATCCAATTTCCGAAAACCCACAGACTGCCGCCAACGCTCTTCCGATTTTTCCAGTGAAATATGGATAAACACCACATCACTCCGGTCGAGGCGACTTTGTACCGTCTTGGTCATTTCTATTTTGCTAACGCAGGGACGACACCAGGTCGCCCAGAAATCTATATAAATTACTTTGCCGGCATAATCGTGCAAAGAAACCAGATTGCCATTGATATCCTTCATCGTAAAAGCAGGGGCCTGACTGCCGACCGCATAGCGATTTTTCTTATAAAATAAGTCTGTCGTAGAATTGGTATAATCCTCATATTGCGTAGTGGAAACAAAATCGTGATAGACATCTAGCATGACGTATAATTCATTTTTATCCAGTCCGCGTCTAATCGACTCTGACTGCACAAAAGCCTGTGTTTCGCCATATAGCATGTCTTTTGCCACTTTGTACTGACCTACATAAGGGTCGTCCTCTTTGCCACTATTGTCAAATTGATAATTGATATAGCCCTGCACATAACGACGGTATTTTGCATTGCCGATGAGGTCGTCATCGCTGATGACCACTTCATGCATGAAATCGAAATAGGCGGGTTCTATTGCTTTTTTTTCGCCAAATACATAGCCATAAACCAGCATGTAGTGTGCCCATTCGTAAGTGGCATTGGCTGTCATCTGCTTGACAAACATCGGCGATAAATCTGGAAAACTCCTTGCATAGGATTCAATCATGCTGACGCGCTCCTGCTTATAGCGTTTCATTTCCGACGTAAAACTGTAAGGGCTGCGCAACTGCATTTTAGCATCTATCACCGTTGGGATTTCATAATATAAAGTTCCTTGTTTGTATTGTTTCGTTTTGAATTTACTGACTTCCGGGTAGCGTTCATGATAAGATTTGAACATCTGGTTATTGACGCCGCCAATACCTGAAAAATACATAGACCGCTGAAAATTGGCTGCCTGACAATCTATTTTCAAATCATCTCCGGGTTCGAGATAAATACGGGCATGACCATTCGCGCCATAACTTAAAGCAACAACTTGTGGCTTATCTAATGGTATAACAAATACGAACTCATTGTTTTCATTAAGCTGGACGTTGTATATTTGCTGCTCATAGCCTTTGTGGCTTTGATCAACTTTCAGGTTGATTTTTTTCCATTTTGCCCCGGAAATTGTGCCTTTGACCTGCGTATTTCCTGATTGTTGGGCAAAAGTCAAGTGACTTATCAGTAAGGCCAGTACAATGTTGAGTAAGCGCATAGTATTTGTATTTTGTATATAATGTTCTTTTGGTTTATACGCTACATTCACATTATAGGTTACATTTATAGGCATTAAAAACTTATGTGCAAATCAGGCAAAGGAGGCTTGACTACGAGAACACCACAACACAAAAAAGTGAACAAAACATTATTAGCACATATCGCGCTCTTTGCCGCCAATCTTATTTATGCAGGCAATTATACGATTGCTAAGGTGGTGATGCCAGACTATATCGAGCCTTTTGCTTTTATTCTGATGCGGGCAACAACGGGTTTTATCCTCTTTCAGTTGGTTCACCATTTGTTTATAAAAGAGAAAGTAGAACGACAGGATATAGGACGACTGTTCTTATGTGGACTATTTGGGATTGCGATCAATCAAATGGCCTTTTTCAAAGGACTCAACTGGACAACGCCCATCAATGCTTCGCTCATCATGACGGTCACACCTATTATAGTGTTGATGGTTTCTGCAATGATGCTGGGTGAACGGATTACCATGAGAAAAATATTGGGTATCGGCATAGGTGCAGCAGGGGCTATTTTTCTTATCCTTTACGGAAAATCGGCGGTCAATACACTAGGAAGTCGACAATTACTCGGCGACTTTTTCATCTTGGTCAATGCCACTTCTTACGGAATTTATCTGGTCTTGGTGAAATCTTTGATGAAGAAATACCATCCGATGACGATTATGAAATGGGTCTTCAGTTTTGGTTTGTGTTTTGTGCTGCCTTTTAGTATTGGAGAGTTCAGTCAGATCGACTGGGCAACATTCAGTCCGGCTATCTGGATGGCAGTAGCTTATGTCTTGTTGTTCGTGACATTTTTTGCTTATTTTTTCAATGTATCCGCCCTCAAAGCCCTGGATGCTTCGGTGGCTAGTAGCTACATCTATTTGCAGCCTTTCCTCGCTACACTCATTGCCTTGCTTGCCGGAAAAGATAGCCTGTCAAGTGTCAAAATATTTGCCGGAATTTTGATTTTTATTGGTGTCTATCTTGTTAGTAGTCAGTCAACCATTCGCCGAAAGGCATGAACATAGTGCAGTTTTCTGCAAGAAAACCAGAAGTCCATTGGACTTCTGACGACGTGAACCGCGATAGCGGGTGGGTTGGCAGTATGGACTTACCTGAAGATGCTAAAACCATAAAACCAATCAGAGACCTGTCACTAAAAATAATTTTCAGGTATTTGAAACTTTCCTATAGGAATTACCGTATAAACAACTGAAAAACAAATAGCAAACAAAGTCGCAACGCCGCCATAGTGTGTTGTGACTTTTTTTGTTGACGACCATTCTTTTCTTTAGCGCATATATTCAGGGAGTTGGCCAGTCTGCTTGATTTCCTTTACAAGATTCAATAAATTTTCTCTGGGTTTGATATTATCAGCTATGGCTTTTTCCATTTCTTTCAGAATAAGGTCTTTTTGTCTGTGACTGAATAACAAACGGATAAGAACATACAGTTTTACTTCATTGCTATCCTCGTAATAATTTTTTTCATAAAAGATGATTGCCTTATCGTATTCAAACAAACTGGCGTATAATCTGAAGACCAATTGTGTGAGGTTATTATTTTTTCGATTCTTTTTGAATCTATCATTAGAGTAAAAAGAATACCGCTCTTTTTTCGATGCTGGAATAAAGTTGTTTTCTCCAATCATGAGCTTTGCTTTATCAATACCCTGATACTTTAGATCGGGAATATCCAGAAAACTGATCAGTTCAATCATCAATGTGGAATACAGCGTATATCTGTTGAGGTAGTTATCTACCATCAAACCAATGCCCTGATTGACCAACTCACTTTTGCCTTTTGCTTCCTGTATCAATTCGAGTACCGAGCGATAAAAAACAGATTGCTCGATACCAACAGACTGAAAAGTATCATAAGCTGTGAAATATTGATAACCGCAGGATTCACAAAGCAGTTCGTATAGTTTTTTAAGTATTTCTGCCTGTGCTTTTATATCGGCATCTGGTCTTTGGGTGTTGATGAGTTCTTTATACCATTTTTTGACCTTAAATCGCCAGGTAGCTCTTTCTTTTTTAGGAACAGTACGGTTAGGAGAGAAGTAATACTGTTCTTTGGCGTTTTCAATGAAAGTCTCGACCTGCAGTTCAATTTCAAACAAACTTAATACGGTAGCCTTGCCTTTTGCTTTGCTTTTTTTCTGTGTTGGATTATTGATTAAACTATCCAGATCATAATCTTCTTTTTTGGCTTTTGGTACCAATTTGTAAAACTCGACAGCGAGTTTTAAGACTTCCTCTTTCTTTAGTTTTCCTAGTTTTTCTCTTAGTTCAGCTACTTTCATGTTAATCTGTATGTATGCGAATTTATCGCAAAAATATGGATTTTGAGCGAGATGTAAATTAGTTTAATGTTACTAATTCTAGTAAAGATGGTGTAATTCAGTTAAAATTGCACCAAAATTGCATTTAAACGGCTTATAATCAGATATTTTCATCATTTTTTTAGAGTCTTAAAATAGAACTAAAAGACAATAATGAGGACAGGATGAGTGAATTTGCAATATGCTCTCATTCATTCATTTCGTTCCCCGCCATTTTGCGAAGCACACGAATAGAGAACTCAAAATTTTAGCATCTTGCCAGCAGTATAAACCCGCCCATTTACATGAACAAAATAAACTCCAGCAGCCAAATCCGACAAAGAAATATTGGCATTGAATTGTCCTTCGTCTATCCACTGTCGGTCTAAGACCGTTTTTACACAAAGACCATTCACATCATAAATTTTCAGACTTAGATATTCCGCTTGTGCAATATCCAAGACAAGCTGTGTTGTTTCATTGGCTGGATTAGGATAAATATTCAAAACATAGCCGTCTTTTTGCTGCTCAGTTTCCGTCAGTTCAGTAATGGCATTGAGGGTAAGATAATTTGGATAAAGATGTAATTCTGCCGTCTGGTTATTATATACATCAATCGCTACTGGACTGCTATTGTCAATGTCAGAATTAATTAAATCCACAAAAATTCGATAATTGTCGGATGCCAATTGACTGAATCTGAAATAGCCGTTGCTTGCCGTTGTTCTTGCCTGTGCAGCCCCAGCATCATTCATTAAAACAAGATTCAAATTGCCTACAGGCGTAATGCCATCCGGTAAAGTCACCGTACCATCTAGCTCAAATATACCACCGGGATTGGTGGAAGATGATAAATAAATGTCTCGATACAACTGACTGGTATCGCACTGATTTATAGCTGTTGCATTATACCAAAAAGCAGAACTTCCGTAATAGGTGGGCAGATAATCATCGTAGTACACTGACATGGAATCAACTATCGCTTTTACATAAAACACACCAGGCGGAATGTCTTCAAAATCATAGGTGCCATTCGCGCCCATGACCTGTTCATCGTAAACAAAAAATGAGTCTGTGGTAATATCTCGTTCTAATATTTGAACGGTACCTAGGTCAAGTGGTAGCAGACTGTCCACGAATACCTGCCCACTAATATCATAATTCTGATTGGTTGGTGGACTTAATACCGTAAAGGTAAATTCACGAAAAGTACTTCCAATAAGGACGCCGTTTCTAAGCTCATTGATCTGGTAGGCAATTTGAAAAACGCCCACTGTACCAGAAATCGCATTCACTTCTCCGGTGACAGCATCTATCGTCAGCGGATAAGCACCGCCCAGCATATTGGCTTCTGAAAAACCAGTAGCAAAAGTTGCTGAGGCATAAGGTGGTGGCGAGGCTTGACTAGGAGCTGGCATAGTTATACTGGCTCCTGTCACGGGCGTACTCAAGAGATAGACCAAAGAATCACCATCAGCATCAGTGGCAGAAGCATCATAGGAAAAGGGCGTTCCTGCAAAAACTGAAAAAGGAATGTCAGCATTAAACTGAGGCGACGAATTAGATAAAATCGGATCGATATAGGTGTAAAAAGTCATGCCTATATTGCCAGGATCCATCAAATTCCCGACAATAGCAGAACGACAACACCGTTGGTAAGTTACATAATATCCACCATAAGGATTATAAGCTAAGGTGAGGGTGTCCTGATAAACTGTTTTCTCAATACAGACATTAGGCGGAAACTCACAAATATTGCTGATTGTATTATTGGAAATGGTATCCACTATACCCGTAAATGGGGTTTGCGCTACAAGGTATAGATCAACGGAATCCAATATATTCTCATTAAATACTGTAACATAAGCCACAGGGTCAAAAGGCGCCTGCCCGCCATAACAATCCCGCAATACTTCTAATTGAATAATGTATTCATCATTGCCTATGCTCTCGTAAGTCATAGAACCACCTAGAATGTGAGTGGCAAAAAGAGCATAGCTGTTGATTATAAAAAGAGCAAGGAGTAGTGTTTTTTTCATTTTAATTGTTTTATAGTGAGTTTATTTAATGGATTAAAAGCATTTGTTCTTCCGCAGAAATTCTTCTCATATCTGCGTTTCTTCGGTGCAATTGCCGAGGAGATGGACGAATGGCAGGAATCTGTTCGATTGCAGACCATATTTTTCGAAAAGTGGTTTTTAATGTTCTCATGGCACTAATATTTTTTTGTGAATTAGGAGAATGTGTATAAGTATAACAAATTTTGATTTTTTTAGTTCCTTAAAAAGGATGAAAATGTATTTGTATCTGACTAAAATGAGTTAAAAAAGACTAACAGCCCTTTGGATAAATTAAATATTTAATGTATTTTTGATTTACTAATAACTTCAAACGCAGACTTACAGCATAAAAAATCCTTTAGAAGTTATTCAGGAGGGCGATACATGAACCTGTTGTCCGTAATATCCAATTGTTGGCGGTAATTAAGCAAAAAAATAAAACCATGAAAAAGATAACAATTTTATTATTCCTCTTAATTTCAATAAAGACACTAGGAATAGGACAGTCTGAATGGGGTAAATATAACAAGATAAAGGATGTGAAATCAAATGATGTAAAAGAACTATCAGAGAAAATTACAGGAGAATATACTGAGGAATTGGATAAGATAAAAGCAATATACTTTTGGGTCGCACATAATATAAAATACGACTATGCAATAGTAGAAGAAATAAAGGAAGAAAAAGCAAAGCGAGAAAAATATACAAAAGCAGCATTGGAGGAAAAAAGACAAGAAGAAATAAGAACGGCAATAAAAAGAAAAAAAGGAGTATGTCAACATTATTCATTAGTATTTGAGGAATTGTGTTTACACTCAGAAATTGAATCTAAATTTATAGGAGGTCTGGTAAAAACAAAATCAGGAAGAGCAAATAGTCATGCATGGAATGCGGTAAAATATAAAGATGAATGGCAATTAATAGATGTAACATTTGGAAGCGGAAAACTAGATGAAAATAAAAAATTTGCCTTTAAGTTTGATCCAAATTACTTTTTTGTAGATAAAGAAGTATTTAAAATAAATCACTTTCCAAAAGATAGTAAATGGCAATTATCAGAAAATGAAATAGAAAAAGAAGAGTTTTTAAGTTACTTAATTATTGGAAGTGGTTACATTGAATATGATGTGAAATCTCTAAATCAAAAAGAGTATAAAGTGGAAATTAAAAAAGAAAAAAATTTGGTATTAGAATTCAATACAAGTAAACCAATAGAAAATTTAATATGCTATAAACCAAGTACTGGGAAAAGAGTAGAAATGAAAATGGAGGAAGAAAACTTAAATTACAGGATAGAAATAGAATATTCGAAATTAAGAAGTGGATATTTTGTTTTTACAAGTGGTAAGAATATGTTATTTTCATATAAAATTGAAAAAAAATAAAAACCGTTGAGTTAAATAGCAAAAAAACTATTCGATGAAAAAGTGAGTTTGTGCATGATATTTGAGTTTCTATTTCCACTTGGCTATCTTTGTGCGAAATGAAAAAGGAAAAGATGTACAGATTTATTGGTGTATTGCTTATCGCAATTATTGTATTGGCATTCAAGGCAGAACAAAAAACCTATCCACAAAACTATTTCCGCTCACCGGTAGGCTATGACATGAAGCTCTCCGGCACCTTTGGCGAGCTGCGTCCCAATCACTTTCATGCAGGTATCGACATCAAGCCACTCAAAGGCGTAGGCGATAATATCTATGCCATAGCCGATGGTTATGTATCGCGGGTAAAAGCCCTGCCCAACAGCTACGGAAATGTCGTCTATATCGACCATCCGAATGGCTATACTTCCGTCTATGCTCACTTGTATCGCTATAATGACAGCATTGGAAATTATGTAAAAAAGAAGCAGTACGAGCAGGAAAAATTCAGGGTGGATTTACATCCAGCAGCAGGCGAAATTCCGGTCAAAAAAGGACAAATAATTGGCTATATGGGAACTTCTGGTCGGTCATTTGGTACACATTTGCATTTTGAAATACGGGACACCAAAACGGAAGTTGCTATCAATCCACTGCTCTTCGGACTGAAAATTAACGACAAAGTAAAACCCCGCATCACCCAACTCAAAGTCTATTCTCTCAATCCTGAATTGCAGATACTCGATGAAGAAAGAATCGACGTAAAAGCTGGAAAATATGGCTACTACGTAGGCGGCGATACGCTGCGTATGGGTGCATGGCGGGTCGGGCTGGCACTCAAGGCATTTGATTTCATGAATGGCGTTTCCAACTGGAATGGCATTTATTCAATGGATATGCTGGTGGATGATTCGCTGACCTATAGTTTTAAAATGGATGAAATTTCCTTCGACGAAACCCGTTACATCAATTCACATTGCGACTATAAAGAACGACTGACACGGCGCAGTTACTTCAATCGCTGTTATCGACAACCGGGCAATCAATTGTCCATTTATGAGCATATTGCAAATGAAGGTGTCATCTCACTGGAAAAAGATCGGGCAAAAAAAATCAACTTCATTGTCAAAGACAGCTATAATAATACTTCAAGTCTTCAATTTTTCATTCGCCGAAAGGCAGTAGAAACACCAGAAAAACAAGAACTGTATAATTACATTTTGCCCTGGCACGAACAAAACATCATCTATACGGGAGATTTTCAGGTCGATTTTCCATCAGGCAGTTTTTATGAAACGGAATACCTCAATTATCAGGTCAGCCGAGAACCATCCGATGGCACATTTTCGCCGACGTATCACATTGGCGACCGCATGACACCTATTCACAAATATTTCACCATAGGCATTGTACCGACCAATCTACCTGACCATCTGCGCGACAAAGCGGTGATAGCTGCCTGTCCCGAAGGCATGAAAAACCAATGCCTCAGCAATCATCGCTGGCAGGGCGATATGTTGCTAGCACAAGCCCGCGAGTTTGGCAATTACACCATTATGCTGGACACCATTGCCCCAACGATTAAAGTCTCCAAAATCAGCTCAACGATGTCCAAAAATTATCGCATGATTTTTAAAATTGACGATGATTTTTCAGGCATCAAAAGCTATCGCGCCACGGTGGACGGACGCTGGATATTGATGGTTTATGATGAAAAAAATGACCAGCTTACCCATAAATTTGATGGACGTATTCCAAAAGGAAAACATGAATTGCTGCTGACAGTGGAAGATTTTCGAGGAAATATTAAGACGTATAAAAAGACTTTTTCTAATTGATTTGTCCATCGCGAAAATATGGGCAAATTTGTAGCTTGACTTTTTTCTCGCAAAGACGCTAAGGCGCAAAGTTTGGCTCTCTTGGCGTCTCTGCGACTTAGCGAGAGAATTATTTTAATTTTTTCTAAAACTATCTAATAAGGGGCTGCGTTATCATTTCAGAAAATACCTTATTTTTGCGCAAAAAACTGTGCTATGGTGTGAATGTGTTACCGTGTTATCGTTCTAAAAGACAACAACACATCAACACATCAACACGACAACACAATAAGAAATAATGAAAGAAACTGATATACTGATAATAGGAGCAGGACCATGCGGCTTATTCACTGTTTTTGAAGCAGGCTTGCTCAAGCTAAAATGCCATCTACTCGATTCCCTTCCACAGGCTGGCGGGCAGTTGAGCGAAATTTATCCTAAGAAACCAATCTATGATATTCCTGGTTATCCCTCTGTCTTGGCACAGGAATTAGTGGATAAGCTGATGGAGCAGATTGAGCCATTCAAGCCAGAATTTACGCTGGGCGAACGAGCAGAAGCGATTGAACAAATGGAGGATAAGCGATATAAAGTCACGACGAGTAGAGGCTCCGTTATTGTCGCGTCTGTCATTGCGATTGCTGGCGGCTTAGGTTCTTTTGAACCCCGCAAACCGCCCATTTCCAATATTGCTGACTTTGAAGATAAAGGGGTAGAATACATCATCAAAGATCCCGAATTATACCGCGACAAACGGGTCGTCATTGCAGGCGGCGGCGATTCTGCTTTAGACTGGACGATCTTTTTGGCGGATGTGGCCAGCGAAATCACACTTGTGCATCGCAGGCAGTCTTTCCGTGGCGCACTGGACTCTGTAGAGAAAGTGATGGAGCTACATGAAAGCGGAAAAATCAAACTGGCGACAGATGCACAGGTTGTTGGTCTAAATGGAAAGGAACGATTGAATGAGGTCGTCATCAAGCACAAAACGGAAGGAGAAATTGTGAAATCGACCGACCATTTTGTACCCTTATTTGGGCTTTCGCCCAAATTGGGTCCCATTGCTGACTGGGGTTTGAATGTGGACAAAAACGCCATTGAAGTCAATACATTGGATTACAGCACGAATGTCCCAGGCATTTATGCTGTAGGCGACATCAATACTTATCCCGGCAAATTGAAGCTGATTTTATGCGGTTTCCACGAAGGAACAATGATGGTACAATCTGCGTTTAAATACATCTATCCCGACAAGAAGTTATCTTTTAAATATACTACGGTAACGGGCGTCAGCGGATTTGAAGGGTAAAAAAGTGTTGATGTGTTGTCGTGTTGTCGTGTTGATGTTTTTCTGTACGACAACACATCAACACATCAACACATCAACACATCAACACATCAACACAATAAAATGATAAACATCACCATAATAGACCGCAAAGGCCAAGCGCACGAAACGGAAGCCCCAACGGATATGAACCTCAATATGATGGAATTGGCGAAAGCCCTCGAATTACCTGTAGAAGGCACTTGTGGTGGTATGGCTTTGTGTGCTTCCTGTCATTGTTATGTGGAAAGCGAAAACCAACTTCCAGAGATGAGCGATGACGAAGAAGACATGCTCGATCAGGCATTTTTTGTAGAAGATAACAGTCGCCTGAGTTGCCAGCTTCACTTGGCGGACGAGTTGGATGGACTGGTGGTGCGACTAGCTCCTGTAGGGGAATAAATTCAAATTCAAAGGCCAAATTCAAATTCAACAAACAAATTATACCTAACTTTACAGGCTGTTAAACTTTGTTTTTTCACGTTCCTAAGATGGCGAAGCCACCACCATAATGATAAAGTGATAGAATTCATTCATATTACTCATTCTATCATTTACTCATTTTCTACCAATAAAATATGAAAGCATTGATTCCTGTTGCTGGCGCGGGTACGCATTTGCGCCCCCACACTTACACACAGCCTAAACCACTCATTCCGGTAGCGGGCAAGCCTATTATATCCTACATCATTGATGAATTGGTAGCGGCAGGCGTGAAGGATTTTGTGTTTGTTATTGGTCATTTGGGTGAAAAAATTCGCGATTATGTACAAGCCAAACACCCTGAAATTAGACAAGAATATGTACATCAAAACAGCCGCCAGGGGCTGGGACACGCAGTATGGACAGCGCGTGAAGAACTGAAAACGGCTGATGAAGTTTTCATTGTATTGGGCGATACCATTTTTGATGTTGATTTCGAAATGATGGTGAATGAAACTGTTTCCTGTCTGGGCGTAAAGAAAGTAGAAGACCCCCGAAATTTTGGTGTTGCAGAGTTGAATGCAGAAGGCATGGTGTCTCGTGTTATCGAAAAACCGCGTATTCCCAAGTCCAATCTTGCTTTGGTCGGGCTATATAAATGCCGAGAAATCCCCCAACTCTTGGATGCTTTGGACTACATTGTGAAAAACGAAATAAAAACACTGGACGAATACCAGCTCACAGATGCCATCATGCGCATGATAGAACAGGGTGTACCTTTCAAACCTTGTACAGTGAAAAACTGGTTTGACTGTGGTCAAAAAGATGTCTTGTTAGAAACCAATGCCATGTTGCTCAAGCGCAGCGGCTTTGCTTCGCAAGACACGCCTTTTTATGAAAATACCATCATCATCCATCCGGTCAATATTGGTAAAGGTTGTCGAATCACAAACTCGATTATCGGGCCTAGTGTAACGATTGGCGAAAATGCAAAAATTGACTATTCTGTGGTCAAAGATTCCATCATAGGCAGTTATGCTTCTATTGAGGAAGTTGTTTTGCACCATTCGGTCGTCGGGAGCGATGCTTCTATAAAAGGACTCAGCCAGAGCCTTAATATCGGAGATAATACGGAAATTGATTTTAGTTGAAAGGTCGATAGTCGATAGCTGCAATCTTGATTAGCGGTTGGTGGTCGATAGTCGATAGTCCATAGTCCATAGGCAGGACATAAAGAGCATTTAGTCGAGTGCCGAAAGGCACTCGACCATCGACCATCGACCATCGACCATCGACCATCGACCATCGACCATCGACCATCGACCATCGACCATCGACCATCGACCATCGACCATCGACCATCGACCATCGACCATCGACCATCGAC
>CALFBH010000010.1 GCA_937951615.1 uncultured Saprospiraceae bacterium | reverse complement strand
AGTAGCAGGAATCGGCAATCCAACAGTTGATTTTTTCAACGGCACTACTGGTTCGCTGACCATTACAAAATTTGATTTAGCAGCTAAAAAAATTGAAGGAACATTCAATTTAGAATACTACAGACAAGATAGCAATACCTATGAACAGACTGGACCCTTCTATGTAACAGATGGTACGATTGATTTTCCTTTGGATAATGAGGAGTTTCAATAGACGCTAAAGTCTGATAATGATATCAAAGAGTTACGTTAATACCGCGTAACTCTTTTTTTATGCCCTTTGGTTAGTTGTAATTTGTTGACTATCAAGACTTATCTAAATCCACTCTTTTTTCCTACCTAATTTCTTTCCTACATTATTCTTTCATTTTTACTTAAAAAGGTGTCCCATTAGGTGTCCCATTAAGATGATGAGACAGAAAACTAAGTCTATGATAGCTGTTCCCTTGCTGCCTAAAAATATAGTTCTTTAATCGCTTTGAGTGTTGTTTGTTGATCTTTTTCTCAATCTCAATTTAACAACCTCATTGTGATTTTTATAATTTATATTTTAACTCCCCTAATTTTTTACACACTCAATACAATTAATTTATTATTATGCTTTAAAAGTAAAACACTAAGTAAATAGAAAACACCTATCTTTATCAAAAAATATTAATATGGAAGATATTCTACCACAACTCAATGAATGGCAAAATGCCGGTAAAAAAATCGCTTTAGCAACAGTGATAAAAACCTGGGGTTCTGCACCTCGTGTCATTGGTTCTGCAATGGCAGTTTCAGCAGATATGGAGATGTGTGGTTCGGTAAGTGGAGGTTGTGTTGAAAATGATGTAGTAAAGGAAAGCCTGGAAGTATTAAAATCCGGGCAGCCGAAAATACTAAATTATGGCGTGAGTGATGAAGATGCCTGGTCGGTCGGACTGAGTTGTGGAGGGCAAATACGGATATATGTAGAGCCTTTTATTGCACAAGGAGAAGAGGCAGATGTCTGGGAAAAACTCTATCTATCTACACAACAAAATGAAGCTTGTGTACTGGTCAGCCGCCTGCGAGGGGAGGAAAGCGCACATGCACTGGTGTATCCAAGAGGTCGTATCTATGGAAAACTGAGCCAGGAAGAAATAGAAAAAGCAGCGATTCAAAAAGTATATAAAGAGCGCAAAAATCAATTGATTGAAATCGCTGGCGAACCTTATTTTGCACAGGTCTTTCCACCAAAGAGCCAGATGATTATCGTTGGTGCAGCTCATCTTACTGCTGATTTGGTGGATTTGGCGCAGCAATTTGATTTTGAAACCATTGTCATTGATCCACGCGGAATTTTTACTCAAAAAACTCATTTTAAAACAAAGCCTGACCAAAGCTTCGAAGACTGGCCGGCAGAAGTGCTTCCAAAATTCATACTGGACAATTACACCTACGCAGTTTTGCTGACCCATGATCCTAAAATTGACGATCAGGCTATTCATCTCTTACTGAGATCTGATGTGGCTTATATCGGTGCGCTGGGTGGTCGAAAAACGCAGGGCAAACGACGAACTCGTCTATTAGAAGCGGGTTTTACAGAAGAAGAAGTAAACAAGATTAAAGGACCTGTAGGAATAGACATCAATGCTAAAAAGCCTCGCGAAATTGCGCTGAGTATTTTGGCAGAAGTGATTCAAGAACGGAATCGCTACCTTTGATGTTTAAACAACCATCGACTATCGACCGTGGACGATGGACGTAACGGGTTATCATTCCAAACACAAAATTGTGCAGCAAAACAACATAGAACCATCCTCCATCAAACCTGTCTTACTCATCAGCAAGGCAGAAATAGAGCGCGTCATTTCAGCGCAAATTCCAGAAATTCTTTTCGACTCTAAAGAAGACGGCTTATCTGTAAAAGCTGCCAAAGGAGGAACATTGAGCCTAGAGGCAGAAGGGAATATAGTGGAGCATCAACTGCCTATTCGTATTGAAGTCACAAAACAATTGCCACTGGCAGAAGGAAAAGCAGATTGCAAAATACGAATGCGTTTTAAGACAAAATACGAGATTCTACCCAACTGGAAAATACAAACCGAAACAGAATTTATAGGACATGAATGGGATGAAAAGCCCTTCATGAAAGTAGGTTTCCTCGAATTTCCAATTGAAAAAATACTGCTGAATAAATTATACGAACAAAAAGACCTGATTTGCAACACCATCGACCAGCAAATCATGGATGGAACGGATTTGAGTCAGATGATACCAACTTTATTGAGTGGCATTCCCAATCCCATTGATGCCCCCGGCGGAGCTAAAATCTGGTGGTCAGTATCGCCTGTGCAAACTTATATTTCCTCTTTTTCATCTGAAAACGATAACCTTAAAATCTCGCTGGGACTGGAATCTAAACTGGCACTTTCGGCAGGCAAAAAACCTAAAATCCAGAAACTGAAAGTGAAAGCACCGGAGATGACGGAAAAAATCAGCCCGTTTAGCAATTTGTATCTGCCACTTCAAATCGGCTTCGATGCCGTTCAAAAAATAGCCAATGAACAGCTTGCAGGAATGGATATTCCTGTGGGAAAAGCAAAACTAAAATTCAGCGATGTAAGTGTGAAGAGCAAAGCCGGTCGCCTAATCGTACAAGCTGATTTTTCAGGCGGATTTAGTGGAAAGGCTACAATCAAGGGCATTCCCGTTTACGATAATCAACAAAAAGAAATTATTTTTGAACAAGTAGAATTGGACTTGAAAGGAGACAACCTCAAAAGCAAAGGCATGGCATTGGTCGCCGAAAATATCATCGAACAACAATTATCTAAATTCTTAAAATTGCCGCTGAAAATTTGGGTTAAAAATCTGAATGAGTGGGTCAAATATCAGGAAGTGCAGCCGGGCATTATCCTTAAGGCGCATTTTAGTGATTATGATTTCAAGAATGTAGAAATAGGGGAGGAGTCGCTCGATTTTCAACTGAATCTGGAAGGCATGGTTACAGCCAATATTCAGAAAATTCCAAACCCCGTAAGTCCTGATGATTTAGCTTAGAAGTAGGACAACAATCCATAGCTATTTTAGTATATTTTGCAATGCAAAATCACCAATCACCAGTTACGAATCACCAATCACACTAATCACAAATCAACATAATAGGCGAAACCTCAATCAAATTACTATCATTACCCGCTTCATCGCGCACCTGTATCGTGTAAATAATTTCCTCTGGATTTGCACCGGGCGTAGGCTGACAAATAGGATTGCTATTCAGGCAGCAGGTCGCTAGTACAGTCAGGGTTACTTCACCCGAAATACCGCTTGCTACACCCTGCTGAGGGATAAAAGGGATTTTGAAAAACTCCTGAAACCCAGTTCGCGTATCCGTGAGCGTGACATTGGTGTTCGGATTGTTATCTGCCAGACCAATATCGCCATCGCCATCTGTAAAAGAAAAAGTAATATTGGTCGTGTCAGCATTTTGCTGAATAGCCGACTTCGATACGTTTAGAAATTGAATTTCTGGTACAACAGGATATTCCGGCGGTTTTACACAGGCAATTACTAGAAGAATAGAGAATGCAGAAAGTAAAAGCAGATTTTTCATTGGCCTATTTTTATTTTATAACGTAGTCTAAAGATACAATGTTTTATAAAATGGAGATTAAGATATGACTTTAAACATAATGCAATTTTGATTTATAAAAGATTGCGAGTACTTTTGCCACCGATAATTCAATATTCTCATCAAAAATGACTTCCAACTATGAAATTAATTCAGACCTTATTAGTACTCGCTGTTTTTGCATTAGCAATGACGGGATGTAAGAAAAAAATGCCCGACACAGCAAAAGTAGCACAGACCCTTTGTGCCTGTAATAATGATGTAAAGGCATTGACAGACGAAATGAAAGCAGTAGCAGGCGACCAGGAAAAACTTAAAGCAATTGCAGGCCGCCTTCAGGAAGTAAACACCAAAGCTGCCGACTGTATTAAAACGAACGTGGGTAAGTACACAGAAGCCTTCAAAAGCGAAGATTTTAAATCTGGCTTATTGAATGCCATGGAATCTAGTTGCCCACAGGCAGCAAGACTGTATTCGAGGTTTGTAAATTAACTGGAAAGACTACTTAGTTTTTTACCATAAAAAGATAAGAGGTTCGCGGCAAAAGCTACGAACCTCTTCTTATTTAACACACTTTATTTACAAATTTGAAACTTACCCAATAACCCAATTAATTATTCAACTTCCAGTCATACTCCAAAAAATCAATCTTCGCATTGGACTTCAACTGAGTCGTAGCATATTTATTAATAAAAGTCTTCA
The DNA here is from genome assembly GCA_937951615.1 of uncultured Saprospiraceae bacterium. Classification (GTDB taxonomy): domain Bacteria; phylum Bacteroidota; class Bacteroidia; order Chitinophagales; family Saprospiraceae; genus JAHDEO01. The sequence goes on along the minus strand of CALFBH010000010.1, from coordinate 177,963 downwards.
CGTCACCAAAATCACTGGCATACCAGTTGAACAGTTGAGACAACTTCGCCGACTTAGGACTGATTTCATTGAACTTACTATTATTGATAAACGCTTTGCTCTGTTTTTCAAAATTACTTTCCAGATTGGAAGCCGTCCAAGCCTGATTGAGCAAAGCCGGACAGGACTTAGCCGCACAATTCACGGCAAAATGTACCCGTGCATCGCCATACTTTTTGAGTAAAATATCTTTTTCAATCTGATTCAATGTATACGTTTGATTGCCCAGTGATATCCAGCGTTTTTTCCAGGGATCGCCACCTTCCAAATCAGTAATACTCGATACTGGATAATTATCCACAATCAGTTTCACGGTAAAGGCATTATAAGCATTGATCCAGTAAGCCATTGTTTTGCTTTTGCTCCAACTAGACTCTGGTGTATTGGCAGAAAGAATTTCTAAGTAAGATTGCAATTGCGCCTTATCTGCTTTAAATCCGGCATAATTCACTTTACCTGAAGAGCTGACATGCTTTTGCAGCAGCCCGTCCCATTTGCTGTGGGAGAGCGCAGGCTTGGTGGGCGTAGGCGGCATCTCAGTGGACATTTCTGGCTCTTGCGCAGACTTGGTTTCTTCTTTTGGTTTTGGTGGAATTTCCGTTTTTATAATAGGCTTGGGCGTAGAAACAACTTTTTCTACGGTCTCTTTCACGACTTCTTTTGGCTTTTCCACTACAGGTGTATTGGTCACCGTTTCCTTTACGGTCTCCACTATCTTTTTGCTACTTTCTTTTGCTTTTGAGCTCGTCTCTTTTACATCTTCAACAACTTTTGAAGTTTTATCCTTAACTTCTTTTTTGACTGTTGTCGTGATTTTTTCTTCCACAGATTCTTTATGTGTTGCTGTACCACCGCCACCCGTCGCATCGGCGTCCGAATTAGTTTCAGTAGTCTCAGCATCCGTTTCAAGTGCAGTAGCTTCTGCTTTAGGCGTAACATTACTCTCTACAACAGTTGTCGGCGTGGTTTCTTCCTGTTCGCTTGTAACGGAATTATTATTACAGGCTAGCCAGGCAATTGCCAAAAAGCCAATAAATATCCAGGTTGTTTTTTTCATGTTGATTTTTTAAATAAAGTGTGTAAGTGATTTAAATGACTGACCAGTAGTTTAAATATACAGATTTAAACTTGTACTTAAACTTCATTATCGCAAAGTATATATATTTAACCCAATAACACAAGCCTTGTTGCATTTTAAATAGATAAATGTAAACTACACGACCAAATTTGCGTAAAGCGTTAAACAAATTTAAAAAAGGTGACAAATTGGCAGTTTTCCTTAAAAAACGCTACTTTTGTAAGCTAATTTAGAATTTATGTATAACGACAATCCTACACTGGACTTACAGGAACACAATAAGGTGATTGATGAAAGCAAACAAGGTGAAGTTTTCTTTCAGGAAAAGCCAGTAGATGAAGCAGATAAAAAACGCTTTTATATAGAAAGTTACGGATGCCAGATGAATTTTAGCGACAGCGAAATTGTCGCATCTATTCTAGCAGAAACAGGTTATGTATCTACCCGAAACATGGAAGAATCTGACCTGATACTCATCAATACTTGCTCTATCAGAGAAAAGGCAGAAGATACCGTGCGCAAGCGTTTGCGGATATTTGACAAAATAAAAAAGAAGCGACCAGGTACACTCGTAGGTGTATTGGGCTGCATGGCTGAACGACTGAAAACGAAATTCCTCGAAGAAGAAAAACTCGTCGATATGGTCGTCGGTCCCGATGCTTATCGCGATTTGCCCAACCTCATTGCCGGAGCAGATGATGGAGAACGCAGTGTAAATGTCCTTCTTTCCCGTGAAGAAACCTATGCAGATATTAATCCCATCCGTTTATTGAGCAATGGAATTAATGGGTTTATCAGCATTATGCGAGGCTGCGATAATATGTGTTCTTTCTGTGTCGTACCTTTTACCAGAGGACGGGAACGAAGTCGGGACGCTTACAGTATTGTAGCAGAAGCCGCGAATTTATTCGAAGAAGGTTTCCGTGAAGTCACCCTGCTAGGGCAAAATGTGGACTCCTACAAATGGGCTGCACCAGACGACAGTGAATCCGTCAATTTTGCAGAATTATTAGAGCGAGTTGCACTAGTTAATCCCGATTTACGAGTCCGTTTTTCTACTTCGCATCCCAAAGATATTACAGATGAAGTTTTGCACACCATAGCAAAATATGAAAATATCTGTAATTATATTCATCTGCCTGTACAGTCTGGCAATTCCCGTATTTTAGAACTGATGAACCGTACCTACGACCGCGAATGGTATAAAGAGCGTGTGCAGGCAATTTACCGCATCATTCCCGATTGCGCTATTTCATCAGATATGATTACTGGCTTTTGTACCGAGACAGAAGAAGAACATCAAGACACCCTTAGCATGATAGAATACGCCAAGTATACGCTGTCTTATATGTTTTATTATTCAGAACGTCCAGGTACACTAGCTGCCCGAAAATACGAAGACGATATTCCTTTAGAAACAAAAAAACGCCGCTTAAGTGAGATCATTCATTTACAAAATAAGGTATCCTTGGAACACAACCTGAAAGATATTGGTAAAACATTCAAAGTACTCATAGAAGGCGATTCCAAAAAATCCGACCAGGACTTTAAAGGCAGAAACACGCAAAATAAAGTGCTCATATTTTCAAAAAAAGAAGGCTTAAAACCAGGCGATTACGTACAAGTCAAAGTAACAGAAGCAACATCAGCAACTTTGATGGGAGAATTGGTGGATAGAGTTGATTAAGTGCATTAAGTTATTGAGTAGTTAAGTAGTACATAATTACTCAGTCCACACAATTACTTAATCAACTCAATTATCCAATCAACTCAATCAACGACAATAAATGAATCTACAAACCATAAAACAACGCTTCGGCATCATCGGCAGTTCAGCAGCACTCGAAAATGCGCTGTCCACTGCAGTACGTGTAGCACCAACTGACCTGTCCGTACTCATCACAGGAGAAAGCGGCGTAGGAAAAGAAGTATTTTCCAAAATCATTCATTCTCTCAGCCCTCGAAAACACAACAAATTCATAGCCGTCAACACAGGCGCAATACCCGAAGGGACCATCAACTCCGAACTATTCGGGCACGACAAAGGTGCATTCACTGGTGCAACAAGCGACCGTAAAGGCTACTTTGAAACCGTAGATGGCGGAACGATTTTCCTTGATGAAATCGGTGAAATGCCCTTAGACACACAAGCCTTTCTTCTACGTATTCTGGAGTCAGGCGAATTTATGCGGGTAGGTTCCTCGAAAGTACTCAAAACAGACGTGCGGGTCGTAGCCGCTACCAATGCTTCCTTACTAGATAAAATAGACTCCGGCAGATTTCGAGAAGACTTATACTACCGACTCAATACCGTCCCGATTCGTGTTCCGCCCCTACGCGAAAGAAAACAAGACATCTATCTACTCTTCCGAAAATTTGCAGTTGATTTTTCAGAGAAATACAAAGGAGAAACCATTCAATTAGATACACAAGCCAGAGAAATACTAGAAAACTATAGATGGCCCGGCAATATTCGCGAATTAAAAAACATAGCCGAACAAGTTTCCGTTCTATCCGAAAGCCGACTAGTCGGAGCGGATGAAATCCTGCGTTTTATCCCTGATGCCCGCACGCGCCACCTGCCCGTATTGGCCAGCAAAAAGAATGGAGAAGGTGAAAATTTGCAAGAACGCGAGATTATGTACAAGCTGCTATTTGATATGAAAGGCGACTTAAACGACCTGAAATCCCTCGTCTTCAATCTGATCAGTTCCAATAATCTTCGTGTACCCGATTTGAAAACACAGGGAGTGTTGGACGTAGCACAGGATACAAGACCTTCGGCTGATTATTATACCCAGAACCAACCCAATTATTCTATCAATGACGATTATGACGAACATCCTCAACGCTTCCAGTCAGACAATGCTGGGCAAAGCGTCATTCAGGTAGAAGAATCCTTGTCGCTAGAAGACATGGAAAAGGAGATGATCAAAAAAGCACTGATGAAGCACAGAAACAGAAGGAAAGATGCCGCAGTGGATTTGGGTATTTCGGAACGAACTTTATATCGAAAAATTAAACAATATAACATTAAAGAATGAAAAAACTCTTGTTCAGCTTTTTTGCAATGACCGTCTTTTATGGCTGTTATTCATTTAAAGGCATTGACATTGCACCGGAGGTGAAGACCTTCTCGGTAAAAAGATTTGATGTACGGGCAGTCAATTCCCCTCCAACATTAGACCAGCTTTTTTCCGATCGTTTAGTAGATAAAATTCAGCGAGAATCGCGTCTAAATCGAGTTGACGCAAGCGGAGATGTTCAGTTTTCGGGTACAATTACAGAGTATAGTGTCAGCCCTGTCGCGCCTCGTCCGGGAGAAGTCGCAGAATTGAGTCGCCTGCAAATTTCAGTTTCCGTAGAATATGCAAACCAGACCGATGAGAAAAAAAACTGGAACAGTACATTTTCTCGATATGAAGACTATAGCAATACAACAGATCTGAATTCCATACAGGAAAACTTGATTGAATCCATCAATGACCAACTGGTTGAAGATATATTCAATAAGGCATTCACCAACTGGTAAGTTTAAGTACAAGGTTAAGTTTAAAACGATATAAAATGCTGACAATTAGATTTTTATTCAAAATTTAAATTATAAATAATTCTGTTCAATTAAGTGCCTGGACTCAACTAAACGCCACTTTCAATTTGACTAATTGGCTTATTGTCGATAGTTTTTTGAATTTGTATTTCCACTTACTTAGTTTTAAATAATTGTAGAAATTGTGCGATTGTAAAATTGCCGTCAGGCAAAACGATGAAACAATCCAACAATGAATCAGTAAGTCAATGAATCAATAAATGTCTCCACAAAAATTTATATCATTATTGCAATATCCGCATGTATCCGAAAAACCGGGCATGGTGGAAGTGGAGCATTTGCTGATGAAATACCCATATTGCCAGAGCTTACATGTCTTCAAGGCTAAAATGTATCGACTGGCAGAACATCCCGACGCTGAAAAAGCCCTCAACAAAGCAGCCACCTACACCTGCGACCGTACTTTTTTGTATGAAACGATGAATCAACTCCACGATTCACCTATCAAAGCACTAGAAATGCCTGCCGGACTAATGGATCTAACCACAGCATTTGAAGGCGAAATACTGACCCTAAAAGACCCGGCAGAACTGGCTATTGCAACGTTTGAAATACTGGAAGAAAAAAGTCGCAGTGGCAGTATCAGTAGCAATTACAGTGACAGTAGCAGTAATAATAGCAAAATGAGAGATAGTGATAATGTGAATGAAAGTGATAATATAGAGAAAGCCACACCACCCACCACCCACCTACCACCACCCTTAGTACCTCTTAGTGACTTAGTGGTAAAAAAACGAAACGATGCGCAACCCAACAACCCGCAACCCGCAACTCAAATGGAAGCCCTGGAAATCCCATCACTAAGCGAAGAAGAACCACTAGCAATAGAAATAGAAGAACCACCCTTAGAAATCCCATCCTTATCCCTGTATGATGACCCCAAAGTAACTCAGGCACCCCTGCCTGACCCCAAACCTGAAACACCCCAACCCACAACACAACAACACGACAACACGACAACACAACAACACAACAACACGACAACACAACAACACAACAACACAACAACACAACAACACAACAACACGACAACACAACAACACGACAACACAGCAACACAACAACCCGACAACACAGCAACACAACAACACAATCCCCCCCAAGACGATTTTTCCAAATGGCTCTCCAGCTTAAAAGCACCCAAAGCTGGAAAACAACCCACAAAACCAACCTCGCAACCCGCCAACCCGCCAACCCGCAACCCGCAACCTCGCAACCCGCAACCCACCAACTCGCCAACCCGCAACCCACCAACCCGCAACCCGCAACCCACCAACTCGCCAACCCGCAACCCGCAACCCGCAACCCACCAACCCGCCAACCCGCAACCCGCAACCCACCAACCCGCCAACCCGCAACCCGCAACCCACCAACCCGCAACCCGCAACGCAGCAAAAAAGGAAAAACAAAAGTCGAAGGAGGGTGTTATAGAAGACAAAGGCAAACGCTTACGCAAATTAATCAAGCGAAGTGTCACCCAAAGTGACGAAGCCGTTTCAGAAACACTAGCAAAAGTACTCGTCATACAAGGCAAAAAGAAAAAAGCCAGGTGGATGTATGCGCAATTAAGTTTGAAATTCCCAGAAAAAAGTGCGTACTTTGCAGCCCAAATTGAAAAATTGAAAAAATAAAATACAATGTTAGGATTATTAACCGTATTAATCGCATTAGTCTCCCTCCTGTTGATGGGCGTTATTCTGATTCAAAACCCTAAAGGTGGTGGATTAGATTCTACCTTTGGTGGTACAGCGGGTGCCAATCAGGTACTTGGCGCAGCGAAATCTTCTGATTTTATCGAAAAATTGACTTGGGGACTAGCAGCAGCACTATTTGTTCTTTGTCTGGCAACAAGCCTTGTGGTCGGCACAGGCAGTAGTGGTGGAGGTGAAGGCAACGAGCCGGGATCTAAAGCTGATGACAGTAGCTACATCGAAACGATGCCAGCCGATGATGCCGAAACGTACTACATCTAAGCGCAAATAAAATACAGCCCATTCTGAAAAAAATGGGCTTTATAATAGGCTTAATTCTAAAATGAACAATCATTTTAGAATTAAGCCTATTATAAAAGATAGCCCTTTCTTCTGTCGTTTTTGCACTTTTTTAAGTCATAAATGACAAATACCTGCAAAAATGACAGACATAGCCTGTTGGCACAGGAAATGCTATCTATGCAAACGTAAATCAAGTACAATTTTTAACAATTTATAAAATATAGTTATTCTATGAGACCGATAAACGATCGCGTAGTAGTAAAACCAGCTCCGGCTGAAGAGAAGACCGCAGGAGGAATTATCATTCCCGATACGGCAAAAGAAAAACCTCAGCGTGGTGAAGTTGTCGCAGTAGGCCCTGGTAAAGATGGCAACGCAATGACGGTAAAAAAAGGAGACACCGTTCTTTATGGCAAATATGCCGGACAAGAACTGAGCTATAATGGCGATGACTACCTTATCATGCGTGAAGACGACATCCTTATTATCCTTTAAGACTGAACAACTTCATTTGTTCATCAATTTATTCAAACATTTTACGAACACTAACAAAAGAGCATAAAATATGTCTAAAGAAATTAGTTTCAATACAGATGCCCGCGAACAACTCAAAGTTGGTATCGACGCCTTAGCCAATGCGGTAAAAGTAACGCTTGGTCCTAAGGGAAGAAATGTGGTCATCGACAAAAAATTCGGTGCACCAGCCATCACTAAAGATGGTGTAACTGTAGCCAAAGAAATCGAATTGGAAGATGCCATCCAAAATATGGGGGCTCAAATGGTCAAAGAAGTTGCTTCTAAAACAGCAGATATTGCTGGTGATGGAACAACAACTGCTACCGTTCTTGCTCAGGCGATTGTGACTGCTGGTATGAAAAACGTAGCTGCCGGTGCCAATCCAATGGATTTGAAAAGAGGTATCGACACTGCCGTTAAAGCAGTTGTGGCGAATCTTGCAAAACAATCTGAAGTAGTCGGTGACAATTTTGAGAAAATCAAACAAGTTGCTGCGATCTCTGCAAATAACGATATGGAAATTGGACAACTCATTGCTGATGCGATGAAAAAAGTGTCCAAAGATGGTGTTATTACAGTAGAAGAAGCGCGTGGTACAGAGACTTACGTCGATGAAGTATTGGGTATGCAGTTCGATAGAGGATATTTATCTCCTTACTTCGTAACGAATGCAGAAACAATGGCAACAGAATACGATCAGCCATTGATTTTGATTCACGATAAAAAAATCTCCAACATGCAGGACTTAGTGCCGATTTTGGAGAAAGCTGTTCAGGCTGGTAAGCCATTATTGATTATTGCTGAAGACATCGACAGCCAGGCATTGGGTGTATTGGTGGTCAATCGCCTTCGCGCTCAGTTGAAAGTTGTTGCTGTAAAAGCACCAGGTTTTGGCGACCGCAGAAAAGCAATGTTGGAAGATATTGCTATCCTGACTGGCGGTACAGTTATTTCTGAAGAGAAAGGTTTCAAACTGGACAACACAGAAATCGCACACCTCGGTACAGCAGCGAAAATCACTGTTGATAAAGACAATACGACTATTGTAAATGGCAGTGGAAGCACAGAAGCTATTGACGGACGTATCAAGCAAATCAAGCAGCAGATTGATGCGACAACTTCCGATTATGATCGTGAGAAGTTGCAAGAGCGTTTGGCAAAATTGGCAGGCGGTGTAGCTGTACTTCACGTAGGTGCGCCAACGGAAGTAGAAATGAAAGAAAAGAAAGACCGTGTAGATGATGCACTTCATGCGACTCGTGCAGCCGTAGAAGAAGGTATTGTTGTCGGTGGTGGTGTAGCACTTGTTCGTGCGATTTCTGCACTGGATAAGCTGGAAGGTGCCAATGAAGACCAGACTACTGGTATTGCTATTGTACGCACTGCACTCGAATCTCCACTTCGTATCATTGCTGAAAATGCAGGTGTAGAAGGTTCAGTTGTTTTGCTGAAAGTCAAAGAAGGCAAAGGCGCATTTGGTTATAATGCTTATACAGAATCTTACGAAGATTTGAAAAAAGCAGGTGTGATTGATCCGACTAAAGTAACACGTATTGCACTGGAAAACGCAGCCTCTATCGCAGGTATGATCCTGACGACTGAGTGTGTCATCAGCGATAAGCCAGAAGAAGGTGGTGGAATGGCAATGGGTGGCGGACATGGTCACGGTATGCCAGGCATGATGTAGATTGGTGATTGGTTGATGGGTAACTGGTATATCAGTAGCCCGATTAACTAATGAACAAATATTATAAAGCACCCGTTTTACACTAGTAGAACGGGTGCTTTTCTTTTATAAACGTGCAAAACTGATTTTTTTTTGCGATATTGTAGAACTGTAACTCTTTTTGAAAAAAGATATTATTCACAAAAAATAAATGATGCAACGAAATACAATAGTACCGATACTGAGTGTGGTGTTTATGTTTGGGATGTTTGTGTATTATGATTTGACAAGTTCTACGCAATATTCGGTGGTGGATTCTGTACTGCCTGTGATTTTTTTGGGGATAGTTACACTTTTAATTGTTGTTGTTCGCAGTAAGAATAGGGACTTAGGTGAACCTTCTAACTCTATGACTTTCGCGGCTTTAGCTGTTATTGTTATGTCTCTTTTAGGGAAGCGTAATACTGATTCAATAAGTGTTGGAGGAGTAAATACACCTCCTGATAGTATCCCTAAACAAAACAGAGATAATTCAGGATTGAAAGAAAATTTACATCATCGCATTACCAAAATGCTGGACGAAAATGACAAATACGATGAATTTACGGTAACAACGATCTTAAAAGAACTTGAAAATATCAGATAAAAACCATGACCTTAAAAGATATAATTTCACAGGCAAAAACAAGAGGAGATGTAGCGGTTATGTTATTAGCAGGAACATTTGGATTTGTCATGGATGCGGGAGCAGATATATTGAATTTCATTGATCCTGCTCAAACAGGTGGTGTATTCAGTACAGGTGCATTAGGCATCAAAATGGCATGGGAAGAATTAACAAAAAGAAGCAGAGGAAAGAAAAGCGTTTACGAAAAAGCTGATGCTATTACCAAGTTGATAGAAGATGGCGATAATCCTGATAAAACAAAAATCATTGAAGCAGTCAATAAAGGTAAACAACTTTACGAACTGCAAATTATTAGTCTGGACGAGTTTGATAATACATTGACTGAGATTGTCAATACGATTTTAAAGAAGTAAAGTATGAAAGGTACTGTACAAGCCATTCCCGAACAACTCATATACGAAATGGTAAATGGGAAAGCCATTTATTACAAAGGCTATGAAGATTACCTTAGCGGCAAAAAACAAATAGAAGAACTAATGGGCAGTAGCTATATACAATCGTTAATCATCACAAATTTGGTGATATTCCTAGGTATAAACCTTCCGAAATCTTATCAGGTTTTAACGAATGAAATAGGTTTACAATTCAGTAAAAAATCATGGCGGGCAGCAGATATAGCTATTATTGAAAAGAAAAAACTAAAAGCATCTGACAAAGGGAATAAGTACATTAAAAAAGCACCTAAAATTGTTATTGAAATTGATACAAAAGCAAACATAGAAGATGTAAGAGCATGTTGGGAATTTGCTTTTGGAGCGAACGCAGTCAAATTTTGTTTTGGGCAAGGCGTGACGAACGATTATAGCCGTAGCTACATGAGTGAAGAACAACGCAGCACAAAGCACAATTTGACAAGAGTAGCCCAAAGGGTAAATTCCCGACATGCTCTAAACGACGTGCTAGGGTATTTTCATAAAAAGACAGATGAACTGCTAGATTTTGGAGTAGAGAAAGTAATATGGATTTTTACAGATTCACAGAAAGTAATGATTGCAACTCAAGGCAAAAACTGGGAAACGCACGACTGGAATAAGAATATTCTAATTCTTGAGAAGATTGAAGCCAATATTCAGCAATTAATAGCAGAGGATTGAAAAAGACGAATTTTGTGACTTTTTGTATCCATATATTTTTCTATCGACTATCGACCATCGACCATCGACCTCAACGGTCACCAATTTTATATATTTTTCTACTTTTCCTCGGTCTCACAGCCTGCCAGTCAAACGAGCCGCCAAAACTCACCATCGCCACTGCCGCCAACGTCCGCTATGCCATGGACGATATAATCAAAGCATTTAAGGAACAAACTGGAATTACTTGCCATATGGTTACTGCTTCTTCTGGCAAACTGACCGCCCAAATCAGCGAAGGCGCACCTTACGATGTCTTTGTCTCTGCCGATATGAAATATCCAGAAACGCTCCACCAAAAAGGACTGGCCACCCGCCCGCCTAAAATCTATGCCTACGGAAAGCTTGTAGCTTGGACAATGAAATATGAGGTTTCACTTTCGTTAAATGACTGGACAAATAAGGAAATCAAATACATTGCCATAGCCAATCCCAAAACTGCCCCCTACGGAAAAGCCGCCCTCCAAACGCTCCAACATGCCGAAATCCATGAGCCAATAAAAGACAAACTCGTCTATGGAGAAAGCATCAGTCAGGTCAATCAGTTCGTCCGCGCACAAACAGCAGACATTGGCTTGACGGCCTTATCGGTCGTACTTTCCCCGCAAGCCAAGAATAAAGGCAAATGGATACCTATTCCCGATGATGCCTACGACTCAATCGCACAAGGCGCAGTCGTCATCCACAAGACAGAGCAGGCAGACAAAGCAGAACAATTCTATCAGTTTCTTTTTTCAGAACAGGCTGCCGAAATATTGGAAAAATACGGCTATCTTCGGTAAAATGTAGATTTGTAATGAACGATTTTACCATGATAAATATTTATTGCTGGTAAAATGTGGTGTTTTTAGGGTACATTTTACCACGGATAATTTTGTATTGCTGGTAAAATCTATGCTGTATTGTCAAAGTCGCTGACTAGAGATGACCTATTTGATTAAAAACTATTCATCCCTAAAGTAGCAAAGCCACGACTATAAATGAGAGAATGAATGTAGAGTAAATGGGGAATTCATTCATTCTATCACTCACTCATTCACTCATTTTTTACCAGTTTTGCGCAAAATTTGAGGGCTTAGAGATTAAAAGATGAACACACTAAAAGGCAAAATCACCAACATAAAAACCGAAGGTAAACTCTCGCTCGTAGAAGTCCACCTGATGGGATTTTATACCCTGACCTCTATCCTTATCGAAACGCCAGAAACCGCAACTTACCTGCGTGAAGGCACAGAAGTGAAGGCTTTATTCAAAGAAACAGACGTGGTCATTGCTTATTCGAGACCAAGAATCAGCCTAGAAAACTGCCTGCCTTGTATCATAACAGACATAGAAAGAGGTGTGCTACTAAGTCGAATCACACTGGAATTTGAACGCCTGTACACCTTCACCGCACTCATCACGACTAGCGTGGTAGATGAAATAGAACTCGAAGTAGGGAAAGGAGTCAAGGCTTTGATGAAACCAGATGACATAATGCTTGCCGAATGATTTGGACACCAATCATATTGACTTTTAAACTGGCAGCCGTGACGACTGTTATTCTGTTTTTGCTGTCTGTGCCGCTGGCTTATTGGCTGGCATTTACCAAGTCGAAAATCAAACCGGTGATAGAAACACTGGTGAGTATGCCACTGGTTTTACCACCGACAGTGCTGGGCTTTTATCTGTTGCTGGCTTTTAGTCCGGCTTACCCTTTCGGGCAATGGTTGGATGAAAATCTAGGTTTGCAATTGGTCTTTTCGTTTGAAGGCTTGGTCGTGGCATCCGTTATTTACAGCCTGCCTTTTATGGTGCAGCCGATACAGGCAGGTTTCAGTAATCTACCCGTTTCCCTGCTCGAAGCCTCCTATGCGCTCGGCAAATCTGCCAGAACCACCCTGCTCAAAGTCCTACTGCCCAATATCAAACCTGCACTCCTGACTGGCATTGTCCTTTCCTTCGCACACACGATAGGCGAGTTTGGAGTCGTGCTGATGATTGGTGGGAATATTCCCGACAAGACGCGTGTTGCCTCCATTGCTATTTACGATGAAGTAGAAGCCATGAACTATGGACTGGCGAATGCCTATTCGTTGTTTTTATTTGCCGTTACCTTTGTTATTCTACTACTTGTTTATCTGATTAGAAATCAGCATGAAGCTTAGAGGGGTGTAAATATTTGATTAGTAGTTGAATGAGACCTTTGGATCTAGGCTTGTTTGATAGTCTATATGTTAAACTTAATCTTATTCTTAAGCTTAAACTTAATTAGGAATAGTTATTGCAGAACTTCTGCAATTCATATAATCTATTTCATTTTAAAAAAGATAAACATGACGAAACAAGCAAAACTATGGATGATGTTTGGTATTGCAGGTATACTGCTCATTAGTGCCTGTCAAAAAGGAGTGGACGTAGTAGATCCACCCACCAAAACTGAATTACTGACAGATGGCTCTTGGTTATACAGCGCACATACCATAGAACCCGGTATCGTGGATAATGGTGTAACCATCACCGACCTTCGCCTGCAAAAAGATGAATGTGAACGCGATGATGTACTGAGTTTCACCTCTACACAGACATTTACCTGGGATGAAGGCGATACAATCTGTGGAGCGGATCAAATCATTGACATCGGAACATGGGTGTTCAGAGAAAATCAGGACAATATTTTCTTAGAGTACAGCAATCCTATCAATCCTGATGTAGAGTATGTATTCGAAAAACTAAACAGAGACGAATTGATCCTAATACACAACTACACAGATAACGGCATCAATTATCAGGAAACTATTACCTACGATTCAATAGACTAAAGTAAAAACTTAGTGACCCTTATTAGTGCGCTTAGTGGTTCAAAAACCACCCCGATGCGCCACCCAGTAAAAAATAAAAGCACCAAATTCCATCAGTGTATCTTACACTTTGGGAATTTGGTGCTTTTTAATTTTGGAATTTAAATTATTCAACACCCAGTTTCCGACAACAATCCCGCAAAGTACTTTTGACTGCTTCCGAAGAAGTACTTCTAACTTGCTCAATAAGCTGCTGAAAAGAATTATCCAGCGAAAAAGTAGTATTCGCTGTATTCATTTTTCGACTCAATTCCCGATAAGTCTCAGCCTGTAAAGCATAAATCCGTAAGGACTCCGGCGCATTTTCATCCGTAATAATCGACTTAGCGATACTCAAAAATTCCTGCCCATTGCCATGGTTCAAACTTTGCATAGAAGCACGCCTGACTTCAAGACTTTGTTTTTTATCCTTCAATAAACGAATAATGTCGGGTCGGGCAGGTTGATAATTGCCGAGGGCTTTGATACATTCAATTTGCGCAGCCTGATTGGAGGTTTTTTGCAAAGCCTCATAAATAACATTCAAATGATAATCCGAATCGTGCTTACGCATAGCCAGCAAAGGCACACTCTTTTCTATAGGCAATAAAGCCTGCATCGGCTCCTGCAATCCTCGCACCAATAACCAATGCGCCTGATCGTCGCCATAAGCAGATAAAACGAAAAAAGCCTTCTCTCTTGCAGCAGGCTTGGCATCTAAGAGTACTTTGTGAAAAACTGCAGTGATTTCCTTCCGAACGGCTTCCGGCGTATTCGGATTGACATAAGCCATTTGCATCACATTCATACAGGATTTGCGAAATTTTGGTGGCGTAGAAGACTGCCCCATCCAGTTCAACACTTTAGCCCGAACTGCTTCCTGCTTATGTGCAGCATGACGGACTTTCATCAACCCGGCAGCACGTATGGCATCTGGCTGTCCAATGTCCATCACAATATCCAGACAAGCTGCCTTATCCTCGGCTGTTGTGAACATTTCAATATCTTGAATAGCTTTCAATCGCTGCTCGGTTGATTGCGTCTTATCTAAAAATATTGCCGCATCCTGCTTCGCTGTCTGACGATAGGCTTCCAATTGCTGGCGATACTCTTCTCTGGTCATTTGCGCGAAAGCGACATTGGATAGACTTATTGCCATAAGGCAGAATAATATGGTTGTTATGTAATTCATGTTTATTTTTTAACAGTTTAGCTCAATCGTCCATCGACGCAACAGTTACCTTGTTTTTTATTGAATAAAGTGGGGTTACAACTCCCTTCCTTTTCAAGGCAAGGGCTGGCCACCCTTGTTATCGCCCTTTAAGAGAGGGTGGTTATAGATGCGGGTGAATATAATAAATTGATTTCAATATCTTCTTTTCCAACAATAATATTCTCATTTTAATGCCTCCATTTCTTTTATTCTCATGAATGGAAAGAAAATCAAAGCACTGTAAGTGCTACTTTTGTTCCCAAATCATAAAACCAAACAAGCAAGAATATTCCAAACCAACTATCCAGAGATTTTCAGAATAGCTGGCATAACTGTAATTGATGTACGTCAGCATAATCAGCCCCGACCAAAGAATAGGATAACGAAATCGACTGAACACAGCAAGCATAATAATCGAACTCAGGTACCAGGGATGTATCGTGGTGGTGAGGAGCAGAAATAGCGTCATGGCAAATAACCAACTCTGGAGAAGTTGCCTTTCCTGCTTCGCAAAAGCGGCGGGTTTAAATCCACCGCTTTTGCGAAGCAGGGCATACCATAAAATCCAGAGAACTGTTAAAGCTGCGAGTATTGGGCCAAGCACCTGAATGATATTATGCCCCCTGATTTGATATCCCACCCAGCGCAGCATATAATACACACTGGCATTGAACTCAAAGCGTTGGAAATAAAGATTGAGGCTTTCGCCAAAATGGGTGATGGTCGGCAGGTCGAAGAAAGGAAAAAAGAGGAGTAGAACCAGTCCGCCAGTAAATGCAAAATAAGCAACTGCCCGTTTCCATCCCAAATATCGAATGAAAAAAGGCAGGAACATCAAGGGGAGCAATTTGGAACATATAGCCAAAGCCATGGCGATTGCAGAAAATTGCCAGAGCTGTTTTACCAATAACCAAACTGCCAACAGGAGGAAAAAAATCATGGCAATTTCAAAATGTAAATTGGTAAAAGTATCAAGGATAATTAGCGGGTTGAGTGCGTAGAGCAAAGCATTTTTTAGGGGCATGGAAAAGTACTGCAACAGCCTGACCAGCAAAATTAAAGTCCCAATTTCAAAGTATAAAAAAACCAGCTTCATCGCAATCACACTACCTTGAATACTATCGGAAACACACCAGACTGCACCAGCAAATATGCCCTGCGGCACAGGCGGATAGACTGTGAAGTAGTTCGGGGAATTGAGTTGGTCAAATAAAGCCCGATCAATGCCGGGAATGTTAATACCTTGCTCAATATAATAAGTAGGCAATTCAGCAAAAGGACTATAGCCATTCATCAATAGTCGCCCGTCCCAGATAAAACGATAGACATCATCGGATAAATTGGGCATCAAAAACACCGTTATCAGCCGCAGTAATAACCCCAAACCTAACAGCCAATAAACGGTTCGATCCAGCTCGACATAGGAATAAATCAGGAGGTAAACGACAAAGAAGAAACCATAAAAAAAGAGAAGTTCTGCAAAATCACTTTGCCCAATAAAAGCACTAAAACCTATTGTCAGAGAAATCAAAGACAAACTGAGTATTAAGAGTAGAAAATCATATTTTCCTTTAAGATTGGACATGTTTTATGTGATAATTGAATTCGGAAAAATTCTGTCCTGTTATTAGAATTTTTTTTAAAAAATATATTGAAAATTTTGCTTTTTGGGGTGGAGAATATATATTTGCATTGTCGATAATTATTATAGTCGGTTGTTTATCAGGACTAGGCATTGGGAAATTAGGGCGTTCGGTATTCGTTTGATTTTCAATTTTTAGTAAAAACAAGTAAAATACATGTTTTTTTATTATAAATATTGAATATCTGACAATCAAATATTTAAGCCCAATAGCCCAATATCCTTTTCGTCCAAAGTCCAAATCAGGATGATACTTCGAAAAAACCAAGTAACCCTGAATTAGATTCAAAACCGACGATTTCCACTCTACACAATACAGGCATGACAGACGCGAGTGTGCGTATTGTTCTGTTAATACTTTATTTATTATAACATAATTTACTGCCTATGGCATCAGGTATGTCTGAACTGTCTGCTGATTTGAATATACTCAGCAAATTGGATGATAGTCAGCGCAACCGAGCAAAAACAAAAAACATCCGCAGGTTTTTGTGATAACAAAAACGCCATGCAGTTCTCGTGGAAGGAGAACTACACAGCGGAAGCAACTACAGTCGGCTTAGTAGGACTGCATTCACTAATTATTAGAATTTTAAAATTACAAAAATTATGACAAACTTAAAAAAAGCTTTGTTGTTTGCCCTGTTTTTGGGCGTATTAGTCCTTTATTCGACATCCTGTAGTCAGTCGGAAGAGGTGTTGGAAGAAGTCACTGAAGAAGTACAAACTACGATTGATGAATACCGAATCAACCCTACACCATTATCAGCGTTGATGGTCAATGCAGAAGACCGGGAGGACGAACGGGTGCAAAAAGCCATGACTAAGATTGCCGAAGCACTCAAGCTCATCGTGCAGCAGCCGATTTATACAGACTACATACTTGCAGAAGCGAGGAAGACAGACTATGATGCAGTTTTGCTGAGCGACTTTATAGCACATTTTCGAGAAACGGAAGCGATGATCAATGAACAACTCAGCACAGGTATGCGTTCTTCTGCATTGGAGGATTTGATAGCAGAGCTTGTGTACGAAAACATTGAATATGACCCTGTAATACACGTTGCCAACCTCAGTACTGCCGATACCGAAAAAATGCCGATACTCTCCCCTGGAGTAGAAGCACTGGATGACGACGAAGCAGGTGTAGATGACCATTATGTATTCTGGTATTTCCACCAAAACGGAGCGGAATATGAAGTGACTGTGAGCGAGGAGCAGGCAAATAGTGAAGATGCTGCCCCTGCTTTTGTACTGTCTCTGCTGAGTGAGGACGATACCGAAAACTTGGAAGCAGGTACTAGCAGTACTGCCCGTCCTATGCCCGAAGAACTGACGGCAAGAAGCAATCATGCAATACACAGCCATGAATTCAGAATAGACCAGCGCTATGACAATAATAAAAGGTCGGAGTTTTATGTCGGTGGAAGAGTAGCCTATAATAATACGATATACTATTTTGGAGATGAAAACGGCAGACTCATCACTAAGGTCCACAAAAATGACATCGGCGATAACCTGACCAGATGGCACTATTGGTTTCATCCAGATGATTTTCCGGGCGGAAGTGTGGTATTTAATACTTTTGAAAGAGATTGGACACACTCAAAGAAAAAACTGGGTACAGCTATTGGAACTAACAGCACGGCAGAATTTAAGGGAAGAAGAAAATATATTACAGATTGCTACTGGAAAATAGATATTGACAATAATGACAACTTAACATATCCTTTAGATACAGATTATTTCGATAATAACTGGGCAGAGACTTATGTTGGTGAGGAGGGTAATATCACCTTGTGGAAGGTACAATAATTTAAGTTCACTAAACAGGTCAGGAGAAAATTTCTCCTGACCTGACTTTAAAACAGCATATGAAAAAAGTTGTATTGATAGTTTTGTGTATCATAATGTTCTATGCCTTGTATGCACAAGAAGAAGGCTATCCAGTTATCATAGAGGACTATATTACTCTACGCTTTAATCAAACTCACGGTGGACGTAACGTTGAACTTTCATATATATACAGAGACGGAAAGCATAGACTAAAAGCAGGACTCAATATTCATTTAGATAGAAAGGTAAAAGATAATCAGGGACATGTATTCAAAGATAGATTTATGTCCAATAAACCCTTAGAACATTTTGGAGTTAATCTTGGCTACAGACACCCAATACTTCCTATCAAACATTCCGATATACAATTGTCTGTTTTTTTTAATGTAGAAATATTCGTTGTAGGACTTAGGGATGACAAATATCCTGTTTTCTTAGGTCGTGATGAAGAGCGTAATCTTTTATTTTATGTAGAATCCTATTATACAGATAAGGCTACTGCTCATATTGACTATATTTTAGGTTTAAGTCTTTCTATTAAGGCATACGAAAACATCTATTTGAATATGACAGGTGGTTATGGGGTACTCATGTCATTTACGGGTAGTGATAGAGGAATGTCTGAAATAGGGATAACCGATATTGAAGTCAGCAGCCAACGCTGGAGCATCGGCATCAATTACCGACTTCGCAAGAAGACGGTGCAGCGACTGTATTATGAATAAAATGATGATCCTATTATTTTTGGTCCTAAGCATATTGGTATTTTGCTGTTCTGCTTACGCACAGGAAGAACGCTATCCTGTCATCATAGAAGACTATGCTACTCTGCGATTTAATCAAACCCACGGCGGGCGTAATCTTGAATTTTCATATATGCGTAGAGATGGAAAGCATGGATTTAAGGCAGGGCTTAATATACACCTAGACCGAAAAGTAAAGGATAATCAGGGACATGCCTATAAGGACAGGCTATTGTCCAATAAACCTTGGGAACATTTGGGCATCAACTTTGGGCTTGAACGCTCATTACTTTCTGCGAAATATTCTGACATCAACCTGTCTGGCTTTTTCAATATAGAAGCATTTTGTATGGGGTTTCGACAAGACAAGTATCGTTTATTTTTAAGTTATCATCCAGACTTTTTATTTGTTTTAGACTCCTACTATATAAGCAAACCAACGCTTCATATAGATTATATTTTAGGCTTAAGCCTTTCCATAAAAATGTATGAAAACATCTACCTGAGCATGACTGGTGGTTATGGGCTTTTTATGACATTTAATTATACCGACCAAATAATGAATGGACCTGGGCTGACAAGTACCGAAGTCAGCAGCCAACGCTGGAGCATCGGCATTAATTGTCGTCTTGGCAAAAAGACGGTGCAGCGACTATATTATTAAATTGGCGTTATTAGTGATTGTTTAATTAGTTATTAGTCAATACATTACCAGAATTAGTCATTGCAAAAGGTCATTGACTTTTATGAGGGATTATAATTAAATTTCATGCTGTTTGATATTTTATCTTTTGATTTTACTGAACCTGAACCATTTTTAATTTAAATTATTTTAAAATTTGTTTTTTAGCTATAAAATATTCCTTTAATAAAAAGGGAGTTTTTGCCAAGCATAAAGCATAAGCTTTATAAGCAACTAATAACCAGTCACTAATCAACTAATTACTAACTCCAAATTAAATAGAAAAATGATGAATTTAAAAACAATACTCATTGGATGTTATTGTGTTTTATCCTTATTCGCACAAATGGAGGCACAGGATAATGCCTGGGGCATTCAGGTCAATATCAACGACACCTACATTGGGCGTGATTATTCAGCTTCCTATCTCCATATCAGAGGCAATAATGAATGGCATGGTGGAGTAAACTGGTTTATCAACCGGGTACACCGGGAGTTTGAGCTGCACACTTACCGCAATCGCTTTTATGCCGATGACTTTGTGGAGTACCTTGGTGTAAATGCAGGCTATACCCGTCGCATTCCTTTCAAAAAATCTCACCTCAATCCTGGTATCTATGCCGATGTAGATGTTTTTGGGGCAGAAGTACTGACCTATGGCCAAGCATTTTATGGCGCTTGGACTGACCAAGGCGACCCTGTCTGGTTTATTGATACCATAAGAACAGGCAAGCCTGTGTTGTCATTTAGTAAAAGTGTGGGAATAGATATCTCTCCGAGATTGTATAAAAACCTGCGGTTTAATTTCTCGACAGGTGTCGGGCTAACTACAATTTTGTCCAATCCGAAAAAAAGCGACATTATCCCCTGGGAAAAAGATCGTCCGTTTTTGATGCGCCTGCATTTCACCTGGAGTATCGGGCTGGCTTATGTTTTTAGAAAAAAAACGCAGCCTTTACCACCATAACTACTGGACTTTGGACACTGGGGAATTAGGAAATTTGATATTTTTTTGATTTTCAACGATTTTTAACCTAAAATCCCAATACCCTAATTTCCTTTTCGTCCAAAGCTCAGTTACCTGCATGATGCAGCGATGAAACGTATCACTTCAAACTCAAATGCTTAACCGAAAGATAACAAATCGAACCAAAGCCTGCAAACAACATAATATGAAAACCCATAAATGACCGATTGTCCAGCCAGAGCAAATCGACGATGATAGCAGCTAAGAAATAGAGCGCGAGTAAGCCTTCAAAAATAGTTGTCCAACTCACTTTTCGAGCTAGGTAATTATGATTTTTGAAACTGTCTTTCAAGCCATTGATATTGAATTTTGGGGTACGAATGAAGGCTGTTTTTTTACCAATATAACCCTGCAAAACGGCAATGGTATTATGAAGGGACAAGCCCATTGACAAGGATAGGAAAACAGGAAAAAGAAAGATAAATTTAACTAAAGTCCAAAGATAGCTTTGTCCGGTGCGCAGTGCCTGCACGTTGGCGACATAATAGACCAGGCTGACTGAAACGGTGGCGGCATAAAAAATATAAGAATACCGCATGTCAATCTCAATGCCCTGAATCAAAAAACTCAGCGGCACACTAAGGATACCAATTAGGAAAATACAAATGAATATGCTGCTCGACATCAAATGCACGGTGCCATGAATCTTTTTGCGTCGGGAAATATCCGCTTTCCAGATGAGCGGCAGCATTTTCTTGGCGGTTTCTGCGCCACCTTTTGTCCATCGAAATTGCTGGGATTTTAGTCCGTTCATTTCGGCAGGCAGCTCAGCGGGTGAACCAACTTTTTCCAGATAAACAATCTTCCAGCCCTTGAGTTGGGCGCGATAGCTGAGGTCGAGGTCTTCGGTGAGTGTGTCAGCTTCCCAGCCTCCTGCATCATTGATGGTGCTGTGTCGCCATACACCTGCTGTGCCATTGAATTGTAATAAGCAGTCACCAGCATATCGCCCTTTTTGCTCGACGGTGAAATGGACATCTAGTTGCATGGCCTGCAAGCGAGTTAGTAGGGAATAGTTTTTATTGATGTGTTCCCAGCGGGTTTGTACGACCCCAATTTCCGGATTATTGAAATAAGGAATAGTGCGGCGCAAAAAATCAGGATTCGGTAGAAAATCGGCATCAAAAATAGCAATGAAATCTCCTTTTACAAAGGGCATCGCGTCACGCAAAGCACCTGCTTTATAGCCTTCTCGTCCTGCCCGGCGAACCTGTTCTATATTGAAGCCCTTCGCTTTGTATTCGACTACTTTTTTTTGGGTGATTTCCACAGTTTCATCTGTAGAATCATCGAGGATATGAATTTCAAAACGATCTTTGGGATAATCAAATTTAGTAATATTGTCAATCAGCCGCTCCACAACATACTGCTCATTATAAATGGGCAACTGAATGGTGACAAAAGGCAAATCACTGTCCTCCACTACGACACCATTCTTAGATAAATTATCGGAAGGCTTGCGTTTATTCTGTTTGTAAAAATACAATAAATGCACCTGCATCAGACAGTAAATCGTGATGTATAGTAAACTGAGACTGTAAAATGTAATTAGAAAATAGGTGATGAATGCCATGTATGTGTTTGTTGTTGTGTTGTCGTGTTGTTGTGTTGTCGTGTTGTTGTGTTGTCGTGTTGTTGTGTTGTCGTTTTTTGCAAAGCAAAAAAACGAACTTTTTCACCTCGTAACTTGCGAACCCGTAACTCACGAACCCGCAACTCATCACCCCGCAACTCACCAACACATTTCAAAGTAATTTAAATATAGTCCACAAGATTTTGTGTCCAGCTAGAATCGTACCTTTGACGGTGCCAGAAACTTTAGATTTGCCAATGCGTTTGCGATAATTGACGGGTATCTCGGTGCATTTATATTTCAATTTAGCGGCTTTGACCTGCATTTCTACTGTCCAGCCATAAGTGGTGTCCTGCATATCTAGTTCTAGCAGCTTCTGCCACTTTATTGCCCGAAAGGGGCCTAAATCTGTAAATTCGTATTGGTAAAATAACTTGATAAGATTGGTCGCCAACCAATTGCCAAAAATTTGTTGTGGTGTCATAGAGCCGCGTTCCAAATCACCCAATGCACGCGAACCAATGACCATGTCCATGTCTTGCTCTATAATAGGCTGCATGAGCAAACGGGCTTCTTCTGGATAATCCGAATAATCAGCATCCAGAAATATGACAACATCCGGTTGTTGGTCGGCAGGTTTGTTGCGTAGGTATTGAATTCCTTTCAGGCAGGCATGTCCGTAGCCCTTTTGCGGTTCATCAAGTACCGTCGCGCCGCCTTTTCTGGCGACTTCTGCGGTTTGGTCGGTGCTGCCATTATTGCATACAATGACCTCCCGAATCAGGTCGGCAGGTATTTCTGCCAGCACTTTATCCACTGCATTTTCTTCATTGAATGCAGGAATAATGATGTCAATAGCTAAGTCGTTTGGCATGATCTAGATTCAAATTCAAACACAAATAACAAATAATTTATGCCGCTGTAAATGTACGGAAAATATATAGGGAAGGAGTGTCGTTTGGGAGACGCTTAGCTGGGGTATTGGGTAGTGGGGAATTAGGGTATTGGTGACTGGCGATCACTAATACCCTAATATACAATTACCCCAATACCCCAATCACTTAAACTTAGCCTGCCAATCCAAAACACCGCCGAGTAAGTTGCGGACATTGGTGAAACCAGCTTGTATCATAAAGGCTTTTGCCTGTCCACTGCGTCCGCCAGAGCGACAATGAACGACAATTTCTTCATTTTTATGGTCTTCAAATTCATTTAAACGAAGCGGTAGCGTACCAAGCGGAATAAGTTGAGCATTGAGATTGAACTCCGCATATTCGTGTGGTTCGCGTACATCTATGAACACAAATTTTTCCTCCTTGTCGAGTTTTTGTTTGAGTTCTTCTACTGTGATATCTGGCATATTATGGTGATTGGTCATTAACGAACGTTTACTAAACCTATGTAGGTTTAGTAAACGTTCGATGATATTCTTTAAATCTTATCGCTTCACAAATTTATAAGTATAAACCTGTTCAGTCGTTTTATCCTGCAATTTTATAAAATAAATTCCACTTGGCAAATGATATACTGGAATAGATTCAGTCAGCGTCTGCGTAAAAGCTAATTGCCCCAGCGCACTATAAA
The DNA here is from genome assembly GCA_937951615.1 of uncultured Saprospiraceae bacterium. GTDB lineage: Bacteria > Bacteroidota > Bacteroidia > Chitinophagales > Saprospiraceae > JAHDEO01. The sequence continues at coordinate 154,120 of CALFBH010000010.1, read as the reverse complement.
CAGCTACTTCATAATCCTGATAAATACCCGTTTTCAAATTAAAGAAAAGTTGATTGCTGACTGGATTAGGAAAAATACTCACCACCTCCTCGGCCGAAAGGACTTCCTCATTGCTGACAAAAACACTGCCTTCCGTTGTCACCGCACGAATCATCAATGCACCTTCCAGCCCAGCAGCAGTGAATGGATTCCATCCTGTACCGATATTATAGAAATTTTTGGAAGCGGCAAAAGGATTGTTTTTGTCAAAACCCACAGGGATAGGCGGCGTTTCATTACTTGCCTGCTGCCAGCCGATGTAGTAGTTATTATCTTTGCTCATGAAAAGAGGGACATCAAGCTCGTAAGTATGAAAACCATTAAGCCCTGGCGCGTATTCTGGCGTAGCAAAATTACGCTCGTATACAGGTGGTTCGTTGTTTAGGCTGCCTTCCCATACTTTTAGGTGGAAAGACTGAGTGGAAACATCGCCTGCGACATGCGGAATATGAATTTGTATGGCAGTCAGCGTGTCATCTACATTGAGTTTGAACTGAACAGCGGCTTGTGAGCCAAATGCGTTGAGTCCAATATTGCTTTCCGCAGTCCCATCGTCATAAGCAAAGTAATTGCCAAATATAGTTTCGGTGGTAACGGTATCATTTTGTACCACAAAATTAGGCTGATTCGTCAGTTCATCCTGGCCCGATACGGTATAATAATAAGTCGTATTGATTTTAGCCTGTGTCGGATTGATAGAGAATAGCGGACCAAAATTCAAATCTGTATTCAGATTAAGTGAGCCGGATAAAGTTTGATTGCTACTTGCGGGAATGGAGGTACTTCCATTATCCCAATTTACCACATTGAGGTCATATATATCTTCATCAGCATCATAATAAGCATTGTCGAGAACATAGCTGGATGTGCTATGATTTTTTATTTTCAAATCAATACCTGCCCAGCTTTCGGAAGTGACAAAATTATTATTTACATCTGTATAATAATGCGGCCAGGGCATTGCGCGATAATCTCTCAATATAGAAGGCGGATATTCAGTAAAACAAACATCTCCAAAGGATTGGTCATTATTCAATCGGTCAGTATCAATTCTTACATAATCAATATGCCAGAGATCCACAAATCCGGTTCTTGCATTATAATTGGTAAAGCGAAACTGAAAATCATCACTGAGATATAAAGAGCCAAGAAAGATACTGTGATACGCAAAAGTCGAAGCGGTATCGCCCGAAATTTCCATCATCTGCTGCCAGTTGTCGTTGAAGTCTTTAAACTCTATCTTGAGTACATCAATAGCTTCTGGGGAGTCTCCGTTGCCCTGTGGTTCTACAAAAAAGCTCATATAAATATTGTCGGAAACAGTCAGTGCCGATAAGTCGATAGGCATAGAAGTCAGGGTGTCAGCCCAGTTTTCCCCACCTTCATAAGGTGTACCATGAGCATTTAGTCCGTCTAGTGTGGCTACGCCTACTGAAGGCGGATTTTTGCCCAATGTAGGATTCACGTAAGCCTGATTATCCATCCAAAGCGTAGAATCGGGATAAGGACCTTCGTATGAAAAATCATCGAAAAAAGGTAGCATCAGCGTATTGGTCACCTGCCGATTAGCCTTTGCTTGTTTGGGATGCGCCTTAGCGTATTGTTGCAAAACCGGATTATGCGTCAGCGGCATTTCAATGGGTTGAGCATATAAAAAAATAGAGGCGAATAATAAAAAACTCGTTGCGATTAAGCATTTCATAAGCAGTCGTTTGCTTTTTTAGAAGCAGTCAAAAAATAAATAAGCAATTCAAATAAAGAATTTATTTTTTGAATGTTTTTTAGTAAATAATAAATTAAGGATTCCTTAACGATGTCGCAATAGAATACGAAAAGGTATAATGATTTGTTGTGTAAGAGACTGTTTTTATAATGATGAACTATGAACTATGAATGATGAACTATAAATATTTTGCTTTGCAAAATGAGTGAAAAATTCATCATTCATCATTCATCATTCATAGTTCATCATTAAGACTACCAGCCTTGACATTCGCCGGGCTTTGTCGCTGTCAGCCAGATATCCACCTGCTCGCCCATGCGTATAATGTCACCTCTACTATAATCCGGATTCTGCTTCCAGATATACGCGCTTGCCGTGTCCTTCACTGTTTCATCAACCATCACTGAGCCAAGATTTAGGTTATAACTTTGAATTTGAAAACCTGCTTCGTCCATGGTCTGGCAGACTAGTCTTGGAACCACCATAGATGAGCCACCGCCTTCTGCCACGACTAGTTTCAATTCTGAGCCTTTAGGTATTTTCAGCACACTTTTTTTATCTTTAGTATTGGGGCGTATGAGTTGCTTGCCATTATGTTTGACTTGCAAAACGGTATTGACTGCCGGATCTGATTTATACTCTATTTTTTTATGAACAGAAAATCCACGGGCTCGTAACAGACGTTTGGCAAAATCTACATCTTTTCCCCACACATCGGGGACATTGACTGGTGGCGGCACACTGGCATTTACCGTCAGATATACTTTCCTGCTTTCCTTTACTTTTGAATCGGGTAAAGGGTCTTGTTCAAGAATCGTAAAAGGCTTTTTGTCGGGGAAATACAAAGAGTCGATAACAAACAATTCAATATGCTTGCCTTTCATTTGCTCTTCAGCCAATTCTAAAGATTGACCACGCAGGTCGGGTAGCGTGATGGACTCGCCATGCTTTGTATAGACATTGAGGAATTTGAATACTAAAAACAAAAGCAGGGCAAGAATACCCAGTGCGATGATCAGGTTTTTCAGGAAAATCCGACTACTCAGGAAATAGCCAGTTTCTACCAATGCTTTTTTTATCCAGTTTAATATTCTTTTTATAATGCTGTTATCGCTCATCTTTGTCGTTGATTGAGTTGATTGGGTTGATTGAGTTATTGGGTTGATTGAGTTATTGAGTTGATTGAGTCTTTTGCGTAGCAAAATACTCAATACTTCACATAACTCAATTACTTAATAACCTAATCAACCAATTCAAGTCCAAATTCCAGTATTTTATCAATAAAATCATAAGGCTTATAACCGTTAATTGCGGTCTGATGAAAAATGCAGGTCGCCGGTGTCATGCCTGGCAGTGAATTAATTTCTATAATAATTGTCTCCACTTTTCCATCTTCATGAATGCGTACAAAAGCATCTATCCGCGCATAACCTTCTACATTCAGCAGTCGGGCAGCGCGTTCTAATTCGGCTTTTACCTGGGCTGCAATATACGCATAATCCTGCTGATTGTCAGCAAAACGGGCAGGTGTGATGTTTTGTCCTTCACCAGCCAGAAATTTTTCTTCCAATGATAATATTTCGCCTTCCGACAAAGCCTCTGAAGGCTCAAACATTTCGTATTCCAATTCGCCATTCACTCGTCGAGTGAGCAGTCCTCCCGTGATTTCCAGAAAATGTTTTGCTCCTTTGCTGGTGATTAGGGCTTCTATGAGGGCTAACTCTTTGTGTGGAAATTCTTCTTTGGGCAATAATTTTAAAATCTTAGCATCTAGCGGAGCAACAAATTCTTCTGTCTCCTTACGGAAAATAGCCCGCAAATAAGCCGCCATCTGGTCGCGGTCACGAATCATTTTAACCGCAGAACTACAGCCATCATCCAGTGGTTTGGCGATAAGCGGATAATCAAAACTAGTTTGTATTCTTCCAATACACTCCTGCGCATTTTTCAAAAAGTCAGCTTTGCTGATCAGCAATTGGTCCGTCACCGTAAATCCGGCAGCTTTGAGTTTTTGCAGGGTTTCATATTTGTTAATGGTGATATTGGACGAATGAGGGGGCGAGCCATTATAAGGCAAGCCCAAGGTATCGAAAATGCCCTGCAAAGTACCATCTTCACCTGGACGACCATGTAAGGCGATGAATGCGCCATCTACCATGTTTGTCAGTTCATCATAAGACAATTTTCTTGGCTCAAAAACGACATTTGCGGAAGCATATTTATTGGTCAGTACAGCACATTCCTGTTTGATGGTTTCCAGAACAGGATGCTTTTTATAGGTGTAAATTTTATCCCGAATATCATCGGCATTATCTTTCAATAATAAATTGATGGGGATTTGATAGAGTTGAATGTCTTCGCCACTTCCCGTCAGGAAAACAGGAATCGGCTCGTACTTGTCTGAACTGGCGAGTTTTTCATAAATATTGCGTCCGCTTTCTACCGAAATATGCCTTTCAGAAGAATAGCCACCCAAAATGACTGCAATTTTTTGTTTGTTGGTCTGCCCTTTTTTGAGCGAAGCGATATGAGTATCCAAATCAGTAAGCAAATGAGCAAAACTGCCTGTTTCCAAGGACGTCGCCATCCTTTCCTGTAAAGAAGCCCGAATAATATAGGTCAGAAACTGAGAAGGGTTCAACCCAATCTCCGCTGCCTGATGGAAGAAAAAAGAAGAAGGCAGCATCCCGGAAGTCGTGTTGGGATCGTTGAGATAAATCGTGCCATCCGCTTTGATAAAGCCATCAATCCGAGCATAAGTATTGAACTCCAGATAATGAAACAGCCGTTCACATTCCTGGCGGATTTCATGAATTTGTGCATCGGGTAGTCGTATCGGTGTTTCCTTGCGCGACAAGCCAGCCAGGTATTTGGAACGATAATCAAAAACCTCTTTGCCCTTGATGATCTCGGTGGGCGGTAGTGCAACGACTGAGCCATCTTCCTGCCTCAATACAATGCAGGAAAATTCCTGCCCGTCTATAAATTCTTCTGCAATAACAATCTGTTCAGTCAGGTGGCTTTCCAGTGTGATGTTTTTGGCTTTCGCCAAATGGGTGTTCAGGAAAGTCAGCAATTGTTCAGGATGGTAAATGACTTGCTCATCTGCGGCAACTGGAAATCCAATGCCCTCACGTATGTCGCCGAGCTTGCGGAGAAAAGCTATCTTTTCTGTCTCCGAATAACCATTCCATTGTACTGCGGTGATATTTTCGCGGAAGAAAGCATCATTAACAGCCTTATTGAATCTGTCTTTGCCTTCATTTTTATCAATAATCGCAACGCCAATAGAGGAGCCTTGATTGGCAGGGCGAATGACGATTGGGAAACCCGTTTTTTCCACGACAGTGGTATAAAAATTATCTGTATCTCCTTCTATCCAGTCTTGCCGTTTGATCTCCAGAATATTCGGACAGGGAAAATCGCCCGCGCTCATGATTTTTTTCTGAAATGCCTTGTCCATACCAATGCTGGAAGCACGGATACCACTTCCTGTATAAGGCAGATCCAGACTTTCCAGCAAACCTTGTATTTGTCCATCTTCACCAAAAGTGCCATGCAAAGCAAGAAAAGCAAAATCTATCAAGTCAGGCAGTTCTTCCAGTTGTACCGGACGACCGACTTGTCGCATGAGAGCATCATAAGCCTCAGGCGTCAGGTCGGGAATACTTTCTATATAGATTTGAAATTCATGCGCCGATTCGGGCAGCGAGCTGATGGGTGGATAAAAGTCGCGTATCGTGCCTTTATATACATACTGCCAGTCTAGCAAAATAAAATTGCGGTGGCTGTCGACAAATAAAGGTACAGGCTCAAACAGGGTTTTGTTCAGGTTGTCATATACCGTTCTGCCTCCTGCAAATGAGATTTCCCGCTCACGGGAAGGGCCGCCAAAGATGATTCCTACTTTCATGCTAATGATGAACGATAAATGATGAATGATGAATTTTGAGGCGCAAAAATAACTTTTTTAAAGGAGAGATGGGTAGGATTAACAGCAATTTAAGAAGTGTAACTATGCACAACCTCTTCTTTTTGTGTTTTGTGGAGTGTTTTTTTTCGTGTTCAATTGGTCTGCATAAATACTTTTTAATTTAATTAAATATTTTAAGAAACTGATTTATAGTAATTTAAATAAGCTTTAAAATAATTATTAAAATACTTTTGCCTTTAATAGTGTAAAAATATACCAAATATCCCCTCTACATTTGTAGTGTAATTAATTACAAACGCAGTAAAACCAAAAGAACGAATAAGCCAGGCGATAAGGTGTTCGCGACATTTTTATTGACTGACAAAAACAATGATTTATTAAACTTTTTATTCAACTATTTTAAAACAACAATTATGAAAAATTTGAAATTAAAATCCATCGTTCTTGGCTTTATGGCCATGCTGATGGTCAGTGTTATGATGACTTCTTGTGAGCAAACAGAATTAGAGGATATTGGAGTAGAAACTCCAATAGAAAACACAGAACAAGCTGCTCTTGAAGCAGATATACCTGAATTTTTTCTGCCTCACGGATACGAAGATAAAATGTCCGAAGAAGCCATTGGGAATTATATTAGCACACTTGATACAGAAGGCTTTGAAAAACTGGTTTTACACAGAAAAGTTATCTATTATTTTGTTTCACTAGATAAAATAGACGTATTGATAGATAATGCGACTTATGGAGATATATTTGGTGCAAACACAGTGATGAACTACTTGTCATCTGAAGAAAGTAGGTTGTTTGAATCATTTAATGTAGAGAGCTTGGCTACATTACGTGGATGTACTGAATGGCAAGATTATGGTAATCCATACCAGGTAATTACCTCAAGTGGTTTTCCTCTCAACTGGCCTATTTGCAAGCGGTTTCAACAACAAAGGAGAACTTGTACAAGATGGTGGAACCCAAATCTTACATATACTTCTTACAGAGCTAAATTTCTAGGTTATTGCTAATACAAATAACCTGATTCAAAATATAGACCCGGTCTATTTTATGATTTGGTACTGCCGGATAGTTTTACTGTCTGGCAGTTTTTAGAGCAAAAAACGCCATCATTTTCGAGGTGGGTTTTAAGGGATGTATTTGTTTATAGTGAAAATGATATACATAATTATAATCGGTTTTAATGTCACAACTATATCGTTTTAGCTAAAATACATTACGTCAAACCCAAACCGAAAATGACTGGCAAAAACAATAATTTATTTAACTATTTAAAACAACAGTTATGAAAACTTTAAAATTAAAATCCATCTTTCTTAGCTTTTTGGCAATACTGATGGTCAGCGTTATGATGACTTCCTGTGAGCAGGAGCAATTAATTGATCAAACTATAATAGAGCATGTGGATGAAGCAGCTCTTGAAGCGGATATCCCGGCTTTTTTCCTGCCTCACGGATATGAAGATAAAATGTCAGATGAAGAAAATGATAGTTATATCAATACATTGAGTACAGAAGATATTGAGAAGTTGGCTTTACATAGAAAAGTTGTCTATTATTTTATTTCTCTGGATAAAATAGAACTGTTGATGAGCAATGCGTCTTATGGAGATATATTCGATATGAATACAATAGCAAGCTATTTATCAGTTGAAGAGGCTAGATTATTTGAATCATTTAGTTTAGAGAACCTAATTTCATTGAGCAGATGTGCGGGTTGGCAAACTATATTCAATATGACAGTATATAATCCATGTACTGTCATTATTTACGAACGGGTAAGTTGTTATTTTCCGTGGGGTTTCTATGAGGAGTATAGAATCAGATCTTACTCTTGTTAAGTCTCTAAAAATAACCTGATATAAAAATATAGACCCAGTCTATTTTATGATTTGGTACTGCCGGATAGTTTTTATCTGTCGATGGGCTAAAATTTGTTGGTACGATATCAAAACATTAGCGCTTATTAGGGGTTAAATTTGTGTTAAACTATAAGTATCTACACCTTTGGTATAACTATTTCTTAGAAACAACGTATCTTTATATACTATATTAAATTCAAACGGATAATTTAAATATTCTTTTATCATCCAAATAATCATACATTTATGAAAAAGAGTCTGCTGTTTTTTGTGCTTTCAGCCATCGTGCTTGTTGGAATATGGGCTTTTCAGGTAAAAAGCGACGGAGAAAAAGACGAAATCCTCATACAATCTATTCTGAGTGGGATGCAGCAATTGCATTATGCGCCACTAGAAATTGATGATGCTTATTCTGAAAGAGTTTATGATTTATATCTTGATGATTTGGATGGCTCCAAACGTTTTTTTACTGTGGATGATATTGCGCAGTTGAAAAAATATAAAACAGAAATTGACGATCAGGTGAGTGCTAGTGAATTTCAGTTCTTTGATTTGTCTGTTGAATTGCTGAAAAAGCGTACCGTGCAAATTGAAAGCTATTATAAAGAAATGTTGGCAGAGCCTTTTGAATTTACTAAAGAGGAAACCATCGAGTTTGATGAAGAAAAACTAGACCATGCAAAAGACGAAACAGAGCTGCGCGACCGTTGGCGGAAAGCCCTGAAATATCGGGTTTTGGACAGAATCGTTGAAAACCTTGAAAAACAGGAAAAAGCCAAAGAGGAAGCGGCCAAAGAAAAAGAGGTAAATGTGAAGGGATTGGCAGGGAAAGCTAAGGAATTTGAAAAAATAAAGGAAGAATCTAAAAAAGACAAAGACGAAAAAGATGTGCTGGACATGACTTTCGAAGAATTGGAAGTTAAAGCCAGAAAAGATGAGATGAAAACGCATGATCGCTGGTTTGAGCAATTGGCCAAGCAGGAACATCGGGATTACATTGCGACTTATCTCAATGCTGTTACCTCTGCATTTGACCCGCACACGAATTATTTTGCACCTGCCGAGAAAGAAACATTTGACATCAGCATCTCTGGTCGCCTGGAAGGTATTGGAGCACAATTGCGAGAAGTAGATGGAGACATCAAGGTGATTCGTATTGTGCCTGGTAGTGCCTCGTGGAGACAAAAAGACCTGGAAGCAAACGATGTTATCATAAAAGTAGCGCAGGGAGAAGAAGAACCTGTGGATGTAGTAGGAATGCGTTTGGATGATGCCGTCAAACTCATTCGTGGGAAGAAAGGTACAGAAGTAAGGCTGACAGTCAAAAAGGTTGGAGGCGATACGAAAATCATCCCAATTACCCGTGATATTGTCATTTTGGAAGAATCTTATGCAAAATCAAGTATCATAGAAAGCGATAAAGCAGCAGGTAAAATAGGCTTGATTTATCTTCCCAAATTTTATGCTGATTTCACCAAAACAGGCGGACGCAATTGTGCAGAAGACATTCGTAAAGAACTGGAAGGACTGAAGGAAGAAAATGTATCTGGCATTATTCTCGATTTGAGAAATAATGGAGGAGGCTCGCTAAATGAAGTTGTAGATATGTCAGGTCTATTTATCGAAAAAGGACCTATTGTACAAGTGAAAAGTAAAGGCGATGCACCCAAAGTGCTTAGAGATAAAAACTCAAAAACGACTTATGATGGACCACTAGTTGTTATGGTGAACTCCGGCAGTGCTTCTGCGTCCGAGATATTGGCAGCAGCATTACAGGATTATGAACGGGCAGTTATTATTGGTGGAAATTCTACCTTTGGTAAAGGTACGGTACAGCGTTTTATCAATTTAGATCGAACCATTCCAGCAACTTTATCTGGTGTACGTCCTTTAGGTTCTGTAAAAATGACGGTACAAAAATTCTATCGGATTGATGGTGGTGCAACGCAATTGAAAGGTGTGGAGCCAGACATTATTCTGCCAAGTCGGTACAATTATATAGAAATGGGAGAGAAGGAACACGACTTCCCAATGGTATGGGATGAAATAGAACCCGTAGAATATGAAGCGTGTACATCCATTAAAAGTCTGGCAAAAATTAAACAAAGAAGCCAGAATCGCGTTAAAAGTAATGAAACGTTCAGTATGATTGACGAAAGAGCAAAATTACTGAAAGAAGAACGTGACAACCCAAATAATCAATTGAGTCTGAAAAAATACAGAGCGGCAGAAGATGCTTCTGAAGCACGGTTCAAAAAATATGAGGAATTGATGAAAGAAGAAATTCCAGGGATTAAAGTCAGCCAGCCCGAATTTTTTGTACAAACGGTAGAGCCTGATTCTGCGCAAATTGCTCGTCTGGATGAATGGCATAAAAGCATTCGAAAAGATATTTATCTGGATGAAGCGCTACAGGTGCTAAATGACTTGATTAATCAGTAGAAAGTAAGAACAAACAACATACATTAAACTCACAAAATAAAATAAATAGTGTGAGTACAATAGGAGAATTTGCAGAAGCGTTAGTGGTCATTTTAATTAGTGCCGTGAAGCATACATTAGGAGGCATTCCGGCAGGTTATATTGCTGGTTTCGACTATCTCGAAGTCGTGTTATATACCTTGATTGGTGGTGTTATGGGTATTGTGTTTTTTGTATACTCCGCTCGGGGTGCCAAGAAATTATACCTTCGTTATTTAGAAAAAATCGATAAAAAGCCGCGTAAATTTACTCGGATGAATCGATTGATTGTGAAAGTAAAACGCGAGTTCGGACTATATGGACTGGCATTGATTACTCCACCACTTATTTCCGTCCCTGTTGGTGCGATTATCGCAGCTACAATATATAAAGACAAAAGGCGAGTTATGTTATTCCTGATTATGGGCGTTGTGTTCTGGTCATTTCTGGGTGCTGCTGTTGGTCCATTGGTTGGGATAATTGCAGGAAAATAGTTCATAATTGCTATCTTTGCCTGCTGAAACAACTTAACTTAATTTTTAGATGAAGACATTAAAAGAGACGTTTAACGAAAAAGGGGAGAATATTAGCCCTGTATTGCCAGAAGGCGTAAAAAATTATCTCATTGATATTGATGGTACAGTATGCGACGATGTACCTAATGAAGAACCTGCCCGAATGGGAACAGTTGAGCCATTTCCTGACGCGCTCGAAATTCTTAATAAATGGTATGACGAAGGGCATCTGATTTGTTTTTTCACTTCTCGTACTGAAGCTCATCGTGAAATTACTGAAATGTGGCTTAATAAGCATGGATTTAAATACCATAGCTTGCTTATGGGCAAACCACGCGGCGGTAATTATCATTGGATAGACAATCACATGGTTCGTGCGACACGCTTTAAAGGTAAGTTCACAGACTTGGTCGTGAAGCAGAAATCCATTGAGGTCTTCAAGCACTAACTAATTAAAGTCTAATTTTCTTTTTATAAGTCTGGAAATACTCGGAATACACTTTGGCGTAATCTCCCTTGCTATGTCTATTCCTAAGGCAAGCTAGTAGCCCCCAATTTTACATTTTCACAGCCAGCTAGTTTATAGTGTTTATGTGAAGTTTACATAGTTTGATAAAGACGTATTTTGCTTCGCAAAATAATCACTATTGTATAAACCCTGTAAACACTATAAACTTCTTTGACCAGCGTTGATAAGATTTGGGGGCTACATATTCAACTTGGGTTAAGAAGCATTAAGAGTTTACATATCTTAACTCGAAAAAAATGTACTTACATGCTGATAATATGAATTGGTTTTTATAATTTAGAATTACAAAAATCAAGAATATGAAGGTGATTAACACAATGTTTAGTTGGTACATTCGACAAAGGCTGCCGCATATTAAGCGTTATGTCAATTATCCACTTGAAGTTCAAAGCATTATTTTTCAGGAATTGATAAAAAATGCCATGAATACTGAATGGGGAAGAAAATATGGGTATGCTACAATAAAAACAGCAGAGGAATTTCGGACACAGGTGCCGATTAGTGGGTATGAGGATATATTCCCGTACATAGAACGTATGATGCACGGAGAACCCAATGTGTTGTGGCCCGGAAAAGTTGCCTGGTTTTCCAAATCATCTGGTACGACAAATGGGAAAAGCAAATTTATCCCTGTAACCGAAGTCAGCCTCAAAGAATGCCACCTGCGAGGCGGACATGACGTCATTACATCTTGGTATGGAAATAATAATGCACGACTGTTGGAAGGCAAGAACCTCACCATTGGAGGCTGTTACGATACCTTTGAAGGCTTTAAGGAGACGCGAATAGGGGATGTGTCAGCTATTATGATGGATCATATGCCAGGTTATGTGAAGTTGTTTAATACACCAGATGTGCAGACGGCACTGATGAAGAATTTTGATGAAAAACTGGAACGTATGGCGCAGTTGGCGTCAAAAGAAAACGTAACCATCATGGCTGGTGTACCGACTTGGGTACTTGTACTTGCCCGCCGTATTTTGGAAATTACCGGGAAAGACAATCTGCTGGAAGTCTGGCCAAATTTTGAGGTCTATGTACATGGTGGCGTTCACTTCAATCCTTATCGCGAGCAATTTAAGGCTTTATTACCGGCAGAAAATGTTGGTTATATCAATATCTATAATGCCTCAGAAGGCTTTTTTGCTGCTCAATTGGACAATATTGCTGAAGAAGATGAAATGACCCTAATGTTGGATAATGGTATTTATTATGAATTTTTGCCTACAACAGAATGGCATAAAGAACATCCAAAAGCGATTCCGCTTGAGGCAGTAGAAGTTGGACAAAATTATGCATTGATTATTTCTACAAACGCTGGTTTATGGCGTTATATGCCAGGTGATACGGTGGCTTTTACTTCTGTTTTTCCGTTCAAAATAAAAGTAACAGGACGGATCAAACACTATATTAATGCTTTTGGTGAAGAGGTGATGATTGAAAACACTGACAAAGCATTGGCAAAAACCTGTTTGGAAACCAAGGCACAAATCAGTGAATATACAGTAGCACCAATTTTCCTTTCTACAAAACAAAAAGGCGGACATGAGTGGATTATAGAATTTGAAAAAGCACCTCCATCTCTAGCAAAATTTACAGAATTGCTGGATAAAAACCTGCAAGACATCAATTCGGATTATGAAGCCAAACGCTATAAAGACCTGGCTTTGGTTTTACCGGTTGTTCATCAGGTACCGGAAGGGACGTTTCATAATTGGCTGCGAGCAAAGGGGCGTTATGGCGGACAAAGTAAAGTTCCTCGTCTTGCCAACGAACGTACTTATTTAGAAGAAATTTTGGAATTTGCAGTTGAGAAAATATAATTAAGTTTATTTTTAAAGTAAAATGCTATGTCACAATTTGCCTAAAAAGGCACAAAACCTACCTTCCTTTCTTTGCGTATATTATAAATGTTTGTAATATTTTGGGGCTGATTTAGAATAACATAATTTTAGCCTTCAGGTATATTTGTAAAGTACTAATGCCAAATTCAATAATGGGTTTGGTATAATAAAACGGCAACATGAGGTGGTTTGAAAAAATTAAAAATAAATTTAAGTACAGTTCAAAAAAACACTCCCAACATCCATTAAATATTTCACTTTTTTATACCATAGGGACAGTAGGTCTGGCGAGTTTACTTTTGCTAACCTTTCAGACTGGACAAGGTATATTCATACCACTAATCATCATGGGGACAGCTGCTGCTTTGGTTTCCTGGATGCTATCCAACTTACTGGTGTATGCGCAGAACGAGCAGCAAAAAGTAATGGAAGCAAAGCAGAAGAAATTAATTATAGAAAAAGAAATAGCTGAAGGGAACGCCAGAACAAAGTCGGAATTTCTTTCAACGATGAGTCATGAAATCAGAACTCCCCTCAATGGCGTTATCGGGATGTCCAATATTCTATTAGAAGAAAATCCCCGTCAAGACCAAATCCGCAACCTGGAAATTTTGAAGTTTTCGGGCGAAAATTTATTAGTACTTATCAACGATATACTGGATTATAATAAGCTGGAATCGGGGAAAGTAGAATTTGAGGCTGCTGATTTTAGTTTGAAAAATAGTACGAGTAGCATCATTTATGCGATTGGTACAAAAGCAAAAGAAAATAATAATGAACTGCTTATTGATATTGGAGAAGATGTACCAGATTATGTCATAGGTGACCCCACCCGACTTGCTCAGGTATTGAATAACTTATTGAGTAATGCAGTGAAGTTTACCAAAAATGGAACGGTTACACTTAGCGTTAAACTCAATAAAGAAGAGGAGGAAAAAGTGACACTTGATTTTGCTGTGACGGATACTGGCATTGGTATTCCATTGGACAAACAAGCACATATTTTTGAATCTTTTACACAGGCTTCTTCTTCTACGACTCGCGAGTTTGGAGGAACTGGGCTGGGATTGGCCATTACTAAAAAGTTATTAGAGTTACAAGAGAGCAAAATTGTGCTTCATAGCGAGTCAGGGAAAGGCTCTACCTTCTCTTTTACATTGGAATTGGGACGGAGCATGACAAAAAATACTGAAAATGCTCCAGTAAAAAAAGTGGACGAGCAAACAGAACTCAGAGGGACAAGATTGTTATTGGTAGAAGACAATAAAATTAATCAACTCGTAGCCAATCGATTTTTGGATAAATGGGACATCAATTATGACGTTGCGGATAATGGCGCCATTGCACTTGAAAAGGTGCAAAAGAATGATTACGATATTATACTCATGGACTTGCAAATGCCAACCATGGACGGCTATACCGCAACGACTAAAATACGAGGTTTAGCAGACACTAAATATCATAAACTCCCAATTATCGCCCTCACCGCATCGGCTATGCTGGAAGAACGAGATCGAGTTTATACCGTCGGAATGAATGATTATGTAACAAAGCCCTTCAATCCAAATGAATTATACAATGTAATCGTTAAATACATGAAGGCAAGTTGAGCTTAGTGATTTGGTGATTAGTAATCAGGAAATAAAATCCAGCAAGTCTGCGCAGCAGGACGACATAAATCGCGACTGAAACTGCCCTAACTTCTAAAGGAGAACCTACCCGCAGGTATTTTAACTGATACTGCTACTGCCACTGATACTGAATCAAGGCATCCCCGATTCTTTAAACGGCGACTTTTCCCTTTCGCGCCTGACCAGCCGTATCGTCACCCAATATCCAATAGCGAGTAAAACCAAAGATAAAATGGCTAATGCAGGATAATTTTCTTGTAAAATAAAAAAGTCATAGGCCCCATGCCCAAGTACAGCCAGCCAAAAACCCTGCATCAATAACTGAAAACGTTGATGTGGGTTAAATTTAGCCTGTCCAGCAAAATACCCCATAATAACCCCTATCATTCCATGTGCCGGAACTGCTGTAAACATTCTAATCAATGCAGTTTCCCAATTACCACTTGAAACATACATCATATTTTCTGCCGTCGCAAATCCCATCCCAATCATAACCCCATACACAATCCCGTCCATGGGTTCATTAAAGGCTTTTCTAGGGAAAATATAGAACCGTAAAGGCAGGAATTTTAAAAACTCTTCCACAAAGGCAACCACCACAAAGGCAATCAGTGCATGAAAAAGCAAATCGGGCATATCAATCGCAAAATCATAAGCTGCACTTTCCAGAAAATTCTCTACAGATCTGGCGATAAACATCGCTATAACACCGAGCAGGAAACACACCAAAAGATGCGACCAGGGTTCTTTTTCGTATTTATCACTTTTGTAAATTAAAATACAAATCACTAAGCCCGGCAAGATAGCCAGCAAAATAGAGAGTATAGGTAATAGCATGGTACAAAGGTAATTGTTTAATTACGAATTACGAATTGTTTTCAACCACTCAATTTCCCAACTAACTCGACAACTTTCTAATCCAAAAAACCTACATTTGTTAAGAGAACAAAAACGTACAGTTCATCATTTATCATTCATAGTTCATCATTTATACAAATGTCCAACTCAACTAAATGGTTCGTTATCGTCAATCCAACTGCTGGAAACGGAAAGGGAGGCAAGAAATGGCCGACATTCCGACAATGGCTCGACGAAGCAGAAATTAGTTACGATTACGAGATTACACGCCGTCGGGGACATGGTGCCTTACTCGCCCGTAATGCCATCCGAAACGGCTATCGTAAAATCATGGCAGTAGGCGGAGACGGAACAAATAATGAAGTGATGAATGGCATTATGAAACAAAAAGTCGTCCCATCGAATGAAATTATCTATTCCATTATCCCTGTAGGAACTGGCAATGACTGGATACGCACGCACAACATTCCAAACAAGCCGAAAAAGGTCATCCAGTTCATTCAGCAAGAAAAAACAGCTTATCAGGATATCGGACTTGTCATGTATGATGACCATAATGGTCAGCATGGACGCCGTTATTTTATGAATGTAGCAGGCATGGCTTATGATGCGGTTGTTGCAAAAGCTTCCGAAGAAAAACAGATTCAGGTCAGCAATAAATTCCTATATCTCATGCTGATATTCAAATGCCTGATGGGCTATGAAGCAGCAAAAGCCAAAGTGATTTTCGATGGAAAGGTAGATGAAGACCGTTATTATCTGGTCAATGTAGGCATCTGCAAATACTCCGGTGGCGGAATGCAATTAGTCCCTCATGCTATTCCCGATAATGGAAAATTTGCCCTCACCATCGCCCGGCACCTCTCCAAGATGCAAGTCGTACTGGCTACACCAAAATTTTATAATGGAAAAGCTGGCGACCACCCTAAAGTCGAACTATACGAAGCCAAATCCATCAAAGTAGAAGCCCTTACCGACGAACCCATCCTACTCGAAGTCGATGGCGAATTTCTCGGCGGCACACCAGTAGAGTTTATCCTTTTGGAAAAAGCCTTGCAGATCATTGTACCTTGATTTTTGGGGTTGTTGAGTGTATTAAGTGTATTGAGTAATTGTGTTATTAAGTTAGTAAGTCCAGGTTGTCAGCGAAGCCAGACAGCCGCAGGCGAAGTCCCTCTCTGCCGAAGGATGGAGAGGTTAGGTGAGGCAACACTGGCGATTGTTCCCCCTTAGTGACCTCTGTCCCTTAGTGGTTCAAAAACGCCGTGATGCGCAACCCAGCAAAAACCTTAGCACCCCTTAGTTGTTTAGTAAGTAATCAAACACCCTAATGCGCCATCCAAACATTTGAATTTCTATTTCAACTAACTTACCTTTACACCCAATAAAAAAAGTACGACAACACATTAACACGACAACACAATAACACAACAACACAATAAGCATGTACAGAAAAGAAAAAGACAGCATAGGATATATAGATGTACCAGCCGATAAATACTGGGCAGCACAAACACAACGCTCCAGCCAAAATTTCAAAATTGGCGGACAAACGATGCCTATAGAAGTCATTCGTGCCTATGCGATATTGAAAAAAGCAGCAGCTTACACCAATGTAGAATGTGGCGTATTGCCAAAAGAAACTGCCGACCTCATCGCCAAAGTCTGCGACGAAATTCTGGAAGGCAAACTCGACGATCAATTCCCACTCGTCGTCTGGCAAACTGGCTCTGGCACACAATCCAATATGAATGTAAACGAAGTCATAGCCAATCGCGCCCACGTCATCAACGGCGGTTCATTGATGGATGAGAAAAAAACCGTTCACCCCAACGATGATGTCAATAAATCACAGTCCTCGAATGATACTTTTCCAACAGCTATGCACATCGCGGCTTATCAAATGTTGATGGACAATACACTGCCCGGTCTGCAAGGCTTGCACGATACACTGAAAGCCAAATCTGAAGAATTTATAGACGTAGTGAAAATCGGACGCACACACTTCATGGATGCTACACCTGTGACAGTAGGGCAGGAGTTGTCTGGTTATGTTTCACAATTGAATCATGGAATTCGCGCCATCAAAAACAGTCTGGCTCACCTTGCCGAGCTTGCACTTGGCGGCACAGCTGTAGGAACAGGACTCAATACACCTGCTGGATATGCTGAAAAAGTAGCAGCACATATTGCAAAATTTTCTGGACAACCTTTTGTGACCGCAGAAAATAAATTTGAAGCCCTCGCTGCCCACGATGCCATCGTAGAAGCACATGGCGCACTGAAAACAGTTGCCTGCTCCCTGATGAAAATTGGCAATGACATCCGTATGCTGGCTTCTGGACCACGATGTGGTATTGGCGAATTGATTATCCCTGCCAATGAGCCTGGCTCCTCTATCATGCCTGGCAAAGTCAATCCCACACAAGCAGAAGCCCTCACGATGGCGATGGCGCAGGTGGTCGGCAATGACGTCGCTATCAACATAGGTGGCATGACCGGACACTTCGAGCTGAATGTCTTCAAACCCATGATGATCTACAACTTCCTGATGTCAGCCCGACTCATCGGCGACGCCGCGCGTAGTTTTGATGATAATTGTGCCAAAGGACTGCAAGCCAATCGCGAACGCATCGAACAAAACCTGCAAAATTCCCTAATGCTCGTCACAGCACTCAATCCTAAGATTGGCTATGATAATGCTGCCAAAATTGCGAAAAAAGCACATAAAGAAGGCACAACGCTCAAGGAAGCTGCCCTAGCTTTGGAACTGCTGACCGCAGAAGAATTTGATGCCTGGGTGAAGCCAGGTGATATGGTGAGTGGACTGAAGTAAAGAGAATAAAATTTATGAAATTTTGAATACCGAATGTTGAAGTGTATTCTACTTTGATGTTCGGTGTTTTTATTGTCATTCCTCAACTTAAAACTAATCGCCGTATTCCTACAAAAAACAGAATTAGAATCGAATAAGCAATGAAAAATGGGATTACATATTCTTCCAAATTAAGTACTAGCATTACACTCATAATCAGTAATTGAAATCCCAATCCGAGCGTAGATAATAAGGTCATAAACCATTTTGGAAAAGGTTTACTATTGATGGCCTTTTTATCCATCCAATATATTGTTTTATCAAATGCCATATAAAGCACATTAAAAATTTTGTAAAGAAGATCAACAGTCTGTTGTTTTTCGCCTTTCATCGCCTTGGGGGACTCATTTTCAAAAACTCGACTTGTCAGATCTCCATTTACACTATTTCTTAATATGACATAGTAGTAATTATAAAGTGTTCCCTGGAGTTGAATTCCAATAAATGCCAACAACATATACACAATCGAAATATTAGTAATGTACCAAAAAGCCAATAAAAATAAGAAATTCAAGATGATGTCAGCAATAGAATCAAAATAACGCCCCGTATAAGAAGGCATATTTTTCACCCTGGATAACTCACCATCAGCAGCATCTAAAATGGATTTTAAAATTAAAAAAAATGCTGCGGCAAGGTTGAAATTGTAAACTATACAGATTATTGCGAATAAACCTGAAACGATAAACCAACAGGTCACCTGAATTGGGCTAACCGTGGTATTCTTTAAGGCATAGGCAATTCGGCGGGCTATAAACCTACCGTAATCTGACAAGTCAATAAATTGATATTGCTTTGGTAATTTAGACATTCAATATAATATTAGGGCTGCGAAGGTATGAAAAAAACAAAGCCTAATGTATCCGAATTTATTACACTCCAAACATTCTTCGTTCATAAATGTTGTAAATACCTAATAAACAGAACCAAAAATATTAAAATAAGGATTGAATGAGGATACTATTAACAGGAGCAACGGGGTACATTGGAAAGAGATTATTACCTGTTTTAGTTAAAAATGGTCACCATGTAACTTGCTGTGTTAGAGATATAAATCGGTTTAGTCCACCCGAGTCAGTGAAGCCCTTTATAGATATAATCCAAGTGGACTTTCTGGACGCGAAAACGCTGGATAATATTCCCAATAATATCGATGCTGCCTACTATTTGATTCATTCGATGTCCACCTCAAACGAATATGAAAAACTCGAAGAAATATCCGCCAGTAATTTTAAGGATTCATTAGAAAAGACAACAATAAAACAGGTCATCTATTTAAGCGGTATCGTCAATGAAGATAGCTTGTCAAAACATTTAAAATCCCGTAAAAACGTAGAGAATATTTTAAGCAGTGGGCAGTTTAAAACCACCACTTTAAGGGCAGGAATTATAATAGGATCAGGAAGTGCTTCCTTTGAAATCATAAGAGATTTAGTAGAGAAATTACCCATGATGATAGCACCCAAATGGCTGAATACAAAATGCCAACCAATAGGGATCAGAGACGTCATCATATTTTTAAATAAATCATTACTGAATGAAAAGGTCTTTGACCAGAATTTTGATATTGGCGGAGCAAATATATTGACTTACAAGGAAATGCTACTTGAATTTGCTAAGTTCAGAAAATTAAATCGTAGGGTATTTACTGTTCCCGTAATGACCCCTAGATTATCTTCTTATTGGCTCTATTTTGTCACCTCCACTTCTTATAACCTAGCAAGATCCCTTGTCGATAGTATGAAAATTGAGGTTGTTTGTAGAAACGCGGACATCAATAAGGTGCTCAATGTTGAGCCAGAAGGATATGAGCAGGCATTGCAAAGAGCATTTACAAAAATTGATGCCAATCAAATCGTTTCTAGCTGGAAAGATTCACAAGTGAGTGGGGTAAAGCAATTCAATATTTCTGATTTTATTGATGTCCCGAGCTTTGGGTGTTTTAAGGATATTCGAGAAAGAGAAATGGTCTCAAGCGAACAAGCAATCAACAAAACATGGCGCATTGGCGGGGCTAATGGCTGGTATTACGCCAATATGTTGTGGAAAATTAGAGGCTTTGTAGATAAATTATTTGGAGGAGTAGGTTTAAGAAGAGGAAGAACGAGCCCTACTTCACTAAAATCTGGAGATGCCCTGGACTTTTGGCGGGTATTATATGCAAATAAATCAGAGGGAAGATTATTACTGTTTGCTGAAATGAAAGTGCCTGGAGAAGCTTGGCTTGAATTTAAAGTCAAGGACAATAAGTTTATACAAACAGCAACATTTCGACCACATGGAATACTTGGCAGACTTTACTGGTATTCTGTTTTACCCTTTCATGGAATCGTATTTAAAGGAATGATAAATGCACTAACTAAGGAATGAGAGAATCGGAGGAACAAGCGGAACACCCACTGATATTGCAAATATAATGTGTTCCTCTGTTCGATATTCGATATTCCTCTTTATTTCTGATAAGAGTGGGAAGACTAATATGCTTTATAGTAATGAAAAAACAAATCCTACTCACCCTACTCTGCTACACATTCCTCAACCTCACCCATGCCCAAACCATAGAAAATACCCTAAATAAAAAAGTCGATGCCGAATGGTTCTTCATGGAAGGCAAACATCATGCAAATGCAAGAATTGCTGAAATGACACCTGTAGAAAAAGCAAGACTCATTGCAGCTTTGGAAAAATGGTTGTCCATTAAAATAAATTAAACCATGAAAATAGAAGCCTTACACCATTTTCACGATTTCAAAACTGCTGAAGAATGGGCAAAGAAATTCAGCCCTAGCCCGGCAAGAATGGACTTGTTTGAAACCATGCTAAAAAGCATCAAACAATTAGGCGAAAGCCATTTTCATATCGTAGAATTAGGCATCGGACCAGGCTTCCTTGCCGATTTTTTGCTGAATCGATTGAAAAATATAACGTATGAAGGAATAGACTGTTCCGAGCCTATGCGACAACTGGCAGCCAAAAGATTAGAAAGTTTCAAAGACAGAACGACTTTTACTACAGCCAATCTCACAGATGACAACTGGATTAAACAAGTCAGTCAGCCACCGAAAGTAGTCGTCACGACCTGGGCTTTGCACGACCTTTTTACCCAAGATAATATCCACTCCGTTTACCGGAATACCTATCAGTTATTACAAAATGATGGAATTTTCCTAAATGGAGATTTTATAAAACCCGATAACATAAAAGTAGAATATGAAGGCGGGCGACTGGAAATTAAGACCCATTTGGATTTGCTCCAATCCGTTGGCTTCCAATCGGCAGACTGCCTAAAAGAATTTGAAAAAAACATAAAAAATCCCACAACGGCTAATAATTATGCCTGTTTTGAAGCAAAAAAATAATTTATTTGTAACATTGTGTATGTTTTTTAAAATATGTTCGTCAGAAAAGAAACCATATTGAAGAGCTGGAAAAATGCAATATAGGACGATGGTCAATAGTCCATGGTTGATGGCTGTTTTTTTAGTATTCAGGTCATTTCAGTATTTCATTTTGCTTTGCAAAATGCGTGCAAAGCTTATAAAAATAGGACAATTGTTAAATTGCAGCTATGGACTATTGACCATCGACTATGGACTAAATTGTTACCAATTTTATTATTATGAATTTTGCTGTTCTCTCTCAAAAATCCACCATATATTCCACCCGTCGCCTACTCGAAGCTGGCAGATCGCGGGGTATCAACATCCGTCAAATACCACATTTGCAGTGTATTATTATGATGGAAAATAAAAAGCCACGCCTCTTTTATAATAATCAGGAAATTACCGGAATCGATGCCATTATTCCAAGAATAGGAGCATCAGCCAGTTTTTATGGCTCAGCAGTCATCAATCAGTTTCAAATGATGAATGTCGAAACCACCGTAAGCTCAGAAGCCCTGTGGAAGTCACGCGATAAACTAATCAGCTTACAATTATTGTCAAGAGTAGGCGTGGAGACACCCAAAACAGTATTCACCAATTATTCCAACAAAGTAGATGAAGTGTTGGATATGGTCGGTGGGCCGCCTTTGGTCATCAAATTATTAGAAGGCACACAAGGCTATGGTGTGATACTAGCAGAAAGCAGACGAGGCGCGAAATCCGTCATAGAAGCGTTCAACAAAACTCGCACACGCATCATTGTACAAGAATTTATAGAAGAGAGTGCGGGGACAGACATTCGTGCTTTTGTAGTTGGCCGCAGGGTCGTAGCTGCTATGCGGCGTACTGCCACTCGCGAAGGAGAATTTCGCTCCAATCTACACCAGGGCGGTACAGCAGAACCAATTGAACTCACAGATATAGAACGCAAAACAGCCCTCAAAGCCGCTGCCACCATGGGGCTGGATGTAGCAGGAGTGGATATGCTGCAATCCAATCGCGGTCCACTCGTACTGGAAGTCAATGCCTCACCAGGACTGGAAGGCATCGAAAAAACCACCAACGTAGATGTAGCGAGAAAAATAATTATGTATCTTGAGCGCAAAGTTAAAAAAGCTCAAGGATGATTGATATTATAGAAATTGATGGTCACAAAATTGTACCAGGACAGAACGCCATTTTGGAATTGGACATTGCCCGACTGCCTTCTGGTACAGACATTCAGTTGCCTGTACATCTATACCGCAGCGCAAAATCTGGTCCAACATTACTCGTGACCGGCGGCGTACATGGCGATGAAGTAAATGGTGTAGAAATTGTCCGTCGAGCGATGGTCAGTGGCTTATTCAATCAACTGAAATGCGGAAATGTACTGGCTATTCCCTTGGTCAATATTTATGGTTTTATCAACTTTTCCCGCGACCTGGCAGATGGAAAAGATGTCAATCGCAGTTTTCCAGGTAGCGAAACAGGGTCACTAGCTTCCCGAGTTGCTTATACCTTAAGTTCCAAAATTTTGCCCATTATAGATTACGGAATTGACTACCACACAGGCGGTTCGAGTCGTTATAATTATCCGCAAATTCGTTTTTCTGTTGGGGATGATGAAGCTGGAAAACTGGCCCATGTTTTTGCTTCACCTTATTTGATTAATAATAAAGCTATTAACAAAACCTTCCGAAAAACAGGGATGCTCGACGGCAAGCCCATCTTAGTGTTTGAAGGCGGAGAATCTTTGCGTTACGACCAGCATTCCATCGATGAAGGCATAGCAGGTTTGCAACGAGTCATGCAATATCTTGGGATGATAGACGAGTCGCCCGAACCCACAGAAAAAAGCATTGTATTTACCGAGTCATCCTGGATTCGCTCCCCACGTTCTGGTCTGTTTATCTGGCATCGAAGATCTGGTGAGCAAGTCAAAGAAGGCGATGTATTAGGAGAAATCAACGACCCACAGGGACAAGCCCAAGTCCCCGTATTAGCAACACGAAACGGCTATATAGTCGGGCATAATAATGCGCCAGTAGTCAATCAGGGCGATGCACTATTTCATATCGGTTATTTTGACCAGTAGGGGAAATTCATGAATTTCCCCTACTGGTTCAACACACCAATTTATGCTTCCTATAATAAAAACAACTCGACTAACACTCTACCCTTACGAAAATAAGATGCTAGACGACCTGCACAATATCCTCTCAGATCCAAAGACCATGCAGTTTTGGCCGCAGCCCTTCACACGAGAGCAATCCGAACAATGGCTGAAACTCAATCAACAAAGCTGGGCAGAAACAGGCATAGGACGTTTGGCTATTCGGCTCAAATCTACAGGCGAACTGATTGGCGATGCAGGCATCAAACAAACCATCGTAAATGACCGGGCTGAAAACGACATTGGGTATATCATCCACCATCCTTACTGGAAACAGGGCTTTGGAATAGAGGCTGCAAAAGCGGTATTGGACTATGGTTTTGAAGTGAAAAAGCTGACCCGCATTATAGCCAATATGCCACACAATCATCTGGCTTCCGCCAAAATTGCTGAAAAGCTAGGCATGAAAAAGGACTTAGAATTTTATAATACCCGCAATCGAAATATGCTGACTTTCCTTTACGTGCAGGAAAAATAATTGTATATTTGCTAATACAATAAATTTCAATCATCATGACAGCAACAACAGCACTTATACCCTCAGAAACGGCTTACATCACAAAAATCATTGAAAAGCAACGCGCTTACTTCGCTACTGGAGTGACAAGAGACGTCAAATTTCGTGTGCAGCAATTGAAGAAATTGCGGGAAGCCATTGTGAAAAACGAAAAGTCATTGCTGGAAGCCATGTACAAAGACCTGCGCAAATGCGAAACAGAAGGCTACCTGACGGAGATTGGAATTGTGATGAATGATATAAATGACGCCATTGACAATACACGAAAATGGACAAGGAACAAACACGTTCCCACGCCATTATTTCATGCTAAAGCCAGCAGTTATATCAAAACTGATCCTTACGGAAATGTGCTGGTCATTGCGCCCTGGAACTACCCGTTTCAGTTGGCAGTAGCTCCAATGATCGGTGCGCTCGCTGCTGGCAATACCGTCATCCTAAAACCTTCCGAATACGCACTGCATACCTCAAAAGCAGTAGCAGCACTCATAAGAGAAGTATATGCAGAAGAATACGTGGCAGTCGTAGAAGGCGGAATTCCTGAAACGCAGACCTTGCTCAATGAAAAATTCGACTACGTTTTCTTTACTGGAAGCACCAATGTCGGACGCATCGTTTATCAGGCTGCGGCAAAACACCTGACGCCAGTCACACTGGAACTCGGTGGCAAAAGCCCCTGCATTATTGATGAAAAAATACAAGTCAGTTATTCTGCCAAGCGCATCGTTTCCGGCAAACTCATCAATGCCGGACAAACCTGCATCGCGCCAGATTACCTGCTGATTCATGCGAATATAAAAGACCAGTTGATTGCTGAAATGAAAAAGCAAATCAATGCCTTTTATGGCGAAGACCAACAGAAAAGCCCCGACTATGGTCGGATTATCAATAAAAAACACTTCAAGCGACTCAAGTCGATGATGGACAAGAGCGGGAAAATTATTTTTGGCGGACAAACCGATGAAGACGACCTCTACATTGCCCCAACACTGCTCGATGATGTCGCAAAAGACGACCCCGTCATGCAGGAAGAAATTTTCGGACCTTTGCTGCCAATTCTGACGTATACTCGCCTGGAAGATGCCATTAAATTTGTCAATGAAAGACCTAAGCCACTGGCTTTATATATGTTTTCCAAAAGCCAGAAAAACATCGACAAAGTCATGGACGAAACCAGCTCAGGCGGCGTGACCATCAATGATACGGTCATGCACTTTGCCAATCCAAACCTGCCTTTCGGTGGCGTGGGCGCAAGTGGAATAGGGGCCTATCACGGACGAGCATCTTACGATACTTTTTCTCACCAAAAAGGCATTTTACATAAATCCTTTCTGGTAGATGCGGCTGTTCGTTACGCACCTTACGGCAAAAATTCTTCTTTATTGAAAATGATGTTGAAGTATTTGAATAAATAAGTTCAAGCTTAAGTCTAAGATTAAGTTTAAATTGTCATTACACGTTAAAAAACGTCACCGAAGGTGACGCCAAATTTAAACTTGAACTTAATCTTAGACTTAAACTTATTCCGACTTAAAATCGCTCCACAGCCATCAAGCTCAAATTTAGAGAAGGCTTCAAACCTTGCACAATTTCAGCCACCAATTTACCACTAGCCGGACCAAGACTTAGCCCCATCATAGCATGTCCAGTTGCGATGGTCAGGTTATTAAATTTTGCAGACTTGCCCATATAAGGCAGCCCGTCGGGAGAGCAGGGGCGATAGCCATACCAGACGGATTGTGTATCAGGAATTTCGGGTTGTATATTCGGATAATAACGAGGAACAGCCTCTACAATCCCTTGCAGTCGGGAAGTGTTGATTGTCGAATTATGTCCGCTGATCTCCAGTGTGCCAGCTATGCGGGTGAGCGTACCCATCGGCGTTAAGGTGGCTTTATCTTCTACGAAAATGGTGGGAATGGCGGTGCTTTCGCTGTCATTTTGCAAAGTAAAAGAATAACCTTTCCCATCTTGAATCAATAATTTGATGCCCAGCGAAGCAGCTAGTTTTGCAGAAAAAGAACCACCTGCCAGCACAAGATTTTCAACTGCCATCTTCTCTGCTGTGGTGTGAATATGCGTGACTTTATTGCCACTTGTTTCAAAGCCAGTCACAGCCGTCTTGCCGATAAATTTTGCACCCGATGCTTTTAGCGATTGGCGCAAAGCATTCATCAGCGCATTAGGGTGCAGGTGGGCATCGCCTCGATACCAGTAGCCGCCGAGTGCTGATACAGCCGTTCCCGTAAGGGCTTCCAGTTCCTGGGTGTTGAGGTGTTTAGCCGTTACGCCGATCTCATTGGCTTGTTCCGCAACTTCCCCTTCTTCCTTGCCGCCCTTTGCTGTGCGATAGAGCATCAGCAATCCTTTTTTTTCAAAATAAACACCTAATTCCTGCGCCAGTTTTTCATGTTCTGCCAGACTGAGCCAGTTGTAATCTCGCAAGACAGGAATGGACTCCTCCACCTTATCTGCTTTGCAGGAACGATAAAATGTCCACAACCAACGAAGTAATTCAGTATTGAGTCGAGGCTTGATATAAAAAGGGCTTTTGGAATCAAACATCCAGCGAATGCCTTTTGCAATGACGCCTGGTGCTGCCATCGGAATAAAATGGCTAGGAACAATCATCCCCGCATTGCCATGCGAACAACTATCGCTGAAATCGCCTTTATCAATGACCGTGACTTCATAACTCGCTTTTTGCAAATAATAAGCAGCACATAAACCAATGATACCGCCGCCAATGATGTGTATGGTGTGTTTCAATGTTATGATTTTCAGAGGGGAAACTATGGACAATTGTTTTGTGTGGTCGATAGTCCATAGTCGATGGTCGATGGCTGTTTTTTGGGCAGGTGAACCAATTTTGTTCAGCTTTTTATGCATTTTGCAAAGCAAAATGAATTTTTCTATCGACCATTCCCGATAGCTATCGGGAATCGACTATCGACCAATCTGCAAATAGTTGTCAAAACCCTTTAAACGCTTCCTGAACCTTTGAATATGGATGACGTTTAACAATATTCTTCGCCTGTTCAGTTACTTTTTTTTGTGCTGACTTTTCTATATCTGGCATCAATTCACGAATAAGGGGACTGGCTTTATTGGAAAACCATTCTATGTCTTCCTGTTGAAAACGAAGATGTTTCTTATCTATAAGGTCCAGCAGAGACAAACAAAGATAGCCGAGTTCTTCTTTTGTTTGCACATAAACTTTGGTGATTTCAGTAACTGTCTGACCCGATTTTCGGACATTCTCTTTCAACTCATTCACCAATAAAAAAGTACTTTTCGACATTATAGCAGAAAAGAAAATACTTTCTAATCCTTCCCGTCCAAACCGCTCTGTTGCCTGTCGGGGCTGTGTATAATAGAATTGCAGTTTTTGAGGTACAAAAGACAAACTTTCCAAGAGCACAAACCGCTCTCGCAATTCAATGGCAGGATTATGTAAAGGCTCTAGTCGGTCGGGACTGACCATATAGGCAAACAGCTTTCCCGAATAGGGACTTCCGCTACGCGGCATGGCAAATTTATCCTGCCCATAAATGTAGTCCAGTCTTTTAAAAGCTTCCCGATAGTCGGCTGCCGACCAGTTTTTATCTAGGTCAGGTACACCCCACTTGATATACTGCGCTGTAGGAGAAGAATTGTCGGGGTAGGGAAGTGTTTGTGCCAATAGAGAGACAGGAAGAATAAAGGATAAGATGATAAATATAGACTTAGGAACGTTCAAAAAATCGCGAAGCGATTCTGCATTGTCAATTCGTAATTGATCAATTCGTAATTCGTAATTATTCACTCCAAGATTAGCCATTATGAAAAATAGGATAGTTGTTGGTAAAGTCTCTAAATTTGTGCCAGACCTGATCCTCCTCTGGTGTTGCCGCTTTTATCAGAACAGGTTCTTTTTTGACTGGATGCTGAAATGCAAGAGCATGAGCGTGTAAATGTATGCGGCCATCTTCATTCGGTTTTGGACTACCATATTTTATATCTCCCCGTATGGGCGTCTTGAGTCTTGCCAATTGTACCCGTATCTGATGGGGTCTGCCAGTGTGCGGTCGTACAGCAATCAGGTGATGATTGTCCATCGAGCTGGCCAGTTGATAACTAAGCACCGCTTTTTTAGCATCTGCACTTTTCTTTTTACTGGCATTTACAAAATTGCGTTCTTTGTCTTTAAGCAACCAGTGGGTGAGTTTGCCTTCCATTGGTTCAGGTCGGTCGAAGGTGACAGCCCAATAACTTTTCTGCACCTTCCCATCTCTGAACATTTCATTCATGCGCGTAAGTGCTTTGCTCGTTCTTGCAAAAATGACGACACCACTCACAGGGCGATCTAAGCGATGAATGACCCCTAGAAATACATCGCCAGGTTTGTTATAACGGATCTTGATGTATTGCTTGACAAAATCAGACAGCGGTTTGTCACCAGTAATGTCGCCTTGTACCAGATAGCCGGCAGGCTTATTCACTGCGATGAGGTGGTTGTCCTCAAATAAAACCTGTAAGCCTCTTTCTTGCTTTTTCATTCTGATTATACTAAGTTGATTGAGTTATTCAGCTAGCTAAGTTGATAGAGTTCATGAACTCTATCTTAGCCAGACGCGAAGATACCTAAAATAAAAGTTGTATCTTTATACGTGAAAAAACATTTCGATAAAGAAAAAAAAATTCATGAGCCAAAGGAAGACTCCATTTTCGGATATTGAAGTGCAATACAGCACACAACCAGAGATGCTTGCCGTACAGCAAAGGTCTCAAAAACTATTTATTGGTATTCCTAAAGAAGCTTCTTTTCAGGAAAACCGTGTTGCGCTGAAGCCTGCCTCCGTGTCTATGTTATGTGGGCAGGGACATCGAGTAGTTATCGAAACACAGGCGGGCGAAAAATCCGGCTACACCGATCACGAATACTCAGAGGCTGGAGCCGATATTGGCTATAGCAAAGAACAGGTATTCAAGTCGCATATCATCATTAAAGTTGCTCCGCCTACCATGGAGGAAATTGAATTGATGCAGCCTGACCAAATCATCATCTCACCTATTCACTTGCCGACTATCGAAGGCAAATACATAGAGAAACTGCGGCAGAAAAGAGTGATTGCTTTAGCGATGGAATATATTCAGGATGCAAAAGGAAGTTATCCATTTGTACGGGCCTTAAGCGAAATTGCAGGGACAACTGCCATGCTGACGGCTGCTGAATTGTTGACCAATGCCAAAGGAGGACGCGGCGTTTTGCTAGGCGGAATTTCAGGTGTACCACCTGCACGGGTCGTGATTCTTGGTGCTGGCGTAGTGGGCGAATATGCCACCCGAACTGCGCTAGGACTAGGAGCAGAAGTCCGCATTTTTGATAATAATATTTATAAACTAATGCGCCTTCAGGCGAATATTGGGCAGCGACTGCACACTTCAGTACTCAACCCCATTCACTTAGAGGAAGAACTGATTAGAGCACATGTAGCCATTGGGGCAATCCACTCCGAAACAGGACGTGCGCCCTGTGTTGTCAGTGAAGATATGGTCTCGAAGATGCGCCGTCGCTCTGTTATCATAGATATTAGTATAGATCAGGGCGGCTGCTTTGCAACTTCCCGCGTGACCAGCCACGATAAGCCGACTTTTATCAATTATGATGTGATTCATTATTGTGTACCCAATATTGCCTCAAAGGTGGCCCGAACGGCTTCTTCTGCCATTAGCAATATCGTCACACCCATTTTGCTGAAAGCAGAGCATACAGGTGGAATAGCAGGTTTGTTCGACCAGCGTACAGGCTTGAGGCATGGCGTTTACATTTATAAAGGAACACTAACCAATCAACATCTTGGTGAACGGTTTCAAATGAAATCCACCAATATTGATTTATTGCTGACTTCTCGTTTGTAAATGATTTTAAATTTAATCCTTTGAAATAAGTAACAGAGTGTATATATTTCGTCATACAGTTAGGAGATGATTGGGTAATTGAGTGTATTTAAGTTGATTGAGTTATTAAGTGTATTAAGTTATTAAGTAGTAATTATTTTGCTTCACAAAATACATTCAATCACACAATCAATTCAATCACACAATCAATTCAATCATACAATCAACCAAATTTCACACAATTAAAAAATAAGATATGCCCATTAGGATGGAAGAAGATCCCAGGTATCGGGATCAGAATCAAAATGACAATAACCCACCACGTGACCCACGCCGTCCGCGAAATACTGGCGGAGGCGGCGGAGGATTAGCTTCCTTTTTACCGATGATTTTAATGGCTTTAGTTAGAAAGCCGAAACTTTTAATGGGTGTCCTCGTGATAGGCGGACTCCTTTATATGAGTGGAATGTTGAACCTCGGCGGAGGCGGAGGCGGTTTCAATGATGGTGGAAACACAGTCATTGATGATGGCGGAGGCGGAAACATCGTATCGCCATTTAGTATGGGCGGTATGCTGGACGAAAAAGTCTATGACAAAGCAGAAGTCTATGCAGCCTTGGCAGATAATGTCAAAAACCCTATGCCCGAATCTGTTTCTTTATTAAAATATGCACCAAGTCGGGGCAATCAGGGAAGACAAGGTTCTTGTGTGGGCTGGTCGAGTGCCTATGCCGCACAAACCATCCAATATGCACAGGCTACAGGAATAGATCCCGATCAGATAAAATTCAGCCCATCTTATTTGTATAATCAAATCGCATTGCGCGGCTGTCAGGGAACTTATATCCACGAAGCCATGAAAAAGCTGACCACAACTGGAGGTTTGCCAGAAGAGTATTTTCCTTATGATGAACGGACTTGTACCAATGCACCGAGTCGCGATCATGTAAAGGAAGGTTCAAAATATACCATCAAAGGACATAATCGCCTGAGTATGGATCACGACAAATACAAAACGGATATGCTGGCAGTCAAACAACACCTTGCTGCTGGTGCGCCAGTAGTGATTGGTATGCAGGTTGGTGGTACATTCATGGAGCGGATGAAAGGAGCAGAGATTTGGAAGCCAACTCAAAGCGATTATAATATGCGTGGCTTTGGTGGTCATGCGATGTGTGTGATTGGCTACGATGATTATAAAGGCGGCGGTGCTTTCCAGATCATGAACAGTTGGGGACCTGAATGGGGGCAAAACGGTATCGGCTGGGTACGTTATAAGGACTTTGAGTTTTTCAATAAAGAGGCTTATGGTTTATACCCGATGGGTAATGCTGAAGAAGACAAGAAAAATGCAGGCAGATTCGCAGCAGGCTTTGGACTGGTCAATCAGGCAACTGGACAAAATGTGAACCTCGCACGTCGGGGCAATAATGTCTTTGGCACAACCCGCCCGATTCGTAAAGGCGACAAATTCAAAGTAGAGATCGGGAATACTGTAGAGTCTTACATTTATATTTTTGGTCAGGAAACTGATGGTTCTAGTTATGTCTTGTTTCCTTACACGCCCAAGCACTCGCCTTATTGCGGTATCAAGGGAACACGGGTATTCCCTCGTGATTATAACTTAGTAGCAGACAATATCGGTAACAGAGATTATATCGCAGTAATGGTGACTAAAAAGCCCATCAACTACAAAGCGATGAATGAGCAAATCAACAGAGCAGCGGGCAATACTTATGCAGAAAAAGTAGCTCGTGCTGCTGGTCCACAGTTGGTGGATAATGTAAATTTCCAAGCACAACAAGGGGCAGTGATTTTTGAAGCCAGTTCGTCTAATAAAAATATTGTGGCTGCGGTTATTGAAATTGATAAACAGTAAGCAGAAAAATTCCAAAAGGCAAATCCCAAATTCCAAACTTAACATGCGGGAAGGGTATCCTCCAGGATAAGAGGCGAGGGTAAGCATCCAGATCCCAAATTATTATTTTATTGAAGTCCAAATTCGCCAGTTGTGGTGGATTTGGGCTTTTTTGTTGCATAAACTATTTTAATAGAATTTTTATTTTAAAACATTGTTTAATAGTTGATTTTAAACTATTTTTTTTATTAATTGATTGTATTTAAGTTGAAATAGGTGAAAAAATAATTGGGCATTACCATTTACATTTGTGAAAAGATATTTCTAATCACAAAAGTATATGAGCATGAAACGATTTTACCTAATTATACTCACCTTTATTTTTAGTTGTACTGGTTTGTCGGCACAGACTTGTCTATCAGGCGGCATTACCCTTACCACTCAGCAGCAAATTGATGATTTTGCTGCGAATTATCCGGGCTGTACGGAGATACTTGGAGATGTTATTATTCAAGGATATTCTAATAGTATTACGTCTCTGGGCGGACTTAACCAAATTACAACTATTGGAGGAAAATTTAGGATTGGATATAATTATAGTTTGACTAATTGCACAGGCTTGGAAAATCTAACATCTATTGGTGGAGGTTTTTCGATGAGCAATAACAATAGTTTGACCAATTGCACAGGCTTAGAAAACCTGATATCTATTGGTGGAGAATTATATATTTACAATAATATTACTCTGACAAGTCTTGAGGGTTTAGAGAGTCTAAGCTCTACTGGTGGATATTTATTACTTGCCAATAATAATGCGCTAACAAACCTTAATGGTTTGGCTAATCTAAGCTCTATTGGCGGATCTTTGGATATTAGATCTAATTATACGCTGACAAATCTTGTCGGCTTATCAGGTGTCACTACAGTAGATGGCCCCATCTGGGTAAGAAGTAACAACACCTTACCAAGCCTCGAAGGATTAGATAACATCAGCGATGGAATACAAGCGTTCTATGTATCTTATAATAACAACCTTTCTAATTGTGAGGTTGAAAGTTTATGTCTCCATTTGGCAAATGGTGGAAGCAATATTATAGAAGGCAACAGTGCGGGGTGCAACAGCAACACCGAAGTAATAGAGAGTAGTGGTTGTATGGCTGTACAAACCTGCCTACCGAATGGAATTATCCTCAGCACACAGCAGGAAATAGATAGTTTCGGTTTGAATTATCCGATATGCAAATTTATCGAAGGAAATATCATCATACAAGATAATGGTACTGACCCCATAATCAATCTTAGCGGCTTGAGTCAGATTGTTTCCATTGAAGGGAATCTAAGCATTAGTGAAACAAATCTTAGCGACCTTGAAGGACTGGAAAATCTGACCACGATTGGCACTTTAATTATTGAAAATAATAATAATTTATCAAACTTAACAAGTTTCAGTAACCTCGAATTTATAACTACTTACGTTGAAATTGATAATAATGACGCTTTAACAAGCTTGGACGGATTGGGCAATATGAGTTCTATTACAGAACTGAAAATATACAATAATGCCGCCCTTACAGAATGTAACATCTGGGAAGTTTGTAATTATCTGGGAAATAGTGGTATTACTGATATCTACGATAATGCTACAGGTTGTAATAATGCTACCGAAATTACGGCTTCCTGTGGATCATCACTGTATTGCCCCAATGGTTTCATCACATTTAGCACGCAGGCTGAAGTAGACGATTTTGCCATCAACTTTCCAAGTTGTACGGAAATAGATGGTGACCTTACTATTATAGGAACTTCCATCACAGATTTGAACGGACTAAGTGGAATCACCAGTGTTACAGGAACAGTAGATATAAGAGACAATAATGCCCTGACCAGTTTGTCCGGCTTGGAAAATCTGACCTCTGTTGGTTTTCATTTGAAAATTATTTCTAATGGTGCATTAACAGACTTGGATGGACTAAGTGGACTAAGCAGTTGTGCTTTTGATTTTCTAATTGTTGAAAACGGGAACTTATTGGATTTGGAAGGTTTAGCCAACCTTACTTTCGTAGGAAGGGATTTTCGGATTAAAGAAAATCTACTTTTAACCCGCCTGGAAGGTATAGACAATGTGGATTATACCGAAATTGATGATCTGCACATCACTGATAATCCAAGACTTTTCACTTGTGATGTGAATAGTATATGTGGCTATCTGTCTACTGGTGGAAGTGCTCAGATATATGGCAACTTCCCAGGTTGTACTAATGCAACAGAAATATCTTCTGTTTGTGCCAATACCTCTGGTTGCTCGCTTTTGGGAGCCGTTTTTATGACACAACAACAAATAGATGAATTTGCTACGAATTATCCAAACTGTACGGATATAGCGGGTACAGTTCTCATTAATTATTATTATGGTAGTCAGATTACCAGCCTAACCGGATTGAGTCAGCTCGAAACGATCCAGGGAAATTTTTCTATTATAAATCATAATACACTAAATAGTTTTTCCGGCTTGGAAAACCTGACATCTATTGGTGGAGAATTGAATATCAATAATAACCCCGGTCTTACCAGTCTTACCGGTTTAGAAAATCTGTCATCTGTCGGTGGAACTTTGAATATTAAATATAATGATATACTTGGCAGCGTGACCAGTTTAGAGAGTTTGATGTCTGTTGGCGGAAATTTAGAGATTAGTGACAATAATAACTTGTCCAGTCTTACCGGTTTAGAAAGCCTGACGGCTGTTGTTGGAAATGTGAATTTTTATGATGTTGAATTAACGGATTTAACGGGACTGGATAATCTGACTACGATTGGCGGAGGTTTAAGTATTAGAGGGAACGAAAACCTGATGAGTTTAACGGGTTTGGGAAGCTTAACCTCTATTGGCAATGATTTAACTATAGGCGGGTATACATCCACAGAGGTGAACACAGCCTTAACTGGTTTAGCAGGCTTAGAAAACCTGATGTCTATTGGAGGGAATCTGAAAATTCGGAATAATAATGCCTTAACCAGTATAGCAGGGCTACAGAACCTGACTTCTATTGGAGGGGATCTGGAAATTCGGAATCATGATGTTTTAACTAGTATAGCAGGACTACAGAACCTAACTTCTATTGGAGGAAAATTATGGCTCTATAATAATGTTGTCCTGACCAGTTTGACAGGGCTGGAGAATCTGACGTCTATTGATGGAGGGCTAAGAATTTACGGGAATAATGCCTTGGCTGACTTAACAGGATTAAATAACCTGACTTCTATTGATGGAGAGTTAGTGATTGCTGGTAGTTCAGTAACTGGTTTACTGGAGCTGACGAATCTGACTTCCATTAATGGAAATTTGGAAATTAGTTATAATAATGTACTAACAGATTTGGCAGGACTGGAAAATATAGATTATACGACGATAGGTACGCTCACCATTAATAATAATGCGACCCTTTCTGCCTGTAGTGTAGCTAGTGTTTGTAATTACATAAATACAGGGGCATCTGTTCAAATATATTCCAATGATTTTGGGTGTAATTCAGGTACAGAGGTGCAAAATACATGTGGTCTGTCCTGTCCTATCATTGATCTCTATTTTACAAATCAACAGCAAATTGATGATTTTGTAATAAACAATGCTGCAACAGGATGTACGGAAGTACTTGGGGGAGTTGTTATCATCGGGACAGATATTACGTCTGTTAGTGGGCTTAGTGAGATTAGCTCTATTGGTGGAAATTTGGAAATAGTAAATACGAACCTGGAGGATTTAACAGGTTTAGAAAATATAGTATCTATTGGAGGAAATTTAAAAATTGACGATAATGATGTCTTGACCAGTTTTGCAGGCTTGAATAATCTAACCTCTATTGGTGGCGATTTAGAGACTGGAAGTAATAATATTTTGACGAGCTTCACAGGACTGAATAATCTAACCTCTATTGGTGGAAAATTAATGAGTTGGTTTAATAATGACCTGACAAGTCTAGCCGGGCTGGATAATCTATCCTCTATCGGAGGCAATTTTGAACTTGAGAATAATGGTGCCCTGACTGCGATAACGAGTTTAAATAATTTGACCACTATAGGGGGAAATTTTTATATGCAGACTAATGCCAGCCTCACAAATTTAACAGGCTTAGGAAACCTGAATAGTATTCAAGGTGATTTGAAAATTACGGCTAATGGCAGTCTGGTAAATTTGACAGGCTTAGGAAGTTTAACGTCTATCGGAGGCAATTTTGAACTTGAGAATAATGATGCTTTGACTGATTTAACGGGACTCAATAATCTAATGTCTATCGGTGGGTATTTGAATATATATGTTAATGATGCTTTGACTGATTTAACGGACTTAGAAAGCCTCACCACTATCGGAGAATATCTAAGCGTTCGTTATAATGCCAGCCTTACGAATTTAGCAGGTATAACAAATCTAAGCTCTATTGGAGGAGATGTTGAGATTGAGGGGAATACTGCCCTGACAACTTTGGGCTTAGGGAATCTAAATACAATTGAAGGAAATTTGGAAATTTACAGAAATGATGCGCTAATTGATCTGGCTGGATTGAATAGCCTGACTACCATCAATGGAGGTCTTCTTATTGGAAAATATAATGGAAGTAATGTTTCTGGAAATCCGTCTTTGTCAAGTTTGACAGGACTGGAAAACCTGGCATTTATCGGAGGAGATTTAAAATTGTATGCTAACGACGCACTAACTAATCTGACAGGATTAAACAGCCTGACTACCATCAATGGAGGACTGGATATTGGAGGGTATTATAGCTCTTATTCTTATGGGAACTCGTCTTTGTCAAGTCTGACAGGTCTGGAAAGCCTGACCGCTATTGGAACAGATTTAAGAATTTTTGCTAACGATGCCCTAGTAGATTTGACGGGATTGAATAACCTGATTACTGTTAATGGGAGTGTGGAAGTTGGAATGTATTACTATCCATACCCTAGTTATCCTTATAGTTATTTTCAAGGAAATGCTTCTTTAGTAAGCCTCGCAGGTTTGGAAAATCTATCATCGATAGGGGCTAGTTTGATAATTCAGTCTAATGATGCCTTGACTGATATAACAGCTCTAAATAATCTAGATCACACTACACTTACATATGGTATCTATATATCCCGCAACCCTGAACTCTCTATTTGCAATGCTTTTAGTATATGTAATTACCTGGATGACGGAAATGGAAGTGTTGGTATATATGATAACGCTCTGGGCTGTAATAACGGCACAGAAATTCAGGTAGCATGCGTAATACCCGTCGTCTGTCCAACGGGCAACATCACCCTCAGCACCCAACAACAAATAGACGACTTCCCCACAAACTATCCCGGCTGTGCAGAAGTACCGGGCAATGTATTCATCGGCATTGTACCGGGCGGCTCCGACATCAAAAATCTTGATGGACTCAGCCAGCTGACTGCCATTCAGGGAAGCCTGGATATTTTTGATTGCGACAGCTTAAGTTCTATCACCGGATTGAGTAATCTTAGTTCTATTGGTGGAAACCTGGCTATTCGTTATAATCAAAATTTATCTGCCCTCACCGGATTGGAAAACCTCACAGAGGTTCCATACAATATGCGTATTGAAGACAATGATGCAATAACTAATTTGAATGGACTGAACAATATCAGTTCAATTGGAGGCGAAGTGGCCATTCAATATAATGAGAATTTATCTGATTTGACGGGCTTGGAAGCACTCACTTCTATTGGATACAGAACCAATATTCGTGAAAATGCCTCGCTACAAAGCCTGACTGGACTAGACGGACTGAATTTTATCAGCGGCTACCTTCGGATATGGAATAATGAAATGCTGACCAATTTAACTGGTTTGGGAGGGCTGGTTTATATCGAAGGATTGTTGATACGGGATAATAGTAATTTGAGCAGCTTTAGCGGACTGGACAACCTGGTCGCCAATAACGGATTATTGAATATTGAAAATAACACGGTACTCACAAACCTCAACGCATTAAGTACACTGGCTACCATAAATGGTCCGATGACCATAAGAAATAACCCCGCACTCACGAACCTCGACGAACTGACGAACATTAATTATGTTGGCATGACTGACCTCAAATTATACAATAATCCAAGCCTGCCAGTCTGCAATATTATCCCTGTTTGCGATTATTTACATCAAGGCGGCACATCGCTCATATACGACAATGCCACAGATTGCAATACGGCTGCTGAAATACAAAATAATTGCGACTGCCCGCAAACAGCAACTATTGATTCGTTGTCTATCATTGTGGATCAGGACTTCTACATCGACGGTGTTGGTTTTGCCAATAACCCGACCATTAGTTTCAGCGATACGACAACACCAGCCGATGCCATTTTATCAGATATTTCACTGGAACTCTATTTTCGACTGGAAGGCACTTCCTGTGAAAACGAAATTGCGATTCAACTCAGCCATCCGATTGGCTACACAGAAACGCTGACCGCTTTCACGACCTGCATCGGCGGCACAGATTTATATTATGCCAACTTGCCCGTAGCCGGCAATTATCTAACAGACGGAACGGCCGACTGGCTGGTCGAATTTGATGATAAAAATGACCAGAACACAGGAGCAGAATATTCCATTCGGTTTGCCCGACTGAATTATAACACAATAATAATGACTTCAAACCTGGTAGCCACAATGAGTGTCAATGACCAACCCATTCCCAATGGTTTATATCAGGCAAGCGATGAAGTCAATTCCACAGGAACAGTCCCCAATGCTGGCACAGTCAATTTCAAAGCCGGACAAATCATCCTGCTGGACAATGGATTCAGCGTAGAACCCAATGCGGACTTCTCAGCAGAAATAGAAGAATGTAATTGATTTTTCTCTTTTGAATTTGAGTTTGTTTTTAAAAATACGTTTATGGTGAACGGGCCTGAATCTATCAGTTTTTGGTGGGTTTGGGCTTTTTACATGCTATAAGTTCATTTTTATTTAATCTAATTGACTGTTCTCTAGTTTTTTAAAAAATTAAAAAAATATGATTTGTAAAAATGGGGCAAACTCTTCCTATGAATATTTGATAAAGCTCCGCATCTTGTGTAAGTATTGATACAATGATATTTGAAAATCAATTCCTCTCTTGAATTTGAATTTGCACATTTTTTACCAACAAAAATTATAGCTATGAAACGTACTTTTTTCTTTGTTTTGACTTTTATTTTTTACTGCGGCAGTTTGCTTTCGCAGTCTTGTTTGCCGAATGAGATTACTTTTAGCACGCAGACACAAATAGATAGTTTCCCATTAAACTATCCCAATTGCACGGAAATAGAAGGCGATGTTACCATTACTTCAGATGTCAACTCCCTTAATCCTATCACGAATCTAAATGCACTTAGTGCGCTCACTACGATTGGAGGTTCATTATGGATTAGTGATAATTCAATCACTTCGTTAAGCGGACTGGACAATTTGCTTGCTGTAGGACTCACACTAGACATTGATAATAATGATAACCTGACTGATCTTAGTGGTCTTAATAATCTGACCACAGTCGGACTAAATTTTAAAATAGTCGGTAATGCTGATTTAACCAGTCTGACAGGATTAGGTAGCCTTACTGGTATTGATGGTGATTTAATAATGCTATCCAATCCGACACTTGCAGATTTATCTGCCTTAAACAACCTGATGACCATTGGAGATGAATTGGATATTTATAATTGTGGCGCCTTAACAAACCTGAATGGGTTGAATAACCTTACAACAGTTGGCGGCAATTTAGAAATACGCTCCAATAGTGGACTCACGAGTATATCCTCTTTTAATAATCTAACTTCCATTGGACAGAATTTGCAAATCAAATCAAATTATAGTCTGATTAGTCTGACTGCCTTCAGTAACCTTACATTTTTAGGTGGTCGTTTAGAGATTCAATATAATGGTGATTTAACGGATCTCGCAGGGCTGGATAACATTGATTACAGTAATATTTCCTACCTAACGATTCAATACAATTACGATTTAGCCATCTGCAATACCAATACTATCTGCGATTATCTCGATAATAATTTACCGGCTAGCATAAATAGTAATGATCCGGGCTGTAATAGTATATCAGAAATAGAAATTTTATGTAATAATTGTCCAATCAACATTACGTTCAGTACGCAGGGACAAATAGATGATTTTGCATTGGACTATCCTGATTGTACAGAAATTTTAGGGAACATTTGTATTAGTGAACAAAGCCCTGGTTCCATTACAAATCTCAATGGGCTAAGTCAAATCACGACAGTTGGAGGCGGATTAAAAATTAGTGACAATAATACCCTAACTAATCTTTCAGGACTGAACAACATCACTTCTATTGGGGACTCTTTAATGATTACCAACAATAGCAACCTGACCGATTTGTCCGGCATGGAGAATCTGAATCCCAGCAGTATCAGTTATCTTACTATTATGAATAATACGCTATTATCTGCCTGTAACATAGAGAATATTTGCAGTTATGTCACTTTTGCTGATACAGGAACATTGTCTTTGTCTGGCAATAGTACAGCTTGTAATACAGCAACAGAGATCACTGCATCTTGTCTGCCTTTAGATGGCACACTGGATACTAATTTTGGAAATAACGGTACATTGGACATCGCTGGTTATGATGTTAATTGTATCCTTACTCAGCCAGATGATAAAATCGTAATATTCGGTTCGAGTGTCTTACGACTCAATAGCGATGGTACACTTGATCTTGGTTTTGGTACAAATGGTGTCGCTCCTGTTGACGGACTTAATGGTCTATTACAGTCTGACGGCAAAATTGTCGTTTTAGGAACACAACAATTAGCACGACTCAATACAGATGGAACATTGGATGCTACCTTTGGCACTGGTGGTACGACTTCACTTCTCCTGCCTGCTAAAAGTATTGCCCTTACGCCCGATGGAAAAATCATTACTTCAAACACTTCTCTTGTTTGTTATAATACAGATGGCTCTGTTGATACTACATTTGGGAATAATGGAACGGTTACCATAACGGTTCAGGCTTATCATTATGGCTTAGAACCGGGATACCCGAATATTTTGCGAACTTACTATCCCTCCTGTCATGTAGTCGTAAAACCAAATGGCAAAATTGTCGTCGCTGGAGATTTTTATTATCAAAGCCGTTATAATCCTGAATTTAATATTTACTATAACCAGCGACAGATGCGACAAGGATACAATGCAGATGGTACGCCCGATAGCAGCTTTAATAGCTGGATACAAGGCTGGGTACAAGGCGATGTGTATAATTATGTAGATGATTTAATTTTGCTGCCTGATCAGGAATTGCTTATGATAGGTAATACCGAATTTGAAGCGGAGGGCATTCTTTGTTTCAGTCGTTTGGATGCCAACGGTATGGCTATCAGCCAAAACTGTGATTATGTCTCACTCTGTGATGACACTTACTTTTATGGTGCAACATGGACCAAAGCCATACCGACGGACTGTGGCATTTTCGCGCTTGGCGGATACGGCACTTTATTCGGGAGTACCTGTAATTTTCTTACCCGTACTGATTTTGACGGTACACCTTATGGAGATTTTGGCAATAATGGCGGTACACTCTTGCCCATATCTGCAAATTTTGATAATACAACTGGTGTTGCGCTACAGTCCGACGGAAGTATTATCCTTGCTGGAAATTCTGCTACAGGTATTGTTATTGCCCGTTTATACAATGACGAAAGTTGTGCGACTATCACACCGCCCAATAATTCTTGTTCGCAGATAATCGTTACAGATTCTCTAAGTTTTATCTTTGACAGCGATCTTTTCATAGAGGCTAATGGATTCTCCAATAATCCTTCTATCACATTCACCGATACGAGTACAACAGCAGATGCTATACTAAGCAATATCTCGCTCGAAGTCTATTTCAGACTAAACGGCAGCTCTTGCGAAAACGACATCACCATCCAACTGACCGACCCCACAGGTAATACACAATCTCTGACTGCCTTCACAACCTGCAATGGTGGCAATACTTTATATTATGCCGACATTCCAGTTTCAAATGTCGCCACAACAGGCAGCATAACCGACTGGCTCATAGCGTTTGACGATACCAACAACCAGAACAGCGACTACGAGTATTCCGTCCGCTTTGCCCGTCTGAACTACACCGCCCTAATGACTATGTCCGCTTTGCCCTCTATTAGTATAAACGACCAACCTATCTCGAATGGACTCTATCAGGCAGCCGATGAAGTCAATTCCACAGGAACAGTACCCAACAACGGTACAGTCAATTTCAAAGCTGGACAAATCATCTTACTGGACAATGGATTTAGTGTAGCACCCAATGCAGATTTCTCAGCCGAGATCGAAGATTGTAATTAAGATTTTCCTTTGTTGAATTTGAGTTTGTTTTTTGAATTTGAATTTATAAAATACTGAACAAGCCTGAATTTGCGACTACAGCAGGTTCGGGCTTTATTCTTATATTTACCCAAAATTACGACAATTCATGAAACGCTTTTTCCGATCCTTATGGTTCATCTATGGTGTCACAGCTTTTTTTGTACTGGTCATCATTTGCTTTCCATTTTATACGCTGGGATTTATAGTCTTTAAAAAAAAGGCAGTACGCCCGTTGATTTGGTGCAGCCATCGTATTATAGCCAAACTGACCTTAATTGTGATGGGCGTTAGAGGGAAAGTACATGGGAAACAACATATTGACAAGCAGCAAACTTACATTTATGTCAGCAATCATCAATCCTCACTTGATATGTTGCTCAATGCAATCACAGCTCCTTTTTTATTCAAATTTCTAAGTAAAAAAGAGGTTTTGAAAATTCCTTTGCTGGGTTACATCGTGAGCCATTTTGCCATTTTTGTAGATCGGGGGAACATAGCGTCTCGTACAGAAAGCTTCAAGAATATGAGAGCCGCTTTAGAGGAAGGTTTTTCTGTATATTTTGCTCCCGAAGGCACACGCAACCGCACCGATGAAGTATTGACTAAGTTTTAT
Organism: uncultured Saprospiraceae bacterium; assembly: GCA_937951615.1. Classification (GTDB taxonomy): domain Bacteria; phylum Bacteroidota; class Bacteroidia; order Chitinophagales; family Saprospiraceae; genus JAHDEO01. The sequence goes on along the minus strand of CALFBH010000010.1, from coordinate 111,037 downwards.
GATGGTGCTTTTCGACTGGCCATTGAAACCAATACGCCGCTTTTGGTACAAACCTTAGTCGAACCCGGAGTGCTCAATAATCCACGATACAAACTTGATTTATGCCCCGGCACAGTGCATTGCCATTTCGACCCGCCCATTGATACCCAAAATATGACAATAGAAGATTTGCCAGCCTTGAAAGAACAGGTAAGAAAAATGATGCTGAAGCACTTGGTGACTGGGTGATTGGTGATTAGGGTATTCGTAATTGGTATATTGGCAGTTGGTTGGTTGAGCGGAGTCGAAACCAATTATTGGAGGTTGGATGAAATAGTGAAACAATCGAACGTTGAAACAATCAATTCACTCAAGAACCCGAAACTCCAAACCTCGCAAGACAGACTGTCTTGCCATTTCATTCAGTTGCGCCAGTTTTGGTAAATCTTCCTGCGAGATATAAGGTGCCGAAATCACATAACGAGAACGAATCCGAATCAGCTTGGGTTTGACTTGTACTACACTCAACTCATAGACACCGACTTCATTAGAAAGCTGATACTGCACATTATCCATATTGAGCAATTCTACTGGTTGAGGAAAAGATAGGTAATCACTAAAAGCATCAATACTCGTATAAGTCGGGTGATAACCCAATGAGCAATCTGTTGCTTTGACTTCATGCAGATCATGTCTGAAACGATGTTGAAATGAAAAATGCCAAGTATCATTACTCCCTGAAGTTATTGCTTTGTCGAGTTCATAATCGTATTTCACCTTAAATAAGTCAGCTTGCTCCTCATCTTGAGCTTCTGTAGAGATGCCTGATAATTTTGCATTGGGACAAGTTTCCTGAAAATGCATATTAAAAGTCTGAAATACACCATCTTTTTTTCGAGCTTGCTGAAAAAAATCTCGCTCTGTGGTGGCGCAGGCACCAGAGTATTTTGCTGTTGCTTCGCACAATATCTTTTTTGTTTCAAAATTGGGTTTTAGTAGCGTGGTTTGTGTGCGTTGATTGCTGGTATAATCGCTTAGTGGAATTTCCAATTCATATAATATTTTTTTGTTTTTCGGGTCAATCATGTACAACGTTGTCCCCTCTAACTCTACAGGCAATTCGCCAAAACGATAAGACAGGTCGCGTGTTCTGGGAACAAGAAAGCTAATGTCTTCATCTTTGCCAATAGCAAAAAATAAATGTGTAGCCTGAGCAGAAGAAGGAAATTCCAAGTCAAACGCACCTTTAAAACGGTCTTTTCCTACAACAAAATAATAAGGAATATCATAGTTTTCCAGAAAAGCTTTATAGAGTCGAAGCAAGGTGAAATTATCAGCTTTTTCTTTTTCTAAAAAATATTCCAGCCCTCGACTCTGCTCGTTTTGAGCAATAGATTTTACCGTAATTTTTGTATTGACAAACTCGTGAAATACACCTGCCATCCCTTTGATTGTACGCCTTTTATCACCTTGTATCTGACGCAGCAATTGCTGGAATTTATTAGGTCGACGAATAGTCGTTTTAAGGTCTTCTTTATAAATCCAAAAAAGATAATCCAGCCAGTTATTACGAGAAGGCGTGAGGAAAATATTGCTTTGTTCATCAAAATGCAATTCATAAGCCAGGTGAGCTAAGGTGTCAGCAGGAATTGAGGCACAATTTTCCGACTGGAATCCGATAAGACTGTCTTGCTGCCAGAAATACTTTTTACTCGCAACTTCTGGCGTGATAATCGGGTCAGGCAGCCCGTGATACGATTTTAGTCGAATATTGATGCTTTTCGATAGCTTAAGACTAAGGCGACTTTCTACTACAGGAAAATCATCATGGAAAAAATAAGTGTCAGCCATATCAGGTATTTCACTTCTATAAGTCACAACAGTTTCGATTTCATCTCCCACCTCTGCACCAGGAATTGCCATCAGGTAAAATACTTCTTTTCGGAGCAAATCATTTTCATCTCTCAAAACAAGTTGTCGGGCTTGCCTGGCATCAAAATCTATAATACTGCCATCTATTTTTAAAGTACGGGCATCAAGGGTCTGAATACGAAAACCAGGCTTAACTGGAATTTTCATTCTAGTACATTCAAGTCCTGCAGCTTGCTGGATTTTGATACGTTGCCGAATATGCTCGCTGAAAAAATTCCGGTCACGCTCACGAGTGCAAGTACGATTGACTTCTTTGAATAAAATGACAGCATCAGCATCCACAAATTGACTAGGAATAGTAGGGGAGGGGCGTAGTTTTTTGCCCCATTTATAATTGGCGGGTTGCTGAGCGAAAAGGTTCAGGCTAAAAAGACATAGCAATATGGTTAGACGGAGTGGCATTATTATCCAAAGATAAAAAAAGCGGGATGTTTTTAGTTTATTTTCATTTTTCTGTTGAAATTTTATGGAATTTTTGACTTTTCCCAGTCTTTAATATGAGGACAATTTTAATTAACCAGAACGATTAAACAAAATGGCACAGGAATACGATAAGATTTTCAAGGAAAACATTGAGCCTTTAATTCTTTCTTTTGCAAAGAAATTATTGAACATCAATCCAGATAGTCTGGAAGAAATACCGGACGATTTACAATATACCATCGAACAGAAGCCAGACTTTTTGAAAAAAGTCAATCAACCAGATGGAGTTGATGATTATGTATTACAGATAGAGTTTCAGACTGCTGATAGCCAGAAAATGCTAAAGCGACTGCTCATCTATTATGGCTTTATATTCCGGGAATATGATATTTCTGCAAAACAATATGTCTTCTATATCGGTGCAAAAAAATACCCGGCTATGGTGACGGAGTTATTTCATCCTGATATGTGGTTTCGATATAAGGTCATTAGTCTGGCAAATGTGGATCATGAAATGTTCATTCATTCTGATAAGCCGGAAGAAGTGCTGATCGCTATACTTTGTGATTTTAAAAACCAATCTGCCGAACGGATCATTGAAACAATATTGAAACGTTTAAAATTATTAGAAAACGACGAATTAGAACTTAGTCGCTACACGCGACAGTTGGAAGTTTTATCAAAACTTCGTAAATTACAAGAGATTACAATCAAAAAAATTGAAGCTATGCCTATCATATACGATTTAGAAACAGACATCCGATTCTTGCAAGGCGTCGAGAAAGGGGTTAATCAAGGAGTTAATCAAGGAATTGAACAACAGACTCGCAAGCAAGAGGAAGAGAACAAAGCAAAAATCATAGAGATGCTTAAGGATGAAGTACTCTCTACAGTGCAGCTTGCCAAGTACATGAACGTCTCTATAGAGTATGTTGAGGAACTAAAAAAACAATTGGAGCAAGACTAATTTCATTTAAGGTCTATTGCGAAAGACATCGAAGGACTGCTTGTTCAGCATCATTGATGATGAAAATCTTCTGCATGGCATCAGCGTCCTTGCAGGAAAGGATAGAATGATTTTTTCCAAAAGCCGTTAAATCAATACCCCAAAATTTCCCATTATATTCTACACTCGCAATCATGTGATTGAAAGAAGACAAAGCAGGGAAATCTGCACGGTAGGGATAATCTTTCGTAGAAGTCAACGCAGGATGAGCTGGGATTCCGGCATAATTGAGCATCTGACAAAATAAATTGGAAATATCTTTACAATCTCCCTGTTGACTTTTGAGGACTTCATTGACATCACGCGGGCGTACAGCATTTATGCCATCTTCTATGTCGATATAGCGGATATTAGTTTTTAAGTATTGAGCAATATTGTAAACACAAGTATCTGCCTGTTGCGATTTCAATTGATCGACAAGACGTTTAGAAGTTTCATTGAGCGTAGAATGGCGTAAAAGATCAGCATACCAATCCTGTAATGCCTGCCAACTCGATTTGCCAGTTTCATGTACGATAAGTCGGGCTGAAAGAGGAAGGGAAGATGCACTAGGCAAAGCCTTGAAAATATGCAAGGTGTCGCCCGATTCAGTACTGTTTTTTGTGTAATGAAAATCCTCAAGTAGGCTGGTGTTTCCATCTATTTTATAGGACAGGCTGTAGTGGGAAGGAATATAAAGTTCGTACTGCACCGCCTGGGAATATGAAGAACGAGCAAACGAAAGTTCAGAAAGAAAAAATAACTCCGAACAGCTTTTCTGATACTTAATTTGAATGTTTCGTGCCTGCTGATGAGGGGCAAACTGATAACTCATCGCCCGCATTCCATCATAATAAATAGTAGAAGTCAAGGAGCGAATTACAATATGCTTTTTTGCAATCTTTCGTTTTTTTCCATTAGGCAAAGTATACGTGATCTTAAGTTTGTTGATTTTTTCAAGCGGATTATATGGAATATTTATTAGTTTTTTTTCTCCTGAAGGGAGACTAAAATGACTAACTACCTGCCGAGTAAATCCATTTCCATTCTTATGAACACGGATGATTTCTTTATGGTAAGTATTACTGTCCTGTGCTTGCGCAAATAGGAATCCAGGCAAGGCTAAGGAAACAATAAATTGGATAAATACTACTTTCAATTTGAATAGGCTGATCAACAATATTTTTTTGAATTTGAATTTTCACTTCTCTACCTTTTTCCTCTTGGTTTGCTATAATAATTATTCAGTCGATTATCCAGTGCTTTCACCGCATAACCCATACTGAGCGATACCGGATAACCTGCAACTTCTTCATATCCAGGGAAAGGAGATTCCAGGCGTTGATGCTCGTGGTCGAATAATTGAAAAACAAAAACCTGCTTGACTTCATCCTGATAATCCTGAAGGTCTCTCGGCTCAAATCGTCCGAAAAATACCTGACTTTCTGGGACTTGTATAGAAGCGTCCGGAGTAGCATTTTTATTCAAAAAAACAAAATTTTCCTCTTCAGTATCTCTGGTAAAATAGACAGGACAGAAGGTGAAGTTTCTCTGAAAAGCTTCTATGATCTTTAGATGTTGTTTCAATTCTTTTTCTGCCAGCTTATCGGCTCTGACTTCATAGCCAAATTGGCGGAGTTTGGCGATTTTCTCCTGTTCATTGTCCAGGAAAACAATTAGATGTCCGCCTTTCAATACCTCAATTTGTTCCCAGGAACGCATAGTCTGAAGAGAAGGCAGGCAGGCTGTCAAAGAGAATAAAATTGGCAGAAGTATTAAAACGATTTTTTTCATACAGCAATTTAATACAAAAATGGAGAGTCACAAAAAAAACAAGGGATAAAAAAAGCTCAATCTTACACGAAAGCATTCGATGTCAAAGCTTGTTATAAATTACTTAAAGTCTATAAAAATGTGAAAAATAACTGGTTTATAAACTAAAAAAACAATATATTTGTTCCTCTAAGTGAATTAAAACACAGAACATCCATCATCAAACAATATCTATGAGTGCCAAAATCAAAACGCTTGTTCCCTCCTTACTCTTCACCCTCAGTTTAGTTTCTTTTTGTTATATCAATTTTTGTCCTACTGCTCAAGTTGCAGAAATCAATATGACAGAAGTATTGCCTGAAGAAGCTGCAAAATTACAATCCGTACTTCCTGAATTTGAATTAATAGAACGGGTTTTAAATGCAGTAAAGCCAATATTCAAATAAAATAAAACTACTCTAATACATAGAATCGCATCGTCACATTTTTTTGTGGACGGTCATTATTTGTTTCTACTGTCGAGATTTTATCCATTACTTCCAGACCACTCACCACGCGGCCAAATACAGTATATTCCATATCCAATTGTGGCGAACCACCCTGCTCCAGATACAACCGCTTTTGTTCTGGTGAGTAGTTAAAACTTTTAGCATCTTCTTGTTGGCTGAGTTGCTCTTCGGTACAGCGACTGCCCTGCACAAGATAAAACTGAGAACCAGAAGAAGCTTTATCAGGATTGTCGTCTCTAGCGGCGGCTAAGGCACCACGTATATGCACACGTTCGGGCGTAAACTCAGCAGGGATGGTATAACCCGGACCACTGCTACCAATGCGTTTGCCTGGTGTAGCATTTCTAGATTTCGGATCACCTCCCTGTATCACAAAACCTGGTACAACCCGATGAAACAACAAATCATGATAAAACCCGCTTTGGATCAATTTGATGAAATTATCCCGATGCCGAGGCGTCTCATTATACAACTCAATCTGCATATCGCCATATTCCGTTTCCAATACTACGGTACAGGATTCCGGCGCACGAACTGCAATGTATTTTTGTGAAATAGATTCCTTACTCCCTTTAATGGCTTTTAAAGTGACCAGATAATTGCCAGAGGACTGATACTGATGTGCCGTTTGTAAAGTATCGGAAGTTATTCCGTCTCCAAAATCCCACTCATATCGGTCAGCAGGCGTCGAGGTATTTTTAAATTCCACGTATGCTGGTGCTTGATAAATTGCTTTCTGGTGGTCAAATGATGCTTTTGGCATCCCACAGGCATGAAATAAGAGCGCAATTAAAGCCCATGTCCATATTTTTACTGTTCTAAATCTTCGTTCCAAAGTTTTGTGTTTAAATTTGCGCCGCAATTTCGCTAAAATTATTTACCTAATCAACTTAATACACTCAATGTACTCAATCAACTTAATATACTCAATTACTCAACACACTCAACAAGCTCAATAATGAATAATTATAAACTCATCATCTTTCTTGCATTGGCAGTTATCGTGACAGCCTGCAAAAATGACACCCAAGTCAAAAATCCTCCAAAAATCAGTTTGGAAATTCCTGTCTTTAATGAGGACATGGCTTACCGTTTTATTGAAAAACAGTTGTCCTTCGGACCTCGTGTGCCCAATACAGCTGCACACGATTCCTGCGCTGAGTGGCTCAAACGCGAATTCTATGAGCTTGGCGCGAGAGTACTGATACAACATGCCGACGTCAAAGCTTATACAGGCGAAGTACTAAAAGCCAAAAACATCATCGCAGTGTATAATCCAGATGCCAAGCGACGCATCATGCTGGCAGCACATTGGGATACCCGCCACATGGCAGAATGGGATGCTGATCCTGACCGCCGAGAAAAACCAATCATGGGAGCTGATGATGGAGGAAGCGGTGTAGGCGTCCTCTTGGAAATCGCCCGAAACCTCAAAGCTTACAAAATGGATTATCTCGGCGTGGACATTGTTTTATTTGACGCCGAAGACTGTGGACAGCCGAATGGCGGTGGCGGTTTTGAAGAACAGCAGAACACCTGGTGTCTTGGTGCACAACACTGGTCGAAAAACATGCATGTCAAAGATTACAAACCGATGTACGGTATTTTGCTGGATATGGTTGGGGCAAAAGATGCCTATTTTGGCAGAGAAGCCGAATCCATGAAATATGCACCTGATGTGGTGGCTAAAGTTTGGAAAGAAGCACAACGTGCAGGCTATGGCAGCTATTTCGATTATGCAGAAATTCCAGGCTTAATTGACGACCACATTTATGTCAATCAAATTGCAAAAATTAAAATGATTGATATTGTAAATCGCCCGCCAGGTAGCAAAACCGGCTTCGGACATTACTGGCACACCCACGAAGATAATATCGACGTGATTGATAAAAAAACACTAAAAGCTGTTGGACAAACTGTACTTAATGTGATTTATAAAGAGTCGGTTGGAGCTTTATAAGAAGAGGTCAATGGTCGATAGTCCATGATCGATGGAAAATACATTTTGCATGGCAAAATGTGTGAAAATTGAATGAACTGGTTTATTGGACTTTTAGCCATCGACTGCTCCACGATAGCTATCGGGAATGGACTATAATGATAAATGATGCAGCCAAAATTCACATTGACAGAGATTCAGCAATTAGCTGAAAAGCACTATGGACTCACAGGCGATGTCGAAGCCCTGCCTGGTGACGTGGATTTGAATTATCGTATAAGCACAACTAAGCAGCGTTATGTCCTAAAAATTGCCTCGCCCGATACCAACCTGGAACGGCTGAATATGCAAAATGAAGCCCTCTTGCGTGTGCGCCAACAAGTACCCGAAGTGGGAACACAGGATGTGCTGGCAAATAAAGAAGGGAAGTACCTGACCAATATTCAGGACGCCAACGGGCAGCAGAGATATGTACGAGTGCTGACTTATCTGGAAGGTCAATTATGGGCAGAAGTAAAACCACATACGCCCGCTTTATTGGAAAGCTTAGGGGAGAGCTGTGCTATGCTGTGCAAAGGACTGGAAGGCTATGAAAACCTTGCTGGACATTTTGATTTTAAATGGGATTCTTCGCAGGGCGGAGACTGGATAAAGCCGCGTTTGCATTATATCAATGATGCTGAACAAAGAAAGATTATTGAGCGTTTTTTGTATTTGTTTGACACAAAATTTGTCCCAATTCAAGATCAACTTCGCAAGGGCATCAATCAGAACGATGCCAATGATTATAATGTGCTGGTAAATCCTGAAAGACAGGAAGTGACTGGTATCCTTGATTTTGGTGATATGGTGCATACGCATACCATCAATGAGCCAGCTATTGCAATCGCCTATGCCGCTATGCACAAACCCGACCCACTGGCAGCAGCGGCTGATGTTGTGCGCGGCTTTCATCGGGTATTTCCCTTGACGGAAATGGAATTGGAAGTCTTGTTTACTATGGTAGGCATGAGGTTGTGTATCAGTGTTGTCAGTTCCGCTATTGGTAAAATAGAAAATCCTGACAATACTTATCTGCAAGTCAGCAATACAGCAGCCTGGGATTTATTGGAAAAATTATATGCTATTCCGCCCCAACTGGCGCACTATACTTTTCGGGCAGCCTGTGGACAGGAAGCACATCCCAAACACCATTTATTTCTCGATTGGGCAAAGCAACAACAAGCTGCAAAAATTGTAGATGTAGACTTGCAAAATCCTGATATTCCGATGTTGGATTTGAGTGTAGGCAGCTTGTTATTGGGCAATAATAGCGAATTTTATAATACCCGTATTTTTGCCAGAAAAATATTTGATTTTTTAGAAGATAAAAATGCTCCTGCCGGACTTGGAGCCTATTGCGAAGTTCGTCCTATTTATACCACAGATGCTTTTGAAACCCAGGGCAATCAGGGGTCAGAGTGGCGAGCCTTGCATATTGGACTTGATGTGTTTATGCCAGCAGAATCGGTCATCTATGCACCCGTAGCAGGCAAGGTTCATTCTTTTCAAAATAATGCCATCGAAGATGATTATGGGCCAACAATTATATTGGAACATGAAGTCTCTGAGGAGCTGACTTTTTATACCTTATATGGACACCTAAGTCTAGATTCGTTGGATGGTTTACACATTGGACAAAATATAAAAAAAGGACAGGCTTTCGCCAAAATGGGAGATTATCCAATCAATGGCGGCTGGCCACCCCACCTGCATTTTCAAGTCATGCTGGATATGTTAGGGTATGCTGGAAATTATCCTGGTGTAGCTTATTATGACCAAGAGGATATTTGGAAAAGTATCTGCCCAAATCCGAGCTTGCTATTATTTGAGTATGATTCCGAACACGTCGCGTTTCGCAAAAGCGGTGGGTTTCAACCCACCGTGTCTAAAAAAAATATTTTACAAAAAAGAAAAAAACACCTTGCCAGCAATCTAAGTATTTCCTATTCCAATCCCCTCCACATCGTGCGCGGCTATCAGCAATATTTGTACGATGCCACAGGTCGGCGATACTTGGATACTGTGAATAATGTAGCACATGTCGGACACGAACATCCGCGCGTAGTGGAAGCCGCGAGGCAGCAGATTGCCGTACTCAATACCAATACACGCTACCTGCACGAAAATCTGGTGGCTTATGCGGAAGAACTGGCAGCCATGTTTCCTGCTCCACTGGATACTTGCTTCTTTGTAAATTCTGGCAGCGAAGCAAATGAACTGGCAATACGCATTGCCAAAACAGCAACAGGCAGACAGGACATGGCAGTACTGGAAGTCGGCTATCATGGCAACACGAATGCCTGCGTGGATATTAGTTCCTATAAATTTGATGGCAAAGGTGGTAAGGGTGCGCCTGCTTACACACACAAAGTTCCTATGCCAGATACCTATCGGGGGGCGTATCGGGAGGACGTGCCGAATGTGGGGCTGCGCTATGCCGACCACCTCGCACATACAATCAAAAAAATGAACTATCTCGGGCAACCGATAGCAGCTTTTATTGCTGAACCCATTATGAGTTGTGGCGGACAGATTGTCTTGCCGGAGGGTTATTTGAAAGCTGGTTTTGAACAAGTACGGCAGGCTGGCGGTTTGTGTATTATAGATGAAGTGCAGCATGGTTTTGGTCGGACAGGCGAAAAGTTTTGGGGTTTTGAATTGCATGATGTTGTGCCGGATATTGTCACGATGGGCAAGCCAATTGGCAATGGTCATCCACTGGGTGCAGTTATTACGACTCGTGCCTTGGCAGATGCTTTCGCAAATGGTATGGAGTATTTTACTACCTTTGGCGGCAATCCGGTTTCCTGCGCCATCGGGCGGGCAGTTTTGCAAATTATAAAAGACGAAAATTTACAACAAAATGCCCTGAAAGTGGGGAATTACCTATTAGCGGGCTTACGCGAATTGCAGCAGCATTATCCTATTATTGGAGATGTGCGTGGGCATGGTTTTTTTATTGGTTTTGAATTGGTCACGGATCGTGAAAACCGCATTCCAGCACCAAAGCAAACCAGTTATTTGTCGAACCGTATGTGCAAACTGGGCATTCTGACAAGTATAGATGGCCCAGATCACAATGTCATAAAAATCAAACCTCCGATGGTTTTTAATCAAAAAAATGCCGACTTTATGCTGGATACGCTGGATCGGGTATTTCAGGAAGAAATGATGAAAATGAATAACGAATAATGAATATCGAACACCGAATGTCGAAGTATTATACGTACACTTCGACATTCCGTTTTATTTCAGAATAAAGTCTATTTGACAGCCGTTGTCCACGGACTGTGGATGCAAATGAAAAAGCAAAAAACATGATGGATCAACTTATTCGGGAATTTCCCGACCAACTGCGTGAAGCGCTAAGTATTGGGCAGGAAGCTCAGATGAAACCGCACGAACATCCAATACATCACATACTGGTTTGTGGATTGGGTGGCTCTGGCATTGGCGGCGATTTTGTACGGGAGTTTATACAAGAAGCCTGCGAGATTCCTTTTCTCGTGAATAAGGGCTACGGCTTACCTCAATATGTGGGCAAAAACACGCTGGCTATTTTTTCGTCTTATTCTGGCAATACAGAAGAAACGATGATTGCTTTTGAACAGGCCTTAAACAGCGGTGCAAAAATTGTTTGTATTTCTTCTGGTGGGAAAATGCTTGAACAAGCAAAATTGCATGGACTGGATTATATCAAAGTACCTTCAGGCAAACCAAGTCCGCGTGCCTGTCTTGGCTATTCCATTGTACAGCAGCTTTTTATTGTACAAAAACTAGGCTTGACGGATGATAGTTGTACCAAATCCATTGGCGAAGCAGCAAATTTACTCGATAAAGAGCAGGCAGCTATCGAATTATTGGCGCAGCAAACCGCAAAAACACTGCATGGTAAAATTCCGGTTATTTATACAACAGAAGGCAGAGAAGCAGTGGCAGTACGTTTGCGACAGCAACTCAATGAAAATGCAAAAATACTGTGTTGGCATCATGTTATCCCGGAGATGAACCACAATGAACTGGTCGGCTGGCGAGACAACTATGAACAGATGGCGGTCTTATACCTTAGGAATGACTCTGACTTGAAACGCAATAAAATCCGGATTGACATCAATAAAAAAATTATTTCAAAATATACCTCAGTCACAGAAATATACTCGAAAGGAGATAACAAAGTTGTGCAGGCGATGTATCAGGTACATTTCGGCGACTGGTTGTCCTGGTATATGTCGGAATTGCGCGATGGTATTGATTCGATGGAAGTGGATGTGATTGATTATTTGAAAAGTGAGTTAAGCAAAGCTTGATTATAATGATGAATGATGAACTATGAATGATGAATCTGGGCAATAATTATTAACACTATAAAACTAGTTGAAATGCATAGATTTTATAAAAATACTGGAGATGCACTTGGAGACAAGACTTTTAATTTTGCTTTGCGCATTGTGAATCTGTTTAAATATTTACAAGAAGAAAAGAAAGAATACATAATGAGCAAACAGAGCCTTAGGTCGGGGACTAATCCTGGGGCAATGGTGAGAGAAGCTAAAAATGCAGAGACTGGGAAAGATTTTATACACAAACTTGCCATTGCACAGAAAGAAATTGGTGAAACTTGTTATTGGTTAGAATTGCTTTATGCAACTGAATATATTGACGAAAAAATGTTCAACTCTTTAAATTCAGATGCCGAAGAAATTATGAAATTACTCAGAAGCTCTATCCTGACCAAAAAGAAAAACATGAGCATCCAGAAAGGATGATAATAAAAATATTCATCATTCATCATTCATAGTTCATCATTTCCGATTATGGAGCAAGTTATACTAAAAGACATGGGGCAGATTTCCTATCAGCCCGCTTGGGATTTGCAGCAGCAACTGCTGGCGGAAGTGATTGATATTAAGTTGAAAAATCGGCGCAGTGAAGGCGATAAGCTAGCACACAAACACTACTTTTTGTACTGCGAACATCCGCATGTATACACCCTTGGACGCAGTGGCTCGATGGGCAATTTGCTGCTAACCGAAACAGGTTTGGAGGAACGTGGGATTGAGTTTCACAAAATCAATAGGGGAGGGGATATTACTTATCATGGGCCAGGGCAGCTTGTTGGTTATCCGATTCTGGATATGGATTATTTCTTTACGGATATTAAGCGATTCATCAGTTATATTGAGGAGGCGGTGATTCTGACTTTGGCGGAATATGACCTGGAAAGCGGTCGGATAGAAGGGGCGTCGGGAGTCTGGTTATTTGAGCCTGACCGAAAAATTTGTGCGATTGGGATTCACCTGAGTCGTTGGGTGACCATGCATGGTTTTGCATTTAATATTCAAACAAATTTACAATATTTTGACTATATCATCCCTTGCGGAATTACAGATAAAGCTGTAACTTCTCTTGAAAAAGAATTGGGACGAAAAGTGTCGTTGGATGAAGTTAAAGAGAAGCTGAGTCGGCATTTTTGTGAATTGTTTGGGTTTGAGTTTATTGAGTGATTGGGTATTCGTAACTGGTGATTGGTAGACGTTTATTACTCAATTACTCAATCACATAATCAACTAAAAAAAGAGATGAAAAAAGATATTCCAAGACCTAAAGTAACAGATGTGGGCGTATTGATTGCGCCAGAATATGACAACCTGGAATCTGATATTTGGGATGTCTATATTTTGAACTTCAAGGAAGAGCCTATTGAAAATGTAATTATCAATGCGCGAGGTTATGGAGAATTGAATGGCGAATCCGTGAAGACAACAACCTTGCGTTATTTTTATGCTAAAATAGCGGCTCAATCGGCGGTCAAGTTGGAGCTTATCCAGCGCGAGCTTTTTGAAATTGCGAATGAATATTGGATTAGTTTTAGCCTGAATGGTCACATGTATGATAAAAAGTACATTTTCGTGACGGGCAGTATTATGGAAGATAATTTCACTTATGTACCTTTGATAGAGAAGAAGGGCGTGATGATAAGGTGAAGGTATTGTGAATGTAGTCTAAAGTCTTTAACTTGGTCATAAATATTTGAAATGGCAAAAGACAAATATCATGAATTAATTAAGCAACTATTAGAGGAAGATGGTTGGGTTATTACGCATGATCCCTTGTATGTAAGAACGGGGTTGGGAACTGTAGAAATAGATTTAGGCGCGGAAAAATTAATTGGTGCAGAAAAAGAGGGTAATAAAATAGCCGTTGAAGTGAAAAGTTTTATTGGTCATTCCAAGTTGCATGACTTATACAAAGCTCTTGGACAATTTGTGTTTTATTTGCCAGCACTTAAACGGCAAGAGCCTAATAGAATATTGTATCTGGCTATTCCCCAAACAGCATACGATTTTTTCTTTAGTGACCATATTGCTGAAGAAATTGTAAGCACCAATCAACTGAAATTTGTTGTATATGATAAAACAGATCATAAAATTATCTTATGGACATGAAAAAATATACAGATACGATAAAGAATGTACTGACTGAAATCAATAGTCGTTATGCAAAACCTTCGGATGATATACAATATCAACTGATTATGGATGAAAAGCAACATAATTATTTATTGCTTACAAATGGTTGGCTTAGGGGTAGCCGTTTTTATGGCATCCTTATACATGTTGAGCTAAAAGAAGACGGTAAAGTGTGGTTGCATGATGACAATACAGATCTTGTTGTTGTGGATTGGCTTTTGGAAAGAGGTATTCCAAAAAAAGATATTGTGTTAGGTTGGCACACGCCAAGTATGCGAGAAGACACAGAATTTGCGGTTATGTAAACTCGACCTGTTTGGTTAAAAAATTGCGGACTATAAAATTTCAACAAATTATACATGAAAACTTACCTACTGACTTTACTCCTCTGCTTATGCAGTACCTTTATTTTTGCTCAAAACGGTTTGCCGAAAGGCTTTGCCCCATTTGAGCAGGACATGATGGACGAATATCTGGAATCACGCGCTGCGTTGAGTGCGGGGATTACCAATCCGCCTGCCTTTGATGTACGGACGATGGCGGAGTGGGAAGAAATTCAATCCTTAGTCATTACCTGGACAAGCTACACGCAAATTTTACGTGAAATTGTGCGTCATGCCAAAGAAGAATGTGAGGTGATTATTGTCTGTTCCAATCCGACTTCTGTCCAGAATTATCTGGCAAATGGCGGGGTAGATATGAATAATGTGACCCTATTGCAGGAAGATTATGATAGTGTGTGGATGCGTGATTATGGTGGGAACACGGTGTATTCAGAAGACTTAGATCAACTGGTCATGGTAGACTGGATTTATAATCGCCCACGCCCAGATGATGATCTAGTGCCAGAAGCGGTAGCAGCTTTGAAAAATATTCCACTTTATACGACTACGACAGCACCTTATGACCTAATGAATACAGGCGGTAATTTTATGTCGGATGGTTTTGGAACGGCTTTCGCTTCGGAGCTGGTTTTGGATGAAAATGATGGTAATGGCGGTTCAAGTATTACTTATCCAAACCATTCAGAAACAGAGATTGACAATATCATGGAAGAATTTATGGGTATCGACCGTTATATTAAAATGACGGTCTTACCTTATGATGCGATTCACCACATTGATATGCACATGAAATTGCTGGATGAAGAAACTTTACTGGTTGGAGAATATCCGGCAGGTACAGCAGATGGACCGCAGATTGAAGCCAATATTCAGTATGTGCTTAGCAATTTTACTTCTATGTTTGGTACACCGTATAAAATTGTGAGAATGGAAATGCCGCCTGATGCCAATGACAACTATCCTGATGACGGTAGTGGTTGGAACACTGGCGATTATCGGACTTTTACCAATTCTGTGATTATCAATAAAACGATTCTTGTACCGACTTACGAAGAGTTTTATGATACTACTGCTCTGCGGATTTACGAAGAAAATATGCCAGGTTATAAGGTTGTGGGAATTGATTGCAATGACATTATCACAGCAAGTGGTGCCTTGCATTGTATTACCAAAGCAGTTGGGGCGAATAATCCGCTACTCATTTCGCATCAAGCCTTGGAGGATACACCGAGCACAAGTGACTATGAAGTAAATGCTTATGCGCGTCATGCTTCTGGTGTGAGTAGTGCAAATCTTTATTATCGCTTGAATAGCAGCACGACTTATCAAAGTGTTTCTATGACATTGACCGATCCGGCGAATTATACATGGACAGCCAATATTCCTGGTCAGCCTATCGGCACTACGATTTTCTATTATGTAGAAGCCAATTCCAACTCAGGTAAGCAGCAGGTACGTCCTATGACTGCGCCTGAAGGTTACTGGAAATTTAAGGTAGAAGGTAATCCTGTTGCTAATGAAAATATCGGAGAAATCAGCACCAATATGGAAGCTGTTTTTCCAAATCCGGCAAACGCGATTACCTGTATTCCGCTTAGTGCTGACAAGGCATTAAACGCTACAATTTCTCTGATTGATGTATTTGGAAAAACGATAGAAGTCATCTATGAAGGTGCTATTCCGGCTGGTGATTCTAAGTACTTTTTCTATGCTGCGAACTATCCGGCAGGTACTTACTTTGTGCAATTGAAAACGGAAGAGGGGAGTGTTGTTCAGAAGGTGATGGTGAAGTGATTTAGTTGATTGGGTAATTGAGTTGATTGAGTGATTGGGTTGATTAGGAGGGTAACTTTGTTGCCTTGTGCAGAGTCCTGTTGATTTTTAATATAGCATAAGAACGACGTAACTATTTGGAATAGTTGCGTCGTTCACATATATAGTCCAAGTGCTTTTAACGTTTCAAAATCCAGATGTCCAATAGGTAATTTGTGCTTTCTTTGAAACTTTTTCAGGGCTTTTATATCTTTCTTTTCCAGAATGTTATTGATATCAAGTTTGTATCCTCTTTCTTTTAGGGCTTGTTCCACTTGACGAACTAGTCCTTTTACGTGAGGAGTATATGCGTCATCAATTAATCCTTTATAATAACCTTCTTCTATTGGTATATAAATATTCTTATCTTCATCCAAATATCCCTTCATGGCAGGATTCCATTTTAAGTTTAATTCTAAGTCTTTCCAGGTATCCAATGGCATTAGATAAGCTGGTTTTAGCTTTTCATAATTGAGAGAAATTTTCACCATTTTTTTATCGCTATCTACAACTTCAAAGTCCTTGACAAAATATTGTCTTGAAGGCCATTCTAAAATAGTAAATTTGTACTCATTTTTGGGGATTTCAATAAAAGTAAATCTATTATAGGTTGGTATAATGACAGGTTGTTCTGGTAGTACGACTTTCACGCTATCTACATCTAGCGAAGTCAGGGTAATAGTGTCGGTGTAATTTGCCGGGACTTGCACTTTCGGGATAATAATTACTGTTCCCTCAATTTTAACCCCTCCAGTATCTGCCCTGACAAATACATATGTTTTTCCTGCTTTGTCATTTGTTATCTGCTGAAGTAAATCTTCAAGAATGTTTTGACCATACAAGCTGTTACAAGCGAGTAGTAAAATAAGGATAATGCTGCTTTTTGATGTCATTGTGAGGTACTTCTAGATTTGTTATTCCTTGTTCGATATTCGATATTCTTCCTTTTCCTGTTCTTCTTGCATAGCCAGTTCCTCTCTACGTTTAAAATAATAATACATTTCCATCTGGGAACGTATTTTTAAGTCTGATTTATCGACTTTATATTCATCATTCTTTTTGCCGTCGATGATGCGGGCTTTGGTATTGTCTAATAACTGAATGCGCAAATAATCTCTGACTTCTTTTTTAAGTGTTTTATCATATATCGGGAAAGCGGCTTCAATGCGATAACTGAGGTTGCGGGTCATGATGTCAGCAGAAGACAGGTAAATTTGTTCTTCGCCTTGATTATGAAAATAATACACCCTGGTATGTTCTAGAAAGCGATCAACAATACTGATGACAGAGATATTCTCGCTATAGCCTTTTATGCCTGGGACAAGACAACATAATCCTCGACATATAATTTGTATTTTCACGCCAGCATTGCTGGCTTTGTATAATTTCTCAATGACATCGCGGTCTTCTATGCTGTTTATTTTTAATATGATTTTAGCTTTTTTTCCAGCTTTAGCATTTTGTATCTCCTTGTCAATTAGGTGATTGAGCTTGGAGCGTAAGTTGAATTGACCAACCATCAGGTGCTTAAAAGGTTGTAGGGGAGCTTTGACGGTTTCCAGAAAATTAAAGATGCGGATGACCTCATTTGTCAGGTGGCTATCTGCTGTAAAAAAACCATAATCAGTATACACTTTCACTGTTCCTTCATGAAAATTTCCTGTGCTCATGTAGCAGTAGGTTTTATGTTCTGTATTTTCTATACGATTCACCATAGCCAGTTTGCAATGGACTTTTAAACCGGGAAAACTATACAAAACCTTTACGCCTGCTTTTTCGAGTTTTTCCGCCCATTCAAGGTTAGCTTCTTCATCAAAACGAGCTTTAACTTCTACAAATGCAGTCACCTGCTTTCCTGCTTTGGAAGCATTAATCAGCGCATTCATAATGCGGGATTTGCGGGCTACTCTATACTGAGTAATTTTGATATGCGTAACGTCTGGGTCTTGTGCTGCTTCCTCAAAAAAGCGTATGGTGTGTTCATAATCATGGTAAGGATACAATAATAGGTGGTCTTCTCTGGCAATGTTTTCAAAAATGGATGCTCCATTTTCCATCGAGATTTTTGTTAAAGCCTTTATTGGTTTTTCTTTTAGTTTTTTTAAGTCAAAATCAGGGAAATTGAAAAAATCAAAATTATTATGATATCGTCCTTCCGGCAATAAATCTCCTTGTTTTAATGAAAATACACCCATTAAAAACTCTAACATCTTCTTGGGCATAGTACGGTCGTATACAAAACGAGTAGCCGGGCCAACATTTCGTTTGGTAATACTTTTTTTAATTTTCGCAATCAAATCACCCGAATATTCATCATCAATATACAGTTCTGCATCACGGGTCAGCTTGATGGAATGGGTATCCCGAATATCGTAGCCAGGAAACAAGAATGCAATACTATGTCGCACAATGTCATCTAGCATAATTAGTTCCTGTTTTCCATTATTGGTCGGCAATTCCACAAAACGCCCCAATGGAGCAGAAGGAATCTGCAGGATGGCATAACGGGTTTTGTGTTCTTCCCGATCTTCCATATTAATCGCTAAGTACAAAGCGGCATCATTGAGAAAAGGCAGTATTTTATTTTTTACCAATAATACGGGCTGCACATAAGGCAACATATTATCTCGAAAATAATTTTCTATAAATTCCTGTTGCTCTTCATTCAGCTCATTGCGCTTTAGGATGTCGATTCCATGACTACTTAACTCTGCAAGAATGTTTTTGCTGAAAATTTTACTAAACTCTTCCTGTTGCTTATTGACCGTTTTGTGAATTTCATCCAGGACGGTTTCCACGGTCATACCCATGTTTTTGAGGTCTTTCTTCTTTAGGCGAAGCAGACTACGATTGGAGGCTACTCTGACTCGAAAATATTCATCCAGATTATTAGAATAAATTGCCAGAAACTTGAGTCGCTCCAATAAAGGTACAGACGGATCCTTAGCTTCCTGCAATACCCGATAATTGAAAGTGAGCCAGCTTATATCCCGATGCACATAAGGCATTTTATCCTGATTCATTTGTTGTGTTGTTGTGTTGTCGTGTTGGGGTGTTGTCGTGTTGCGAGATTGACATTTTGCGAAGCAAAATGTCAATTACCCAATTACCCAATTACCCAATTACCCAATTACCCAATTACCCAATTACCCAATTACCCAATTACCCAATTACCCAAAATACTTCTTAGGATATTCAAAACTGGCGACTTTTCCATTTTCGGTATTAATATCAGACCAATTGTCCACCTGGAAAACAATTTGCACAATACCACAGGTCGGGAGATTCATAATATATTCCTCTGCAAACTGATTGGCTAGAAAAGTAAAATCTGGATTGTGTCCAAATAAAAAAGCTATTGTATGTTCATTAGGGATTTTTTGAATGATGTTCAATAAAGTCGAGGAATCTGCCATGTAAATTTCCTTTCGCACATCAATGTTTTCTTCTGAATATTTTGTTGCCTGCGCTATAATTTTGGCTGTCGTATGCGCACGATTTGCAAAACTACTCAGGATTATATCGGGTTTGACACCTTTTTCTGCCAGCAATTTTCCCATAAAGGGCGCATCTCGTTTCCCACGTGCATTGAGCGGACGTTCCCAGTCGCTGAGTCCTGGTGTTTTCCAGCTCGATTTGGCATGGCGGATAAGGTAAAGTGTTTTCATACTCACAAATATAGTATCTAAGTTCTCAAATTTACACTGTTTATTGGTTTATTGAGTGTGTTGAGTTGATTAAGTGTGAGGGGGCGCAACCCACAACCCGCAACCCGCAACCCGCAACCCACAACCCGCAACCCGAAACCCACAACCCGAAACCCGCAACCCGAACCCACAACCCACAACCCACAACCCGCAACCCACAACCCGCAACCCACAACCCGAACCCACAACCCACAACCCACAACCCGAAACCCGCAACCCGCAACCCGCAACCCGCAACCCGAAACCCGAAACCCACAACCCGAAACCCGAAACCCGAAACCCGAAACCCACAACCCGCAACCCGCAACCCACAACTCGCAACCCGCAAAAACAAAAAACGCCGAGCTTATTCTGGAAGGGGCAAGTTCCAGAATAAGCCCGGCGTACAGAGAATGAGAGAAATATTTATTCAAATTATTTCATAAAAAGCATGGTTGTTAGGACGTTCTTCTTTTTTCTCTCTTCTTATTATTAATCTATAAACATCACTTTACCAGATAAAGCTTTTTCGTTATTCAAAATTAGGTGATAAAAAACGAGCCCGGCAGCAACATCTTTTCGATGTATAATTATATTATTGTCGCCAGTGTTATATCCGCCTTTGGTGTACCAAAGCCGTTTTCCTGTTTGGTCAGTCAGGTGTAATTCGTAATTGCCAGGATGATTGCTTATAAAATTTAAAGTAGCTTCCTGATAAGTCGGGTTTGGTGAAATTTTACTGCGTATGGACGCATACATGGGGGCATCAATTGCCGTAGTCTGTTCCATGGCACCAAACATAACATCACTCAGATTCAGGTCAAAAGCAGTTGGTGAAACCCAATTGCCTTCGATATTGAAGAGAATGGTTTGTACATCTTCCGCGCTAAAAGGAAGCGTAGAAGCTGTACTGGTCAGGTCTGAAAAGGGGATAATGATTTCATTAAGACCAGCGGCTAATGGAACATTGATTTTGTATTGATTCTGCCAGTTTTCTATACTTTCTTTTACCACTACAATTTGAACAGAACTCAGTCCACTGGCTTCGATTGTACAACTTAGCTGATCATAATCACTCAGGTCTTTTGCTCCAAAACGGGGACGAAGTGAGCGGTAAATACTGATATATTCTGTTATTTCTCCACTTAAAGATACATTGCGTTCTACAGCATAATCATTATTTAATACAGGTGAATTAGAAGGTGTAATGGTATAATCTGCCAAACTTACGCCAGCGGCGACATAGTCCAGTCCCCAAGAGCCATCTGCTAGATAAACAGCGTCGAAGGTAGTCGCATCATTATGGTACAACTTAAATCCGGCGTCAAATAAGGAGCCGATATTCATCGTGACGGTTTGGTATTCAGTACCTGTGGTGTTGATGACTTCATTGAATGTAATTGGCGTAGTCGTTTCAGTCAGTGTTTTTGTGCCTATAGCATCCAGACTTTGAGTTTGGGTAAGGTTACGCAGATTGAGGGTGATGGTGTTATTGGTATAGGTTCCATTCACCACATAAACAGAAGGGTTGGCTGATGAATTGATTTGCCCGATGGTTGCCTCATCATTGACCAAAGTCATAACACTTGTCATGAGGGTACGCAAATCATCAGTTGTTTTTGCCCATATTTGAAAATTATAATAATCATCACCAATAACCGGATATTGATCGAGTGTCCAATGATTTTCAATAACAAAATTGCCATTTGAATCTGTATAAATCGAAAAGCTGACGGCGTATTCTACACTTCCGTTCTCACGCACCAGTTCTGCCATGATGTAATCCTGACCATTCACCCAGATTCTTGAAATATCTGTGATGGAAGAACCATCTAATCGGTCGCAGACAAACTTGGTGTGTTCATATACTTCGCTCTGTGTGGTCATGGCAAGAATAGCAGCACAACGGGCATTATTTCTAAAAATATCAACAGAAAATACTTCTGTGGCGTTGGTAATACCGAGTAAGTCAGTAGGCGAACTAATATAAGTGTCCGTATCGTATAAAGCATCTATTGGGATAAAGCGGTCGATAGAACTCCCATTTCGATTATTATTGCGGGTGTATTTGGGGAGGTCTTCGCCAGGGTGTTTATTATTTTTTCTATTGGTAAAATTGCGATGATTGATCTTTGATGCGAGCCTGCCATTACTTTCCAGTCCGTTTTCTTCTCCACTCGAAACATTGCAATCAGGGTCATCTGAATCTATAAGTCCATCTCCATCATCATCAATACCATTGTCACAATCTTCAGCCATTGGATCATCACAATCTTGACTGGCTATACAGTCGGAATCATCACAATCTATCAATCCGTCATTATTATTATCAATACCATCCGAACAATCTGTCTCTACCGGAGCTGATGCCAGTGGGCAGCTCATACCGTCATTATTATTATTGGCTTCCCCATAAATGATTTCCTCTACATCAAAAACCTGTCCTGCACTATTCAGGGTGATTTTTGCAATACGCCCTGTACTGTTATTGAAAACGTAAACTGCTCCGCTGCCATCTGTCCAGCAGGCGCCGTTACCGCCAGCAATATCTGGTAAAGCAAAGGATAAATCTGCTACCATGGCAATGGTATTTGTTGTTGGTTCAATAGACCACAGTTTTTTCCCATTGTCCATTCCGTAGTACTTATTATCTACTATTCGGAAGGCAATATCATTAATGGTCTGGGCAGGTATTCCATTGGGACCAGATAATCCCTGCCAGCTATATTCTCGCGTATTGAGGTTGACAACCAGCACAGAATTTTTGGATACATTATTAAAAACGATGAGTTCATTATTGGCATTTATATCTGCTGCATACCAGTTACCAGACAATTTTTGTCCAGTTACTTCACGTACAATATCTCCCATATCTGTGATGTTACCGAAGACATCTACTTTCAATAGTCGCTGGAATCCGTCACTGCCCGCTCGCATACCATATATAAAACCATCCTGAATATTATAGCCAGCAGCGTTCCAGTTGCCACCAGAACCACCAATAGCAATATAAGCACCGTTCAGAGGATTTAGTATTTTAAGTTCATTATCAATTACTTGATAGAAGCTAGGTAGGCAAGGCAAGACACCACTATCCAGGCAATTGGTCTGTCCTGCACATTGCGGATCTATGCAATCAATGAGCCCGTCGCCATCATCATCTATTCCATTATCACAAATCTCCTGAGTGTATGCAAATAAGCTGATGCTAAGCATCGCAAGTAGTAGTGTGGTCTTTTTGAAAATCTTTGTAAATTGAATTAAATACATTTTAATAAATTTGTGTCGGGTGAAAGTAAATACATCCACTCTGTTCTCATCCTCTAACGCAACACAAAAATATTTAAAATAAAAGGTGTTGTTATTTAGTAAATTATACTTACGTGACGGCTTTTGTCTGGTTAGACATTAAAAAAAAGTAAAATGTAATTATGGTAGGTGTACAAATTAGTTTGCAGGTCAATGTATAATAAAATTTATTAACCTGTATTTGTGTGTGATAGCTTGTGACATTTTCTCTATAATGATGAAAATACCTTTGATAGAAAGGTAGGCTTGTTTTAATGTATTGTTTTATAGGGTTTTAGTGAAGGGATACGGCTGAGAGCGTAAGATTTAAAATGAGTGAAGATTATGACAGGACAATCTTTTAATTTGTTTTAGACGCTGTCTAACATTTTCCATAGACGAATAACTTCGACGGCTTCCTTTACATCATGTACCCGCAAAAGTCGCGCTCCGTTTTGCAAAGCAGTGATATGCAAGGTGCTTGTACCGTTAAGAGCTTGATCGGGACTTGTTTCTAATAGTTTGTAAATCATTGACTTACGGGAAATTCCTGCCAGAAGTGGCAGTCCAAGAATTTGGAGTGTTTGGAGGTTTTTGAGTAGTTTGTAATTGTGTTCAATTGTTTTTCCGAACCCAAAGCCCGGATCTAAAATAATATCCCGAATGCCTGCCTGACGTAATTCGGCTACTTTTTGGATAAAAAAGTCAAGTAAATCCGTGACAATGTCTTCATAATCTGCTTTTTGCTGCATGTCTTTAGGTTTTCCCTGCATGTGCATCAGGATATAGGGTACGCCTAGTGCTGCAACAGTTGGGATAAGCGCAGGGTCTATTGTGCCAGCCGAAATGTCATTGACAATATGCCCACCGGCATGGATAGCTGCTTTTGCTACCCGCGCATGTACGGTGTCGATAGATATAAAGGCGTCAGGAAAGTCCCGAACAATAGCTTCCAACACAGGCATAACCCGCCGCAATTCCTCTTCTTCCGATATCGTCTCAGAGCCAGGTCGAGACGACATGCCACCAATGTCAATAATCTTCGCGCCTTCCTCTATCATTTTTTCTGCCTGCTTCAACGCAGTATCAACATGAGTATGCTGCCCACCGTCGTAAAACGAATCGGGCGTCACATTGAGAATACCCATGACAAGCGGGCTGGATAAATCGAGTAAACGTCCTTTGCAATTGATGGTTTGCTGCATGTTTTGTAAATTTGGCAAAAAGTAAAAAACTTTAATCGAAATAAAAAATGGAGGCTTGTAATTTATAATGAAAATGATAAAACAATTATGCTGGTAATAGCATTACCGCTGCTGGAATGGTTTCAGGCGACGTTCTTTTTTCTGAGAGGACGATGGTTTGTTTGTTCCTGGATTTAGTGTTGATGGAGTTTCATTGGAGGTGGAGTTGGGAGGTAGTCTAGAGTGAGTTATATTAAAATGGGTATTCATGTCTGAAAAGAGAATTTCAGAAAAAATAATCTACGCAAATAGATTGCGTATAAGGATTGTATCTTTGCAAAGAATTATATTTCATAAAATTAGAATATTTAAAATCAAAAAAATGAAAAAAGAACAGTTAGTTTTTGGCGGACTAGGACTCCTTGTGATAGCTATATTGGTTTACTATCTCAATGAAAAAAGGAAAAGGGAGAAAGCATTAATTGAAGAAAAAGATAAGGAAAATAAAGCTTTAAGGAATGTTATCGATGGACTCACAAATGAAGTCAATGAAATTATTGACTCAAAGAATGAACTAACAGGGAGCACCAAAGAACAATTAAAATCACTTATTCAAGAATATAAGGATATAGACGAAAAGGTAGCTGAGGAACTTATAAGTATAAATGCTCTGATCGAAATTAAAGAGGAGACAAGAGCAGTATTTGGTCTGGCAAAGATAATTGAAAACCTATTGAAAAGGATATATAAAGGTGATGTAGAATTGAAAAAAAATCCGCGTTTTGTGGATCTTATTAATCACGCAAAAGAAAAGAAATTGCTAAAAAATGAAGAATGCCACTTTCTAAACGGCATTAGAGCAATCAGAAATGAAGAGGCACATGATTTAGCTATTAAAAAGAGTCGTAACATCATTGAAACTTCTATGTTAGTTGGTATTACTATAATTTTTAAACTTTCGAGTACTATTAAAGCCATAAGTTGATGAAAGCAAAAGAAAATTTGCGCCCAAAGTCTGTAAAGTAATTTGTAATCAAAATAAAAAATGAAAAATAAACTCATCACAATCCAATGCGTACTCCTGCTCTTAGTCGGCTGTACCAATCCCAAACCGGAAACCACGAATTTAAAATACGTAGAAGAACCCCACTCCCACGCACAACCCAATGAGGCAGTCATTACCCATTTGGATTTGGACATTAAAGTAGATTTTAACCAAAAAATAATCAGCGGCAAAGCCAGTTATGATATTGAACATAATAAAGCCACTGAAATCATTTTGGACAGCAAATATCTGGACATTGAAAAAGTAGAAGCTGACGGTGTTGCAACTGAATTTTCACTGGGCAGTTTTGATGAGCAATTGGGGAAACCCTTAAAAATAGCCATTAAAGAAGAGACCAAGAAAATCAGCGTTTATTATAAAACAACCGATAAGACAGAAGCCCTGCAATGGCTGAATCCGCAACAAACGGCAGATAAAAAGCATCCCTTCTTGCTCACACAAGGACAAGCGATACTCACGCGAACCTGGATACCTATTCAAGACAGTCCTCAAATTCGTATCACTTATGATGCAACAGTCAGCGTACCGCCCGCATTGATGGCGGTGATGAGTGCCGAAAATCCCAAGCAGAAAACAGCCGACGGAAGGTATGGTTTCAAAATGCGACAAGCTATTTCGCCTTATTTGATTGCTTTGGCAATAGGCGATATTGAATACAAAGCCATCAGTAGCAGAACAGGTGTGTATGCCGAAAAATCTATGCTGGACAAGGTGCATGATGAATTTTCCGACATGGAAAAAATGGTGGCTGCTGCCGAAAATCTGTATGGAAAATACGCTTGGGATCAGTTTGATGTCATTGTATTGCCGCCGAGTTTTCCCTTTGGTGGTATGGAAAATCCGCGCCTTACTTTTGCTACGCCAACGGTGATTGCAGGAGATAAAAGTCTGACTTCACTCATTGCACATGAGCTGGCGCATTCTTGGTCGGGCAATTTGGTCACCAATGCCACTTGGGATGATTTTTGGCTGAATGAAGGCTTCACCGTTTATTTTGAAATGCGGATTATGGAGGCTTTGTATGGTAAAGACCGAGCAGATATGCTGGCCTTGATTGCACGGCAGGATTTGGATGAAGAGATAGAAGGTTTTAAGGATACGCCTAATGAGACAAAATTGAAACTTGATCTCAAAGGACGAAACCCTGATGATGGCATGACGAGTATTGCTTATGACAAAGGTTATCTGTTTTTGAGAACTTTGGAAGAGCAGGTTGGGCGTGAAAAATTAGACCCTTTTTTAAAACAATACTTTGAAGAACATGCTTTTTCGACCATGAATACTGAACGGTTTATTCAATATTTAGACGAGCATTTATTAGACAAAAATCAAGTGGAATTTAATACTGACGAATGGGTGTACCAGCCTGGCATTCCAGCGAATCAATCCATCATCAAGTCCGATAAATTTGATAAAGTAGAACAAGCCATTCAGCAATTTATAAAAAATAATAAAGTAAATCCAGCTGTCACCAAAGGTTGGACGACACAGGAATGGGTGCATTTTGTCCGCAATTTTCCGAAGGACATCAACAAAGATCAGTTAAAAATGCTTGATGAAGCTTTTGACCTGACCCATTCTTCCAATTCTTATGTAGCCATGGTGTGGTACGAGCAGACAGTCACGCATGATTATCATGGGAATAACGTAGATACAGAAGTTGAAAAATTTCTGACAAGTGTCGGACGACGCTGGTATGTTTCGACAATTTATAAAGCCTTCAAAAAAAGCGGGCGGACTGATGAGGCACTGGCTATTTATAAAAAAGCCCGTCCGAATTATCATTCTGTAACGACCAATACGATTGATGAGTTGTTGGGGTATTAGTGTGGTGATAAACTTTATGTTGATTTGATTTGTATCTTTGTTGAATAAGGTAAGAAATATGAGCAAAACAAATTTGTTAGATACCAAGACCTTAGCATTTAATGAAATAATTGCTAATGGAAAGATATATAAAGTTCCTCAATTTCAGCGAGATTATTCCTGGAATCAGGATAATTGGGAGGATTTGTGGAATGATATTTTAACTGCTTATGAAGAGGATGACCCCCATTATATGGGCTCAGTTGTTTTTCAAAATAATGGAGGTAATATATATAACATTATTGATGGGCAACAAAGATTTACCACCCTAAGTATCGTAAGCCTTGCCATTATAGCCAAAATAAAAGAACTGGCTTCTAATGAAATTAATAAAGAAGCAAATGAGGAAAGAGTTGATTTGCTGATTAAAGATTATTTAGGACAAAAAGATTCGGCATCATTAAAATATTCAAGCAAGCTTTTTTTAAATGAAAACAATAACGGTTTTTATCAGCAAAGACTATTGAATTTTAGAGCGCCTGTTAATTATAGAAAACTTATTGATTCTGATAAACTTTTATGGGATGCCTATTTATTTTTTCTTAAACGGGTTGAAGAAGTTTTTAAAATGCTGAAAGGAGGAGAGCAACTAGCCCTTTTTCTGAAAAATGTTATAGGGGAAAAATTATTATTTATTCAAATTACTGTTGAAGATGAGTTGAATGCTTACACCGTCTTTGAAACCTTGAATTCAAGAGGGGTTGAACTTACTTCGACAGATTTACTTAAAAATTATTTATTTTCATTAGTTGCTAAAAGCCCAAATGATTTAGAACAGGTAAAAAGCCAATGGAAAAAAACTATAGATATTATTGGACTAAAGAAATTTCCAGTGTTTTTGCGTCATTTTTTAAATGGGCGTATGAAAATGATTAGTAAAGAGTACTTGTTTAAAGCGATAAAAAAAATAGTCAAATCTGATCAGGACGTTTTTGATTTATTGGACAACCTTGAAAAGTCGGCATATATTTATGTCGCTTTAGGAAATCCCAATGACGATTTCTGGGAAGGAGAAAAAGAAATTATTAAGGCTATATCTGCGTTAAAGCTTTTTGGTGTCACACAACAGAAACCTTTGCTAATGGTGGCATATTCAAAATTGGGAAACATTAGTGATTTTACGAGGTTGCTAAAATCCATCGTTAATATCTCTTACAGATACAACGTTATTGGTCGTTTACAAACCAATGAAATGGACAAAATATACAATAAAGCATCTATAAAAGTGTATAATTCCGAAGCCAAAAGCGTTAACGATATTCTTAATTCATTGGAAAAACTTTACATTTCAGACGAGTCTTTTAAAAATTATTTTGATTTAAAAGCTTTTAACACCAATAATAGCAATAATAAAAAACTGGCTCGATATACACTATACAAAATTGAGGGACAGCACGGTGCTAAGTATGATTATTTGACAGATAGCGGAACAATAGAACATATTTTGCCCGAAAATTTAACAGAAGACTGGGAAGCGTTTTTTAGTGAAGACGATCATAGTCGAAATGTTTATAAAATTGGAAATCTTACGCTTTTAGAAGCTAAAAAAAATAATCAGGACGCAGCAGACCATACTATAGATATTAAGTTACCTATTTTTCAAACAAGTAAATATAACTTAACAAATAAACTAAATGTTTCTGAGTGGAATGTGAATGCAATCAAGAATAGACAGGCGGAATTGGGAAAAACCGCTTGTGGTATATGGAAAGTACAATTTCAAGTACCTCCTGGAAAATATTAATAATAAATATGTTGGTGTAGTCCAGACAGCCATTTCATGACTCGTTAAAACATAACAGCAAGGCAAAACAGGATCTTTTCAGGATGAATTTTTTATTCTTCGATGATGATGTTTCAAACAAATTCGACTAATTTTGTCGTATATTCAATAGCTAATGAAGAATACGCACTTGAAGCTTTAAGAATTGCTGAAAAAAGGGTTAAATATTTAAAAAGAGGAAAAGATGGAAAACAAGATTAAGGTTGCTGAGCTATTTGCAGGTGTAGGAGGGTTTAGACTTGGGCTGGAAGGATGGAAAGGGAAATCGGCATCTTCTAATTATACAGATTTTTTTGATTCTTCGTATGAAGTTGTCTGGAGTAATCAATGGGAGCCTTCTACAAAAAAGCAACATGCCTCTCTGGTTTACGAAAATCTGTTTGGGGCAAAAAACCACTCTAATCAGGATATTGCAGTTGTTGATGTTGAAAAAATTCCTGACCATGATTTGTTAGTTGGAGGTTTTCCATGTCAGGATTACTCTGTTGCGACGACCCTTAAAAATTCCAAAGGACTCATCGGCAAAAAAGGCGTTTTGTGGTGGTCTATCCATAAAATACTTTCCGAAAAGAAAAATAAACCTAAGTATTTATTTCTTGAAAATGTTGACAGGCTGCTTATTTCGCCTTCAAAACAAAGAGGGCGGGATTTTGCGATTATCCTTCAAAGTTTAAATAAACTGGGCTTCGCTGTTGAGTGGCGTGTAATCAATGCCGCAGACTTTGGAATGCCACAAAGAAGAAGGAGGATATTTATACTTGCGTATCATAAAACATCAGCTGTATATCAGTCCTTAAAGAAAATTTCAGGAATAAACTGGATATTGGAACAGGGAACACTGGCTACTGCTTTTCCTGTGATTGCCGAAAAAACAATATTCCCGAATCAATTTAATTTGACAGGAGATATTGTCGAAATTACTGAAAATTTTAACAAACAAGGTTTAAAAGGTATTTTCAAAAATTCAGGCTTTATGATTGATGGCTTAGTTAGTACAATCAAGACACAGCCAAATTATGAAGGTCGGACGACTGTATTGGGCGATTTAATACAAAACGGAGAAGTCACAAAGGACTTTTATCTTAATGAAGATGATTTAGACAGATGGCTTTACCTGAAAGGACCTAAAAAGGAAATGCGTACTAATGCACAAGGTTATGAATACCATTATAGTGAAGGAGGAATGATGTTCCCTGATTTATTAGAGCGACCATCCAGAACAATTATTACTGGAGAGGGGGGCAAATCTCCTTCTCGATTCAAGCATGTTATTCAAACAGAAAAGGGATTTAGGAGACTATCGCCAGTTGAATTGGAAAGGCTGAATATGTTTCCAGATAACCATACAAAACTGGAAGGTATATCTGATGCCAAGCGTGCATTTTTTATGGGCAATGCCTTAGTAGTAGGAGTTGTTGAAAAAATTGGAAAGGAGTTGGCCAATAAAATCCTTCTTAAAGCATAACTATTCTCCCAATTTTCTTTCTTGGTAGATATTGCTCATGTCTAATTTTGAATGTAGCTGGTCGCTCAAGCCCGATAATCAACAATGGTACAGTTAAAATATTCTGAAGGGGGGGCAGGTAGTCAAGAAATTTTTCATAAGTTCCTATGGCACCATCAAAGCCGCCTTCCTGTTTCATTTCGGAAGTAGCAGAAATGATTACTCCAACCTTAGTTTGTATATCTTTTCGAACATGGTTCAATTCACTTGCTAAAACTGGTTTTATTAAATTCCATGCAATTACCGAAGCATGATTAAAGGCTACTTCAATTGAAATATCATCTTTTGCAAAATCTAACCTCCAAGTGTCTCCGCTATATCTAGTATCTTGAAATATTGAAGATTCGACATTCCACTGACCCCTAAGAAAACGTTCTTTCAATAAATCATTAATTGCTTTCGATATACTTTTGGGAGTTTTTCCAATGTCAGGATGCCCATAGCTTTGGTGTTTGTCAATTATTTCAGCCTCAGTTACATTATCCAAAACAGCAAGTAAGTCATCATATTGCTGTCTAAACTGAGGCTCTCTTAAAATGACATCAGCGTGTCTAAAAGAATGTGTTATATAATTCATAGAAATGGATTTAGCTCATCAAGATAAGATTTATATTTATATAACAACCTCAAAATCGGATAATCTGTTTGGTACAACATATTTGAAAAGTCGTCCTTGATTTGTTAAACCTTTTAGAGTAATGTGATTTTTTTATTTAAATAAAAAAAGCGGAAGCCCAAAAGGACTTCCGCCAAATATCATAAAAAGAAAAGTCTCGCCGCTCTCTTTTCAAAGTGCCGAAGGCACAAATCTCTCTTCTCGCAGTGCCGCGAGGCACAATCTCTCCTCTCACAGCGAAGCGGTCTCTCTTCTCCTAATTCTTCACCACCTTAAACTCATGCGTCCGCCCGCTGATATTCACCTGAATAAAGTAAACCCCAACAACCAGTTTTTGAGTATCCAGTTCGTATTCGTTTTGCAAGCCAGGCTGAACCGTTTCTGAAACCAGACGACCTGCCGCATCAATGACCCGAATAATCACATCCTGTCCATAATAATTGCTAAATTGTATAGCCACACGGTCGCGGAATGGATTGGGGAATACATTCACAGAATAACCACCATCTACACTAATAGCTACAATGTCGCTATATTTATAAGAACCATCTAAGTCCACCAGTTTCAGGCGATAATAATGTGTACCGGTCTGATAATTGACATCCATAAATTCATACTGCAATTCAGCCTGCGAATTGCCCGCAGCTCGAACTTCTCCAATAGCTGTAAAACTCTGCCCATCAAAAGAACGCTCTACACTGAAAAAATCTGAATTTACTTCAGTCGCCGTTGCCCAGGTCAGGTGATTGCCGGTTTCAATGACATGCACCCCTTTGAAGAACATCAGTTCTACAGGAAGTGGCATACTCGTTCCTACACCAAAACCAGAAAAGCCACTATTGAATGAACCCGTAAAAGTAACATCCGAATTAAAAGCAGCCAGATTAGCTGGAACAGACTCTAACGCAAATCCACTGAATGTCGCTGGAGTCACGTTGTAAATATGATTATTACCAGCCACTTTATGGATTTCCGCAGCATTTCTATTATTGCCTGTAATAGCTTCCCAGGCAGCAACTTCTGCTTCTTTATAATAAAGCGTTACATCATAATCGCCAGATGGATTATCAAATTGCGGAGAAACCTTGAAGGTCTTGGAATGTAAAAAATCGCTGGCATCATTTGTGGTATAAGCAAGAGCTGTAGGACTTGTACCCTGGCGATCTACTTCTACCGTTGTACAACCATAATCGTGCGAACTGGTATTGCTAATCGTCAGCATAACATTGCCAGAAGTAGGATCGTAATAATGTACAGTTCCATTTGGTCCCAAATACTGTTCATCAGACACCGTAGAATTGACAGAAGTCTGAATGTCAGTAGAACCAGTCACATCCACACTAACATCATCTATTGCCATACCATACAACCAGCCGCCGCCATCATTATAACGGAAAGCAATTTGAATACTGTTTCCAAGAAAAGCAGTTAGTGGAATCGTTTCATTTGTCCATGCTGTTACCCCTGGCAGTGTTTGCTCCTGCACAAAAGCACCGCCGTTTACAGAAATTTCTACCTGTGCATCTTCCATGATGCCCAGATAAGTATTGCCTTCAAAATAATAATTGAAAGACAAAGAAGCATCTACAGCATTGGTCAAATCAATAATCGGGGTCAGTAATTTGGCGTCTGACTGGTCACAATCGCAGGCGTCGTCATTGATCCAGGCAATTTGTCCGCCAGTAGGAGAAGCAGGAACTGTAAAGGCTGCAGTGGAAGCATCTGCTACCGTTCCCACAGCAAATGGATCATTCGTACCACCTGCAGGGTTAGTTGTGGAAAACCCGCCAAATCCGCCGCCAAATCCTTCTGTAAATAAATTAGCAACCATACCTGCTGCATCAATTGGTGCGACATCATCATCAAGGATCGTCACTGTGAAGCTCTGATTGGCAGTACCTGCATTGGCATTTCCTCCATTGGTATTCAGCGTATAGTTGAGCGTCAGTGTTTCATTGCCTTCTACATAGGCATCATTATAAATTTGTATGATAAAAGTCTGCGACAAATTAGCTGGCGTGAGTGTAGCAGACATTGGCCCGATAATGTCATAATCCACACCTTCAATAGCATCACCAGCTACAGAAAGGCCTACAGATGGTGCAATGGAAGCTTCTGTTGTCAAACCAAGTGTCACATTGACAATCGTGTAATCCAGACAGCCATTTTCTACATCTGCTGTTCCTTCAGCTACATCTGCCGAATTACCGCTAAATGCTACGGTAGGAGCGCAGGCAGAAGCAATGTCAAATTGTGCCATACGAGTGGACCAGTTGCTGGCAGGATTATACTCTCCAGTAAACCAGAATGAGCCATCTGTAGGATCAACACTCATAGAAGAATAATCGCCGTAACGATTGCTGTTATTGGCAGCAGTTCCGGTTGCGATAGTTGTTTCTGGCTCCGTCATTTCACCCAGTGGATCACAGGCACTACGTCCGGTATAAGCCAGTGAAGGATAGGAATTGCTACTAGAACGGCTATACGCCAAACCAATACTTCCATCGGCATTAATCGCAATAGAAGCCATCCAGCGACTCTCGTCATCTGGCGAGTAAGTTCCTTGTTGATAAATAGACCAAGCACCGCCGCCATTTCTGCGCAACTCGTACCAACGCACTCCTGCGCGGTCATTGCCACTTACATCTGTAGCATGGCAGCAAACAATACTTTCATGTGAACCAAAATTGCGATAATGCGCACGATTCATAATCACTTCACGAAGCGGGTCAAGCTGTGTGCCTGAACCTTGCTGCTGAATACAGGAAAAAGAGGTATAACCACATAATTCTGTATCAAAAGGCTGAGTTGGAAGTGTGAAAGCTTGCGTCAGCGAAGTATTAGCTGCGTTATTAAAATCAATATCAAATTCCCAAAGTTCCAACTGATCTTGAACTGCGCCACTCCAGGCATCATCTGCCATGCGCATCACATAAGCAGGTGTACCAGCAGGTGCTGCGGTATTGCCATCAAAATCAACAGGCGTCAATGCCTGAAAACCAATTGTACCATAACTGGGTACAGTGAAAATTTGTGCTGTACCTGCTGTACCGCCGAGCATATTGGTTCTGTTCAGCGCGTATACAGTTGGGCTGGATTCATTACTTGTTATGACATAAGCATTATTCCAGATACCATATTTTGGATAATCCGGAAAATTATTTGCCTGAAAAGAATAGACATACCAGCTACCGAGTGGATTGGGTGTTTGGGAAATGGCAACGACGAGTAAGTTACCGTTATTAGAAAATTCACTCATCATCCAGCGATCTGCCTGCTGGTCATATAAGACGATTGGATCACCCAGTCCGCCGATACCTGTAAAGCTGTCGAAATAAGTTTGTCCCTGAACTGAAGCACCAGTCGCTCTGTCCCAAATCTGAAAATAAGCTCCACCTGGACCATTAATCATCTGAATGGCATGGTTTGCACTGACATCCATAGCTGGATCTGGTGGATTGACGCCATTATAGGTCAAACCTTCATAGTTTTGTAACAAAGCACGAGTCGGAGGAGCAGCATCAGGATAGCGTTCCTGCCATGCCGGATCCCAGCCTTGTGGGAGCGCATTGGGATTCACTCGCTCATTCAAAGGCCAGTCTTTGGGATGGTAACCAATTTTTGGACCTTTCACCACGTTGCCATCAAAGGGCGGCTCAACAAATTCGCTTAAAGGTTCAGTAATTTTCACCAAGGTTCCTGTAATTTCAATCGGATCGAGGTGGACAATTTTTTCTGCTGATTGTGCATTTGTTTGCACAACAGCAAATAAAAGTAGTGCAGATAGTAAGAGTAATAATTTCTTCATAAGAGTCCTTTGTATCTAATTCGCTATTCGTTTTAAGTTTACGTATTAATTATTAATCCAATATATACAATGCACATATTGGTTGCATTCAGATTATATCTGAAATAAATTAGCCTTTTGAATGATTTGGAGATCAGGAAGGTTTGTGATATGTTACAGTTTGTAATCACATCGCGACAAAAGTAGGGAATTATGGGTTTTTACTGTAATGTAAGTCAAGAAAAATGTCTAAAAAAGGTCATATTTTAAGAAGGACTTATTTGAATATGGATAAGAGAAAAAAAGAAGGGGGGATTTTGCGAAGCAAAATAAACTTAATAAACACGCTCTAAATAGCCCCTGGACTATCATGACTTTTCAGTGAAATATGCAAGTGATCGCCCGTACCTACATGCCGCAGGGTATTCAAGCCCATCAATTTAAAATACCACTTCAATAAGGTATTTCGCATTGCACTACGACCATTGGTCCGAATATCTACTGCATGTACATAACCACTGCTTTGTCTATAGTGCAGAGAACGTTTTTTAGTCGATAAGCCCATTTTTTTATAATCCTCTGGCTGGCGTTTTGCATCTGTAATAATCAGGTCACCATCTAAAAACAATACCGTACTAATACTTAGCCGTACTATCGGATGCAGCTTCGTAAATTCACTACGCACTTCAGCAGATTTTGCATTGCTATTTGACAGAAAAAACAAGCCATATATACTATAACCGAGTACCAGCAAAACTGCAATAATAGATCGTCGTTTTAGTACATTCCCACTACCAATTTTACCCGTAAGCCGTCCATACATAAAACTCAGATAAATAAACAAAAGCACCGTAGTAACTAGCCCGCTTGCGATCAGCGACATCCCTGGCAGCCAGGTATATTGGCTATGAAAAAATACTGCTCCTCTGACCAATAAAATAAAAGGCAGTACCAATAATAACACTAATTTCAGTATATTATATATCCAATCGAGCATAGGTTTGTATGATTTTCGACATCAAGTTTCCAAAGATAATAAATTGCGCAGGTTAAAAAAAATTAGCCACGAATGCGCGGACCTCTCACGTATTATTATTCATGCATTCGTGGCTAAAATGAACACGTTTTATACATTATACATCCTTCTGGCATTTGTATTTTGTCTTAAAATATTTGAAAAATTAAACTATAATAACGAACTTTAAACAATATGACGGTAAACCAATGATTATCTGACTAAACCAAACAACATGAAATACTTAAACGCTCTATGTAGTGCATTATTTATTATAATCGCTATGAATCTCCATGCTCAAACTGCTCCAGGAACGACCAATACGCCTCATTGTGAAATAGAGCAAGCCACCAAAATGGCTTTTGAAACTTATCCCGATTTGCAAACCAAATCTGCGGATAATTTGAAAGCATTTCATCAAAAAATACAAAACTATAAGGCTGGAAATGTACTGATAGATGACAAAGTGCCTGTCGTTTTTCACCTCATTACGCCCTGCGAAAATAATTTTGATTTTACCAAAGCGTTTCTGGAAGATGTCCTCTCAGAAGTGAATGCCGATTTCACGGCTCAAAATACTGATGAATATAACGCTACGATTGACCCGACTTTTTATACCGATCAGGCGGATATTGGTATAACATTTAAGTTGGCAGAAATTGATCCAAATGGAAATCCGACAGACGGAATTACACGGTCTAATTCTTTTTATTCCAATGATGGCAGCAGTTTTCAAATTCCATTAAAAGACATTATACAATGGAATCCTTCGCGCTATATGAATGTCTGGATTGTGGCAAATGTAGCGACTTCCGGTTATGCGCAATATCCCTGGACGGCAGAAACTTATCCAAACCTGGATGGCATCGTGATGTCTTACGATTATGTAGGAGAAAATAATATCAATAATCGCCCGCACATCTTGACGCACGAAATTGGTCACTGGCTCGGACTGCTGCATACCTGGGGCGATTTTACAACTACCGGAAGCTGTGCCGACCCTGCGCCGACTTATTGCGATTGTGATGATTTCATTGCGGACACGCCCAACTGCCTCGGTTATAACAGTATTTCCTGCCCGTCCAATTTGCCAAATAGCTGCACTGATCCCTCCAATGATCGCCCCGATAATATTTTTAATTTTATGGATTATGCCTGCGAAGTCATGTTTACCAATGACCAGAAAACACGTATGTTGCAGGTCATTTCAGCCGGTACAGCCGACCGCGATATTGCCGTCACTTCAGATACTGACCCCATCGTTTTTATGGCAACAAATCCAGATAATAGTGATGCTAAATTATATCTCGACCAGCTTGTTTATACCGAATCTTTCAGCAATCCTGGCACGATACAGGAAATTGGCCTGATAGAATTGCGCGACTGTGCAGGCTGTTCTTTTTCTACAAATATTGGGGCTTCATTTACCACAACAGGCTTGCCAGCAAATATTCAAAGCGGTTTACAAATTACTTACCTCAACAACACACAGGCGAGCATCAGTTTCAATATGACGCTGACCAATGCTGCCGACCACGATGCTGCGGCCGACATTACAAATTTCAGTATAGACTTCAATGCCAATGCCATCAACGGCATCAGCAATACTTCGCAGGTCTTTAATGAAGCTTCTATCAAAGGTTTGAAAATTGATTTTATTGATAATGAAACAGGCTTGCAAGCCAATGATTTTGCAACAGCTTCCGGCTATCCCATTGTCGAGACTTTGACGGATGGCGATTTTGAAGCAGCCTATGTACCGCAGGTCAATGATTATGTTGGATTTTATAATTATCAGGGCGGGTTTTATATGTACACGGCGTCGGGTTTGCAAATGGAAGCAGCGGTGACGGGCAATGGTTCTTATAAGGTAAAACGCCTGACAAGTGGCGAATCGCTCAATTCCCAGGTCTATCAGCCCATCACAGGAGGGACATTTGGTGGGGCCAATGAGTTGGTGGTTTATGATGCAGGTACTTATACCGACTGGTTGAATCAGACAGGTTTTGTCGGCGTGCGGGTCACTACTTTTTGTAATGAAGTCTACTATGTCTGGATAAGAATAGAAGTGACCAATAATGAATTGTCGCTCATTGATTTGGTGATTAATACAGCCGATAATGGACAACTGAATGCTGGCGAATCGCCCGACTGTGTCCCAGAAGGCGATGATACGAGTTTTTTATTTTTAAATTCGGTCAACATCAACCAAATCAATAATGTCAGTGGCGATAATGGCGGGTATCAGTTTTTTAGCAATTACACCACAGATTTGATAGAAGGCACAACTTATACCGTAGATGGTCAGGGCGGCTTTCCCAGCGCGACACAATACGACGGCGAGTGGCGAGTGTATGTGGATCTAGGCGCCGATGGCAGCTATTCCGACCCCGGTGATTTGCGGTATATTGTCAATCAGCAAACCAGCATCAATACAGGGGTAGAATTAGTTCCCGCAGGTACATTAAGCGGAAGCTCATTAAATACGACAATGATGGTCATTTTCAGTTTGTATCCACTCAACGGGCTGTGCGAAAACTACCAATATGGCGAAACAGAAGAGTATAATGTCACCCTGAAAACCAGCGACACAAACTGCCAGATAGATGAAACCATCACCACAATTTTCAACGCTGGTGATGTACAGGTTTTTGAAGTCAGCGATTGGATTTTATCTACTTCAACGGTTCGGTCAGGAGCTGAAATTACTTTTGATGCTGCAAATTATGTGCATTTGAATAATGGATTTAGTGCAGAAACAGGTGCGGATTTTATAGCTGATATTGAAGGCTGTGGAGGAGGAAATGGCTGTGTCCCAACTGTTCCTACGCTGGTTGATATAGACCAGCCGTCTGCAAGTGTGTATTGCGATTATGCCTACGGTTATTGCAATAATCATCAAAATGACAATAAAGAATTTGAGCTGACCAATCTAGCAACGGGCGCAGTAACGAGTTATTTTTCTACCACCCATTTTGCTTTTTTTCCGAACTTAACTGAAAGCACGAATTATCAATACCGAGTGAGAAAACAATGTGGCACAACTGGCGTTTTTGGCGGCTGGTCACCTTATTTTGCGTTCACGACCATTCCATGTGCAGGTGGCTGTGTGCCGACTGTTCCCACATTGGCTGATATAGACCAAACACCTGCGAGTGTGTACTGTGATTATGCCTATGGCTATTGCAATAATCATCCAAATGATAATAAAGAATTTGAACTGACCAATCTGGCAACAGGCGCAGTCATCAGTTATTTTTCTACCACCCATTTTGCCTATTTCCCGAACCTGACTGCAAGTACAAATTATCAATACCGAGTGAGAAAACAATGTGGCACAACTGGCATTTTTGGCGGCTGGTCACCTTATTTTAGTTTTACGACAACTGCTTGTTTGGCTAGTGAGATTGATGGAAATTAGTTTTCAATGATCTTTTGTATTTGTCGTTTGAATTTGGATTTACGTCCTCCCTCAGCATGGGGATAGATTGAAAGGTCTGTCCCTGTTTTTGTTTGCGTTTGTTATTCTATTAGGATAAATCCTGCCCAGTCCTGCGGCTTTGCACCTTTATTCCGCATTTCTGCTTTTGCATTGTGTAAAGCAGTAGCCGTATCCTGTTTTTTGTTGAGTAAATTTTGATAAAATAGAATCATTAAATCTTTTGTGGCTATATCATTGACTTTCCATAGACTGACCACGACATGCTGTGCGCCTGCGAGTTTGAAAGCATGTTGCAGACCTATGACCCCTTCTGTGTCATGTATATCGCTAATCCCTGTATTGCAGGCGGATAAAACAACCAACTTAGTATTACTCAAATCCAAATGACTGACCTCATAAGCGGTCAGGATACCATCATTGTCTGAACGAAGAATATATTCTTTAGTTGTCCAGGCGGCATTGGCATTGGAAAGTAGAAGCATAGAGCGTTGAAGGGGATTTCCGGCGATTTGCAGGCGGAATTTTAGGGAAGCGAGGCTATCCAGATTGTCAAGCAGTGACAGGTATTTTCCATGCGTAGCAAAATGTAAAATGTGAGGCGAACGGTTTCCTGTATGATGTTTAAGTGTCTTTTCTGTAGCAGCACTACCAGTAATATAAATAGACGTACCTCCTTTGTTTTCATTAGTTTTACCTATTTCCTTTATTTCTTCACCTGTTTCAGGGAGTGGAGTAATTCCGTCACGAAGAGTATCTGTTGATGCAATGGCATCAGTTGAACCATAATCAATATCTCCAAATAGAACCATTTTATACTTTATTCTTTTGAATATTTTACTTAGGAAATTTGTCTTCTCTTTCCGTGTAAAATCACGCATAGTGTTGTAGTAATGAAACTTAAAATATTCAGTGAGATACTTTTCGTTTTCATCTTGCAAGGCTTCAAAGTTTATGCGATGCAATAAGCCCGAAGGCGAGAGATGTACCGTTTTTACATCTTCTAAATAAGGAATCAGAGGTTGCCAGATTTTTTGATAGAGTGCCTGTAAACCTTTGTCATTTTGAATATAATTGGGCTGCCCAGTTCTCTCATTGGCTTTCAGTAATGAAGTGATAGCTTTCTGTTCGGTGAGGCGAATAAACGCAGGAGCAGACATATTCCTGCGTGCCAGCATGGCATAATACATCCACGTACTGTCACTTTCTTCATAAAAGCGTACAAAATCAAGGAGGACTTCATCGGATTTCAGTTGGTCTTGGGTGTTTTCCCATGTTATGGGTTTTTTATATAACTTTTCTTTTAAAGTTTTATTTTTTAAGAGTTGCCGGGTCAGGTCTTCCTGTTGGTCGCGCATAGTTGTTATATCCCAATTGTTTTCCTTGCGTTTTTCATCTGTCATGGGTTCTGCCTGTGAGATATTTTCATTGATAGCCTTCAACTCATTATGTAAGGTTTTTAATTCCTTATTATCAATATTGTTAATCAACTCACGGGCAGATATGGAATAGTCCAATGCCAATGATTTGGTATTGAGCAGCAGATAAGCGGCTAATTTTTTGGTGTCTTCACTTCCATGCTTTGCTGTAAATGAATAAAAGTTGCTATAGACTTCTTTGAAGGTTTTTGCATACTCTAAACGCTGATTGTCTGGTAGAAAAAGGTAGGTGTCATTTAGGCGTTTGAGGCTTTGGTTGATGACGATGTGCCAGATGGAATCGGCTGTTTTGTGCTTATTTAGGGCTTGGTATGTGTTGGCTATGCTTCTGTATGATGTTGCCACATCAGGATGGTTTTTGCCTAATTTATCTATTTGAATTTTCAATGCTTTTTCATTAAATTTTAGTGCTTTTTGATGCTCACCTAATTTATTATAAATAATTCCTAAGTGAGAATGAGCATAGCTTAGATAATGATGTTCATCTGATGTATTAATCCAGATTTCCGATGCTTTTTCATTGAACTTAATAGCTTCCTCGTAATTCTTCAATTTCCTATAAATATTTGATATAAGACTATAGCAACTCCCTACTTCAAAGTACTCTTCCCCTAAATGTTCTGTTCTAATTTTTAAAGATTTTTTAACTAGCTCTAAAGACTCAGTATTTTTTCCTAAAACATGGTAAATTTTAGCCTTTTTATAATAACTCATTGCTGCATCAACACTGTTCTCTCCTATACTGTCTACCCTGATTTTTAATGCTTTCTCATTAAGATTCAATGCTTTTGGGTAGTTACCCAATTTTTCATATAAGGATGCAATATTAGTATATGAATTTGCTAGTGAAGGATGATTTTCCCCTAAAAGGTCTTCTTTAATATCCAAAGCCTTTTTAATTGTGTTTAATGCTTTTTCATAATTTCCTAATTTAGTGTAGATGATGGAAATATTATTATAAGATTTTGCTACATTTAATTGATTGTCTCCACAGTTTTTTATACGAATATCTAGTGCTTTTTTATTTATTTTTAATGCTTCTTCATAATTAGCCATCTCATCATGTATGATTGCTAAATTGCTATAAGTATCTGCTACTAAACAAGGACTATCTCCATAGTTTTTTAGACGAATGTCCAGTGCTTTTTTATTTGTTTTTAATGCTTCTTCATAATCACCTAACTGTCTATGAAGTACAGATAAATTATTATAAGAGTTACTTAAACGAGAGTGCTTATCTCCCAAACTATCTATCTTAATATCTAATGCTTTTTTATACGCCCTAGATGCTTGAGTATATTTTTTCAATACGAGGTAAGCTGTACCTAAACTATGATAAATTTCCGCCACATCAAGATGCTCTTCTCCCAAACTATCTATCCTAATTTTTAATGCTTTTTCACACCTTTTCAATGCAATATCATACTCGCCTAATCTGTAGTAACGCCTTCCCATATCGTAGAGCGTCTTTGCAATGTCCATACTATCCGTCTGCGTCCGCAAAGTATC
Source organism: uncultured Saprospiraceae bacterium (assembly GCA_937951615.1). Lineage (GTDB taxonomy): Bacteria > Bacteroidota > Bacteroidia > Chitinophagales > Saprospiraceae > JAHDEO01. The sequence goes on along the minus strand of CALFBH010000010.1, from coordinate 68,647 downwards.
CTCCAAAGCCAAAATAGTAGAATCGCTTTGCGCTGATAAAACTCCAATACAATAAAATAAAATACAAAAACAGAAGATAAATTTTTTCATAGCAAATAGTTTTGGTTAAGGTAAAGATGCGAATTAGCACACTTTTGGTGTATTAAACTATTTTAAAAGTAAAGTAAAAAAGTGTTTAAGTGGTTGATTTGCAGGATTTTTAAATTTAAATTAACCTAATTTAAATATTTTTTTGTAAAACCTGATAACAAAACGAAATTCTTTACGACTTTATTAATGAAAGGTGTTTTATTTAATTTTAGTTCCAGCACGTTCCAAAAACGTTGAAAAATTATTCTTACTATAATGCCGGACACAGGGTGTAAGCCTGAACCAAACAATATGAAGTATGTCAAAAAACAAACATAGTGATAAGGATATTATCAATGGTATTGTCACAGTAGCTCCTGAAATATACGAATACCTTGATAAGATGTATCGTGAAGAAGTCATACAGCATGTACGCCGAAATTCCGGTTCTACTGAAGATGGTGAAGAGCATTATCAGGATGTGATTTTTGAAATATACCTGAATATAGATGGAGGTAGGTATGGTTTAAATACACCAAAAACATTTGATCAGTATTTTTGGATGTTGGTTAAAAGAAGATGGATTGATCAGTTGCGTAAAAAGGGGGGGGGAATAAGCACAACCGAACTCGATGAATTGACCATGCAAATAGCCAATAAGGACGAAGCGGAGGAAATAGCTGATGACCTATACAATAGACTAATACTTGCTATAAATAGATATTTGAAGGAACTGTCAGCAGAAGAACAGAAATACATTGAACTGTTTTATTTCGCCAGAGCATCCTTACAAACCATAGCTGATTATTTTGGAACAACTTATGACTACGCTCGTGTAAAACTTGACAGAATTAGAAAAAAACTCCGAAAAAGGATAGATGATGACCCAGAGTTTGGAACCTTACTTTATATTTAATCGCAGCCTAAAAAAGGAAAAAGAAAATGGGAATAACAAAAACGCAGCAGGAATCTATAGATGCTTACCTAAGAGAGGAACTTAAGGGAGCATCTTTACAAAATTTTGAAGCAGCATTAGCAAGCAACGAACTATTAAAAAAAGAATTTATCTTTCAGCAAAGTCTGGCAAAAGCTGCCCGTTTGAAAACGGTAAAGGAGGCTATGGCTCAGGCAAGAATAAATAATCTGCTTGAAAACAAAAAGGTACATCCCCAATTTGAAACTGTGCAGAATAAAATGAACGAAGCGAAAGCAAAGAATGCCAAATATCGAAGAATACCAAAAATAGTAAAACGGTTTATGGTAGGAATTTCTGCTGCCTGTATTTTGTTTATGGCTTCTTTGGGTTGGACAAATCATCTTGAAAGAGAGGTGGGAAAGGAACTGGCAGAAGTAATTGATGCGACTGGTTTGGAAGGCTTGGTCTTTGAAGACCTTACTGCTGAACGCACCGTAATTGTTGAAACATCACGAGCAAGCCCTTCTTCTATTAGACAGAAGACACAGCCAGTAGGTGGTAGAGAAGATGTCATTAAATATAAGTTGAATCAGGTGAAAAAAGCACATAATGAAAAACGTTTTGATGACGTTTTGAAGCTTATCAATAATTTAGAGAAACAATATCGTTATCAATCAGATGAACTGAAGACTTATAAAGAAGGTATCATCCAACACAACTTAGAGCAACTAAAAATAGCACGTAACGAAAAAAACTTTAATCAGGTTTCCAGTTTCCTTAAAAAATTAGAAAAATTGGGCTATCAATCAGACGAACTCAAAGATTATAGGAAGGATGTTATTCAAAATGAATTAGATAAAATACAGGCGGCACATCAGGAAAAACGCTTTGACAATGCGTTTAGTCTCCTTAGAAATGTACGAACACAATTTCAACTTGAGACACACCCCGAACTAATGTATTATGAAGCAAGTTTATACGCTGAGACAGAGAATTACATTAAAAGTATAGAAATACTGCGTAAATTGATGAATGAAAAAAGTAGGATTGGATACGATGCACGTTGGCTCGCAGGCTTGCTATATCTGAAGACAAATGAAAAAGCAAAGGCAAAAAAAGAATTTGAAATATTAGTCCAAAAATCACAGAAATACAAAGACAAAGCCCAGCGAAAATTGAAAAAACATTATTTACTATGAAGAAAATATTAGTCCTTAGTCTCTCAATTTTACCCCTGATAATAAACGCGCAATATCCCCCAGTCTGTACGAATACTTCAACCCTAACTATAGTCACTTATGATCCCGGTGACTGTGGAGTCGTTAGTGATGAAACCAGAGATATTCCTGACATTGAAGATTTAGTCGAAGCTATGGACAGTACTGGAGCCTATGAGCTTGGGACAGGTTTTATTTATGAATATAATCATAAAAAATATGTAATCACTTGTGGGCATGTGTTATACAAGGCAGGAAGGATAATTGCATTTGATTCATCTTATGAAAGGAAGTATGAACTTAAATTGGTGGGGACAGATATGTTTTTCGACATCGCAGTATTGGAGTTTGTCTGTCAGGATGATACCGAACTTTTTGAAGGCTTTATTTTTGATGACTCGGAATCAAATGACAAGGCAATACAAAGTCTGGGTTATTGGAAATGGAATGGCGAGCTAAGTATCGAGGAGGGGCAAATACTACCGCAAAATACACAAGGGAAACAGTCAGAGTTGTCCTTGCCAGAAATGGGATACATCGAAAGTGATGCCCGTACAGCAGGTGGTTTTAGCGGCGGACCGATCATCAATACGAAAGGTCAAGTCGTGGGTATGAATAATGCTGTAAATACGAAGGAAAAAACTTCTTACGCACTTGGAAGCCGCACTGTAGAGCGACTGGTTCACGATATTATCGACCATGGAAAAATACAACGAATATTTTTGGGAATTGAATTTGCACAGGCTGTTGATCGAGGCCCTGTCATCATCAATAAAATCATAAACAAGACACCCGCAGCAAAAAGATATGAGGATCTAATAAACAGGGAAGTCACAAGTATAAATGGGCAATCCGTGAGCAGTATATATGATGTACTGATGATTATGGAAGAAGCCGAGACAGACAAAATGATTATTTTAGGGCTTGCAAATGGTCATGAAATTCCTGTTCAGTCAGAACCATTGGACGAACATAATTTGGAGAAAATTGCAGACCACGCTGTTCGTAAATACGGTCAGCCCCAACATGCCAAAATAAAAATAGGCGAGGATAATATCCTTAGAGTTGTAGCAAAACGGGAGCAATACATCGTTAAAACCGCAGGAATTGGAGAAGCTAAGGTCTATTGTCTTAATAGCCAGGCGCAATTAGGACTTATCACTAGAATGTTTGCACTACACGGCTATATAGAGTTGGGCAAAGATGATTCACATATCTATATTGAAGAGATCAAATTTTCTGAAGATAAAAACAAACGAATACTCTATTATTAAGGAGTCTCTGTAACTGGATTTTCAGCGCACTACGCACAATTTTTTCTTGTTAAGCATTTAAAATCAATTGATTATGCGATTTGAAATAAATCGACATGGGAGAGGTATGTCTATAGGTAAATGATTTGAAACTATTCAGAAAAACAATATAAAAGCAGTATTCAGTCAGCTACTTGCAGAGCTGATTGGGTGGCAAAAACAATGATTATTTAACAAGAATGAAAGCATACAACATTGACCAATCTGCTTCAAAGTGCAACTGAGCGCACCATCTTATTTACTCAGGTTGCCAGCCAAGCCGTACAGTCAAGGATGTGTTCAATCATTCATTTTTTAACAATTTTTATTAAATAAACTTAAATTTTTATCATGAAAAATTTAAAAATTAAATTCGGACTTTTTAGCCTACTGATGGTACTCGCAGCTTCGGTCTTTTTGACTTCTTGTGAACAGGATTCGCTAATCGAACCAAACGATAATATTGAATCAATCTCTTCCTTGAATCAGAGAGTTACAGAAAATCAAAACAATCGAATTCATTTTGAGAAAGCGCAAAAATATATACAAATACAAAGAGGGAAACTTGTATTGGATAGATCAGTTAAATCCATAGAGAATTTTACAGATGAGGAGTATGATGAAATTGTCTTACACCTTCAAACAATTAATGACCAAGTTATTGGCAAAACTAATATAACTGCCGAGGATGTCATGAATGGCGTAGAATATACCATTACGTATAAAGATAATGAGGAAGACATTGAAGTAAGAAACGGATGTACTGGTGAGACAAAAGCAGAAGTTACCTATACATTAACTATTCCTACAGGGGTAACACTTTACTTTGATTCATGTGATACAAGTACTATTATTACATTAGGTTGCGGTAGCTTAGGTTTAGGGATATCACTTATTGATGGACCTTTTCCTGTAGCTGATATTGTGGCAGCTCTTGCTGCAGTGGATTGCAGTCTTTATCTCACAATGATAGTCAATGAGAATTGCAATTATGGAATTATTGTAAGAGCATCTGTACTTTATGGGTTAGAATATGTGCAGTGTCAGCCTGCGCCAGGTTGCTTAGTTTACAACAGTTGGAATAATTTTTCGAGTACAGGTTGGATTTATGTCTATGAATATCCTGCCTCTTGGGTATGGTCAAATAAATACCAGATGTTTATCTACATGCCTAACCAGACAGATATTTGTGACTATGGATTAACGTTTTATCCTAATAATTCCATTTGTGGAAGAAGTGGTTGGATGTGGGATTATAATGCAAGTGATAATACATTGTGGAATTGGACAGGTAGTGGTTGGGCATCTTTTTCTACGGGAACTTGTTTTACTGGACTTGTAGCTGAAAATAGTGATATTCAGGGAACTTATGATAATGAAAACATTATGAGAACGCAAAGTAGCCTGAATCATAATGAACCTTCTGATATAATTTCTGCTACTAAACCAGAAGTATTACCGGAATATTTATTCTCTAAGACAGCCCCTAATCAACCGACTATATCAGCTCCTAGTTTTAAATTGGATGACGATATGTAGATAAAAACTATCAACCAGAGCAATCAGAGATATTTATCTGCTTGCTCTGGTTCTAATTTTTTAAACAAACTTAAAACATTTATTATGAAAAATTTAAAAATTAAATTCGGGCTTTTTAGCCTATTGGCGATACTCACCGTCTCGGTCTTTTTGACTTCCTGTGAGCAAACAGAAGTGGTATCGTCAAATATTGATCAATACCAAGAGCAAACAACTTTTAATTCTGATGGGACAAAAAAATATGTATTACCCAAAGGGATTGATGAAAATGAGGAAGACATATTTGCATATATACAGAGTATGAGCCAGGCGACATCATCGAAGTTGGCGGAAAACTTCAGAATAGCATCATTTCTTGCCGATGAAAATACCTTTGAAGCAATTTGGGAAGATATGAGCTATGGGCAGCATTTGAGCGATATTAATTTAGGTAACTACCTGACAAAAAGTCAATTAACCACTTTGAAATATTATTCGCCAAATTTAAATGCTCGTTCAGTAAACTGTCGTTGGGGGGCTTGTAGCTTCTTAAGCCAATATAATGGGGGTTGGTGTAATTATATTTGCTATTGGTTATGTTTTAATGAAAATGGAACTTTTATGTATGTATCAGATAGCCAAACCTTTGTACGTCCTTGCTAATGACTAATTAAGCTTTCCAGGTCTTGCACCCTGTTAAAGTCTATAAAAAATAGAAGAAATTCGTAAACAGGAACAGCCGAAGAACGATAGTATTCTTCGGCTGTTCCTATTCACAAGACTTTTTCCGGCAGATTGCTATGAAAATAAATCTACTTTATGCTCCCTACCGACATATTTGCTTTTAAAAAACAATACCCCTATCTTGAAAACCGAAAAACAATGAAAACAAAATTATTAAACTATGAAAGCAATATTACTACTATTAGTCAGCTTTGTGTTGACGACTGCCACTGCCCAAAACCAACTCATCCTCCAACTCCATCAGGACGAAAAAGTAACAAGTATTATAGAAGCGCACCAGTACTTCAAAGAAAAAAACACCCAGCTCCATTTTAAAAAACAACTCTCAAAAACACTCAATATAAGTTTATTGGAATTTGACCCTGCTCGAATAGATCCACAGGATTTACTCGCAGCCATCCAAAAACATCCGGCAGTCAAATATGCACAATTTAATGCGCCATTGAGTTATCGTGCTGTACCTGATGATGCTTTATTTTCTGAACAATGGCAGTACGCAAATAACGGTGCATCAGGCACATTCGATGCAGACATAGATGCACCAGAAGCCTGGGACATCACCACAGGAGGTACAACAATTACCGGAGATGAAATCGTGGTAGCTGTTCTCGACGGCGGTGTCAATTTACAGCATCCCGACTTAGCGGGCAATATCTGGACAAACGCACAAGAAATCCCTGATAATAATATAGACGATGATAATAATGGCTACATAGACGACTATTACGGCTGGAATTTTAATGAGGACAACAAAGATATAAGCAATGGAGCAGCTGGGCATTGGCACGGCACACCCGTAGCAGGTATTATAGGTGCAAAAGGCAATAATGGCATTGGAGTCAGCGGTGTAAATTGGAACATCAAACTCATGAATATTGCTGCTAACCAGATGGTTGCGGATATTATTGCTGCTTATGATTATGTATTGCAAATGCGAAAAAAGTATAACGACACCAATGGTGCAGAAGGTGCATTTATTGTAGCCACCAATGCCTCTTTGGGTATCAATAATGGCAATCCGACAGACCATCCTTTATGGTGCGAAATGTATAATCAGTTGGGACAAGAAGGCATCATCAGTGTAGCCGCTACTGCCAATGCAGAGGTCGATGTGGATATAGAAGGCGATTTACCGACGACCTGTGGAAGCGATTTCCTCATTAGCGTGACCAATACGACGAATACAGACAACAAAGCCTTTGGAGCTGCTTATGGTGCAAGCCATATAGACCTCGGTGCGCCGGGCGCAGGTACATTTACGATTGATAATTCAGGAGATTATAGCGATTTTGGCGGTACCTCGGCTGCTTCGCCTCATGTAACAGGTGCGGTGGCTTTACTTTATGCCGCTCCTGTGACAGATTTTATGCAGGAAGCAAAACAAAGTCCAGAACAAACAGCTCTACTGGTCAAAGATTTTATCTTAAATGGTCCGGATCCGATTAGTGATTTAGAAAACAGAAGCGTCACAGGCGGACGACTCAATCTCTATAATAGCCTGCTGAAATTGCAAGAACATTACGGACTCATAGAAGTTGTAGAAATACTCAGACCCATCAGCATTAGCGAAGTCCATCCCAATCCAACCACAGATAAAGTCAATATTCAGTTTAAACTCAATGCCCGTACACACCTCGCCGTTGAGGTCTATAACACACTTGGTCAGCAGGTGGGGCAAAGAACGACCGTCAAGGCAAATAAAGGACTGCATCAAATCAATCTGCCCTTCGGCGGCTTGCCAAAAGGCGTTTATGTTGTGCATTTGACGGCATATAATATAGGAGGCTACGCGACTGTGAGAATTGTAGTTCACTGAGCAAACTTTGTTCAGAATAAGGCGCGATATATCTATTCTCGTTTTTTGCACGCTTGGCTTATTCTATTAGGATAAATCCTGCCCAGTCATGAGGCTCATAACCTGCTTCTCGTAGCTCGTCCTTAGCCTTGCTAAGGGCAGTAGCTGGAGCTTGTTTTTTCTGTAATAGATTAACATAAAATGCGACCATCAATTCTTTAGTAGCGGTATCATCTATATTCCACAGACTGGCAACGACATAATTGACACCTGCTAATTTGAAGGCACGTTGTAAGCCGAATACGCCTTCGGTGTTGTGGAGATTGCCTAAGCCTGTGCTACATGCGGAGAGAACGACTAGCTCGGTATTTTGAAGATCTAAGGCCGTGACTTCGAGGGCAGTGAGGATACCGTCTTCGCCCGAACCTAAAATGCGCCTGCCTTTAGTCCATGCTTCATTAGCACCATATAACATGAGGGCAGAACGCTGTAAGGGATTGTCGGCGGCACTTAGGCGGTCGCGACCTGTAAGCTGTCCGAGGTTTTCTTTTTCTAATGGCGGCAGAAATACTCCATGCGTTGCAATATGAAAAATACTTGGCGCGTATTCTCGCACAAAATACTGTACGGTATCTTCCGAGGCGGCATCTATCATCAGTAGGGTAGTTTTTAGCTGGACTCCTTTGCCTATATTATCAATTTGCATGACTTCTTCCAATGTTCCTGGTAGAGGTTTAATACCATTGCGGATGTTTCGGTTCTCGCCTCTAAAAGCAATATTTTCCTCGGCTTCATATTTATCTTTATGGTCCAAATCGTAGAGAATATGCCCCATGAGTACCATGTCTTCATAAGTGTTTTTTTGTGATTTTTCTTTGAGTATATCACGTATGGCAGAGTAGTAATGGAACTGATATTTAGCGGCTAAAAATTCATTATCTGTATTTTGCAAGGACTCAAAAGGTACACGATGCAGGATGCCGGAAGGCGAAATATGTACGGTCTTCACACCCTCTAAATATGGCTCCAAAGGTTGCCACAAGACCTTATATAAAGCTTTTCTGGATTTCCTATCATATAGATAGTCGGGGCGTTTTTCTTCATCCGTCTTTAATGGCTTGGCTAAGGTTTTTTCGTCTGAAATACGAACAAACTGTGGACTTGAAAAGTCTTTGCTAATGACAACAGCGTAGTATGCCCATAGAGAATCTTTCTTTTCATATACTTCAATAAAATCAAGTACAGCTTCATCGACTAAGAGGTGATTTTGAACATCTTTCCATTCAATGATTTTGGTATTGAGCCTGGATTTGAGCTGGGGGTGTTGAAGTATTTGGAAGGCTAAGACTTCTTGTTCCTTTTGTATTTTGGATAAATTCCAGCCTTTTTCTTGACGTTCTTCAATGCTTAGTGTTTCAGCATCTGCTAATTGTTTTTGGAGTTTGTTGAGCTGTTCATATTGGCTGATGAGTGCAGTATCCTTGATTTCCTTAATGAGTTGACTGGTAGATACCGCATAATCTAAAGCGAGAGATTTGTTGTTCAGGAGGAAGTTTGTGGCGAGTTGTTTAGTGGATGCCGTACCATGAATAGCTGCGAATGAATAAAAGTCTGTATTTGTTGAGGTGAGCGTATTTGAATATTTTATGCGGCGGTCATTAGGTAGAAATAAGTAGGTTGATTTTAGTCGTTCTATACTTTGAGGAATGGCTATGTGCCAGAGTGAATCAGCTGTTTTGTAATTATCAATTTCTTCGTATGTGACAGCTAAATTATTATAAGATTTTGTTACATTGGGATGTTGGCCATCAAATACTTCGAGCCTGATATTTAATGCTTTATGATGAAAGTCAATCGCTTTTTCGTAATCTCCTGTTAGTTCATGCATTACTCCTAAATCATTATAATTCAATGCTATCTCTGGGGTCTTTTCGTCAAATACTTCGAGCCTGATATTTAATGCTTGATTAAGTAAACTAATGGCCTTTTTGTAATCTCCTGTTAGTCCATGTGCTACTCCTAAATCATTGTAAGACTCTGCTATATTAGCATGCTTTTCACCAAATACTTCGAGCCTGATATTTAATGCTTTATGATGAAAGCCAATCGCTTTTTCGTAATCGCCTATTTGTCCATGCACTACTCCTAAATTGCCATAAGATACTGCTATCTCTGGGTGCTTTTCACCAAATACTTCGAGCCTGATATTTAATGCTTTATGATGAAAGCTAATGCCTTTTTCGTAATCGCCTATGTACACATAGGCATTTCCTAAATTATTATAAGATAATGCTACTTTAGGATGATTTTCACCCAGTACATCAAGTTTGATATTTAATGTTTTATGATAAAAGTTAATGGCTTTCTCGTAATCACCCGTTTCACAAAATGCATTTCCTAAATTATTATAAGATACTGCTAGATCTAGGTGCTTTCCATGGAATATTTCAAGTCGAATATTTAATGCTTTTTTAAGTAAGCTAATGCCTTTTTTGTAATCGCCGGTACCCTTATAGACTAAGCCTAAATTATTATAAGCATTTGCTGTAAAAGTATGATTTTCACCCAGTATACCAAGTTTAATGTTTAATGCTTGATTAAGTAAACTAATGGCTTTTTTGTAATCGCCTGTTCGATAATATGTAATTCCTAAGTCATTATATGAATTGGATACATCAATATGCGTTTCACCTAATACTCCAAGTCGAATATTTAATGCTTTTTTATGAAAAAAAATAGCTTGGGCATAATTGCCTGTAAACCTATACACCTTTCCTAAGTTATAGTAAGAATTTGCAATGTGAGGATGATCTTTTTTTAATTTTTTGGCTTTAATATCCAGTGCTTTAGTAAATAAAGTATCTGCTTGAGCAAAATTACCTGCCTCAATATACATTGTCCCCAAGCTATCACAATACATCGCAATATCAAGATGTTTCGCTCCCAGCGTATCTATCTGTGCTTGTAAAGTTTTTTCGAGTTCGGTAATGAGGGAGTCGCTTTGTGCTGATATAGGATTCGCAAAACAGGTCAGCACCAGTAAAAAACAAAAAGCAAAAGTTTTCATAATCATTGAAATATTAGGCAGTTATTCTGTACACGTTTCTTATCATAATATTCGTTAGAAAATGGATATAGTTATCAGTAAATCATTACTTTTTATAATTCATTTATTGTAATTTAATTTCTATGCATATTTTCCCTTACAAGGCATTAATTTTTAATTATTTGATTTACAGTTGGTTGTTTCATGAAAATAACTAATTTAAAGATATAAAAAAATATTTTTTAATAAAACATGATGACTAATCATATAAATGCTCGAACTATTAAGTGAAAGGCTTGATGAGTTAAATAGATAATAACCCATTCAAGTGTTTACCAAAAATCAATTTATGTTTAGAAAGGAGTATACATCCGAAGAAATCGTTGCGGGATTGATGTCTGGTGATGCTAAGATATACAAGTATTTGGACTCGATATATCGCACGCAGGTTATTAAGTATGTCTGTATAAATTCGGGGTCACGAGAGGAAGGTGAAGAATTGTATCAAGATGTTGTTTTTGAAGTTTATGTGAATGTAGAGCAGGAGAAATATGACGTAGAACGGAGTAAGTTTATTACTTACTTTATGATGATAGCCCGTAGCCGCTGGAAGGATAAATTGCGCAAATATCGTAAAGCTATCCACACAACATTACTTGATGAATCTTACGATGAAATTAGTGATGCAGATGATAGCGAACAAATCGAACAAGACCGTTATTATATACGGGTACACGCTATGCGCCAGTGTATTGCACAGTTGAGCGAGGAAGAGCAGGAAATGGTCAGGTTATTTTATTATGCAAAAATGTCATTAGAAGCAGTTGCCCAACGAATGAATATCAGCTATAAGTACGCCAAACAAAAACTCTATCGCATTCGGCAAAAACTGAGAAAGATGCTAAATGAAAACCCGGATATTGAGCTACAATTAACTTAAGAGCATCTTGGGAGTTTATCCCAAGAAAATTCCAACATGTTTTTAATACGAAGTGACGATTACCAACTATAATGTAATATAATATGAAGTTGACGGATACACAGCATGATTTAGTTGCGGCTTATATTAAAGGCGAATTGAATAGAGAAGCACTTAATGATTTTGAGGATGCACTCTCCAAAGATGAGGCTTTGCAGGAAGAGCTTATGTTTCAGAAAAGTATGTTGAGTGCTTTGGGACTCGATACGGTAGAAACAGCCATGAAAGAAGCCAGAATAGAAAATTTACTTGAAAACAAAACTCAGCATCCACAATTTGAAATCATACAAAATAATATGCGACAAGCTCGCGTGGAGAATATTGACAAGCAACGGCAGGTTCGACGCTGGCTGGCTGCAGTCTGTGTGCTTTTGGTGAGTGTATTCGGATTTCAGAAATACCTTAGCAATCAGTTGGATAGTGATCTGGCAGAAATAGCTGCTACGATAGAACACGAACAGGTAGCACTTATCGCTGAGTTCAAATCCGTATCTGGCAGACCTACGGTCATTGCGTATAAATTGACAGAAGCAGAACAGGCATTTAAAGAAAAAAATTGGAAAAAGGTACTCACTCTTTTTGAACAACTGCGCCACCAATTTGAGTATAATTCAGTCAGTATGGACTTTTGTGAAAGTATTGTTTTTTATAATAAAAAGGAATACCTAAAAAGTATTGAAAAATTGGAAAGCATCGACCGGAATGAAGCAGCATCGGCTTGTGAAATACACCATTTTCTTGCACTTTCCTATTTGAAAAATAAAAATAAAACGAAAGCAAAAGAGCAATATGACATATTGTTAGATGATTTTCAATCCTGTGATAACCAGTTAATTAAGCGTTTAAAAAAATATTTCATCCTATGAAAATAGCCTTGTTTTTTATCATGTTGATCTTGTTCCAGTCCCCTGCAAAATCACAATGTGCATTACCTGCGAATATTGACATTCATAGAAATGTACTGACTATAGCACATTATAAACCTGGCAATTGCGGACTCATTAATTCCGCCAAAAGAAGTAGAGGAATAGGTGATATTAAGGATTTGGTGGAGGTGATGGATCATACAGGAGCGTATGATCTGGGTAGTGGTTTTATTTATGAATATGAAGGTGAAAAATATGTCATCACTTGCGAGCATGTAATATTCAAATCCGATAGCATTGTGGGCTATGATGCTGACTACAAGGCTTATGAACTTGAACTGGTGGGTGGAGACACTTTTTATGATCTGGCAATATTGAAGTTTAAAAATAAAGCAGACGAAGCGCATTGGCGTGGAGTTCGACTGGATTTTACACCGCAGAAAAATACCCAAGTATATGCAGCAGGGTATTGGAAGTGGAACGGTGAAGTGAGTATAGGGAATGGCAAACTCTTGGATGAAGATATAGACTTGACAGATCGAAAATTGCCTATTGTGAAAATGGGCTTTGTCAAAAGTGATGCGCTGACAGATAGTGGTTATAGCGGTGGTGTGTTGTACAATGTTGAAGGGCAGGTCATTGGGATGAATAATTCGGTGCATGCCAAAGATACAACTTCTTATGCTTTGCAAAGTAAAGCAATTAAAAGGATCATTCACCATGTTCTTAACCGAAAAAAAGGAAAACTGCAACGTGCATTTTTAGGGATTCAGTTTTCGCAAAATATGTCTGGCGGAGCAGTCATGATAGACAAAATTATAGACAATACTCCAGCAGCAAAAAATGGCAGTCAGCTTAAGGGAAAACCTGTGGTAAGTATTGATGGAAAGGCAGTAAGGGAGATTTATGATGTACTCAAAATCATGGAAGATACTCCGCCAGGCAAAACGATAACGCTTGAAATTAAAGCAGAAAATTCAAATAAAGACGTGCCAATCACTACAGTATTACTAGACAGCACGCATTGTGTAGCTATTGCTTTACATGCCGTTCGCCAACATGGAGACGACGAATGTGAGGACATTCAAACCAACAACAAAGTAATCACTATAATAACGAATAAACAAAACAAGGAAACCGCAAAAAACATAGGTTTGTATAATGACCGTATTTATTGTCTCAATGATTTGGCACAATTGGGTACATTGGTTAGAATGTTCAGCTTGCATGGAGAACTGAAAATCGGGACAGGGAAGGAAGAAAATTCTAGCAAAGGCAGATGGATACGATTTTCAGAAAACGACGATAAACGGGTCTTATACTATTAACCCAAGTAGAAATAATAGCCCTTAATTTTATATTCTTAGAGTTAGCAGTTCGGTTTCAAATTGCTTATAATCAGTTATTTAATCGGTTTTAAATAAATCGTCATGGGAGAAGTATGCTTATAAGCAAATGACCGAACTAGTTCAAAATGCATATTTTAAATAAATATAATAATAAAATAAATAAAAAATGATTATTAAACAAAGTGTAGGACTAACCCACCTACTTTTTAACCCAAAATGATGATTAACAAGAATGAAGGATACAACATTGACCAATCCGTTTCAAGTACACACTGAGCACACCCTTTATTTTGCTCAGGTTAGGTTACAAAGGAAGCTGTAAGATCAAAGACGTATTCAATCATTCAATTTTTTAACAATTTTTATTAAACAAACTTAAAGTATTTTTTATGAAAGCTTTAAAAATTAAATTCGGGCTTTTTAGCCTGTTAATGGTCTTCGGTGTTTCGGTCTTTTTAACTTCTTGTGAGCAAGATGCAATTATACCAGGAACGGATGAGAGTGTTGATGGTGTACTTCCTCGCCTCGCACAAGAACAATTAGATTTAAGCATAGCAAACTGGAATGAGCTCTTTGGATATTCAGTTAAAGCGGTCAGCTATGAGGTAATTGGAGAGGCCATATCAGCATCAAAGGCTGAAACCTTAATAAGTGAAATTACGGCTACTTCGAACTACATTCCTACTGGAGATTTTCAAAATCCATCTACTATAACCGTAAAAAAGTTTGAGGATATGGCGGATACAGAAATTACAAGTCGAATAGGAGATTTGGTTACAGAAAGGATTAAGCCTGGTCAAACAGAAGTGAAGATAAAATGGACACTTAATGGAGAACCGTTTTATTCTACTGCTATAGTTGATGAGACTGGAATCGTATATGATAATATGATTTTTAGTACCGTAATTATTGACAATGAAGAAGGACCTGCTGAACATGCTAATACGCCTCCTGAGGATGCAGAGGTGCCAGGAATGGAGAGAGGTTGGGAGTATGAAGGATGGAAGCGGAGAGTATGGAAAGCTAAGTGGCTATGGGGAAGTACGCGTGGTAAAGGTTATACGCATTCAGGTGTATGGTGTTATAATGGAACTAGATATTCTCAGTATGATTACCTTGGTACTAGTGGATGGTTTGATGTAGGCGACCAGGAAACTAGGGCAAGATACCGCTCACATCCTAACAACGTTCTCTATTATCAATATAAATGGGGATGGTCAGCAGCTGGGAGCGTCTCGTATAATTCGAGTAATTTTTCAATATCTACTAGTGGTCCAGGAAGCCAGAAAACGGGTTCAGGATTTCAGGGTATGTCTTGTTCAGGATATTTTTAATTTAGTTTAAAGTTGAGAATAGCAGATGGCGGAAATGACTGCCATCTGTTTTTTAATACTAAAGTATAATGATTATGAAAACAACTTTATTATTCATCCTAAGCTGCTTCTGTTTCACAACAGCCACCGCCCAAAATCAACTCATCCTCCAACTCCATCAAGAGGAAAAAGTAACAAGTATTATAGAAGCGCACCAGTACTTCAAAGAAAAAAACACCCAACTCCATTTTAAAAAACAACTCTCAAAAACCCTCAATATCAGTTTATTGGAATTTGACCCTGCCAGAACAAATGCACAAACGCTGCTGGCAGCCATCCAAAAAAATCCAGCAGTCAAATATGCACAATTTAATGCGCCATTGAGCTATCGCGCTGTACCCGATGATGCTTTATTTACGGAACAATGGCAATATGCCAATGACGGTGCATCAGGCACATTCGATGCCGATATAGATGCGCCAGAAGCCTGGGATATCACCACCGGCGGCACGACAGTAGTAGGAGATGAAATCGTAGTCGCCATCCTAGACGGCGGCATCAATTTACAGCATTCCGACTTAGCGGGCAATATCTGGACAAACGCAGACGAGATTCCCGACAATAATATAGACGATGATAATAATGGCTACATAGACGACTATTACGGCTGGAATTTCAATGAGGGCAACAAAGATGTCAGCAATGGAGCAACAGGACATTGGCACGGGACACCCGTAGCTGGTATTATAGGTGCAAAAGGCAATAACGGCATCGGAGTCAGTGGTATAAACTGGAACATCAAACTCATGAATATTGCTGCTAACCAGACAGTGGCAGATATTATCGCCGCTTATGATTATGTATTGCAAATGCGAAAAAAGTATAACGACACCAATGGTGCAGAAGGTGCATTTATCGTAGCCACCAATGCCTCTTTGGGTATCAATAATGGCAATCCGACAGACCATCCTTTATGGTGCGAAATGTATAATCAGTTGGGACAAGAAGGCATCATCAGCGTAGCCGCTACCGCCAATGCAAATATTGATGTTGACATAGAAGGTGATTTACCGACGACCTGTGGAAGCGATTTCCTCATTAGCGTGACCAATACGACCAATACAGACAACAAAGCCTTTGGAGCTGCTTATGGTGCAAGCCACATAGACCTCGGTGCGCCAGGCGCAGGTACATTTACGATTGATAATTCAGGAGATTATAGCGATTTTGGCGGTACCTCGGCTGCTTCGCCTCATGTAGCCGGTGCAGTGGCTTTACTTTATGCTGCTCCCGTGACAGATTTTATACAGGAAGTAAAACAAAGTCCAGAACAAACAGCACTGCTAATCAAAGATTTTATCTTAAATGGTACGGATCCGATCAGTGATTTAGAAAACAGAAGCGTCACAGGCGGGCGACTCAATCTCTATAATAGCCTGCTGGAATTGCAAGAACATTACGGACTCATAGAAGTTATAGAAATACTCAGACCCATCAGCATTAGCGAAGTCCATCCCAATCCGACCACCGATAAAGTCAATATTCAGTTTAAACTCAATGCCCGCACACACCTCGCCGTTGAGGTCTATAACACACTTGGTCAGCAGGTGGGGCAAAGAAAGACCGTCAAGGCAAATAAAGGACTGCATCAAATCAATCTGCCCTTCGGCGGCTTGCCAAAAGGCGTTTATGTTGTGCATTTGACGGCATATAATATAGGGGCTTATGCGACTGCTAAGATTGTCCTCCGATAAGTAAGGGTAACAAATCAGCCTGCCAAATGATATACCTTTGAGAAGTATAACAAACTGCTGATTGCATTTATTATAAATGTTGCATGGTATAAAAAACTAATGGAGTTAGTGATAATAAAATCCTTGCGATGACCGTTAATGAATATCCTTTTGGTAGAAGATTGATTGAACCAAAACATAGTGAACCTCATTTAGAAAAGCATTCATTAAGCTACGATGAAATAAAGTGGTTTAGGATTTGGTATGGAAGCGGTTATCAGAAGAATCAATATGAAGACGGTTATGGACATTATGCTGTTTCAGGAGATAAAACGAAAGTGGATGAATTAAATATTGAAAATGAGTTGTCACAACTATTCAAACTTATCAATACAGCTAAAATTGATTCAACAGATTTTAAGTATTTAAGAGCTAGTCATAAGGGAGACCCTGAATATATTTACCTAAGATTCAAATTTAATAACGAACCATATAATGACTTTGGAGAATCTTCTATTTATTATACTTTAAGTGAAGAACCAGGAAAAACTGAAGAATCGTCCGAGTATATAATTTTAAAACATTCACACAAAACAAGGTATCTTTTGAAAAAAGAGAATAATCCTCAAATGGTCGAATTATTAGAAAACATTACTTATAAAAAATACGATAAATATCTTGAAAAAAGATGGCGTTAGATGATGATATTTTATTCCCACCTAAAGTATCTATTTTTATTTATAAAAAAAAAACAACACTTTATACATCAAAATAAAAATTTATGTTTTTCAATTTTAAAAAGCCTAAACTAAAAGACATTTGTCCGGATACGGCTGCTTGGAAAGTATATAAAAAGGACAAACACTCTATCATGTGGCTAACAGACCTGCAATGCCCCTGTTTATTAAGAATGTATGCTCCTGGCGGCTGGAATTTTGATTTATCATCACCAGAAAAAGCGAGGGATTTTTATGAAAAGCAGTGCACAGAAAATAAAGGTGCAATAGTAGAGTTTGGTGTTGAAAATATAAAAGGAGTAGAAACTTTGAGTGGGATATTTAAGTATCATTCTCCCGAAGAAGGCAGTATGGGTAAAATGTATATTGGCATTTTTTTCTTTGCCTTCGAATCTGTTTTTTACCAAGTCAATTTTGAAGCCTTAGAGGTAGGCACAACAGGCATCAGGGAAAATATAGTTTCGATAACGACTGAAAAAATGGATGAACAAAAATTAAAAGAATTAGCAGAGAACGCAATACCCTTCACTTCTTTCGAAGACATGCGTAAAAGAGCCAAAGCAGCAAAAATAGTTCGGACAAAATCAGATGACCGGGAGTATGATGAAATATCACCTGACCACCCATTGACCAAAGTCCGGGCATTGATGGATAGATTTAGAGAAACTGCTCATGTCGCTCCCAAACTACTCAAAACAGCCCCTTATCGCATATAAGGGACAGGCACTAAGAAAACACCTTCACCACACCAAGCACGGCATCCACCAGTCTATCGACTTCCTCCATCGTATTATACATCGCAAAAGAAGCCCGTGCAGTACCTGAAATCCCAAAACGTTCCATCAAAGGCTGCGTACAATGATGCCCGGCACGAATAGCAATATGACTTTGATCCAGCAGCGTAGCAATGTCATGTGGATGTGCGTGGTCCAATGTAAAAGAAAGAATCCCCGACTTCTCTGCCGCCTGCCCGACGATGCGCAGCCCTTCAATTTTACTCAACTCAGCAGTCGCATGAACGAGCAACTGATGTATATGTGCCTGAATAGCCTCCTGCCCCACACCCCGCAAAAATTCCAATGCTTTCCCCAGCCCAATCGCCTCAGCAATCGGTGGCGTACCCGCTTCAAAGCGATAAGGCAAGCGATTAAAAGTTGTGCCTTCCAGCGTGACCGATAAAATCATATCTCCACCATACTGGTAAGGTTTCATATTTTCCAATATATTTTCCTTCGCATACAAGACACCAATCCCAGTAGGCGCATAGACTTTATGCCCAGAAAATACCAGAAAATCGCAATCCAATTCTTGTACATCAAGCGCGTAATGAGCAACACTCTGTGCCGCATCTATCAGAATCGGAATCTCTTTTTCATGGGCTTTTTGTATAATATTTTTAATAGGATTAATCGTGCCCAATGTATTGGAAATATGAACGACTGCCAGCATCTTTGTTCGTTCATCCAGCAGATTGTCCAGTTGGCTTAAGTCCAGTTCACCAGCTTCATCGACAGGAATAATTCGCAATTCAGCTCCTTTCTCGGCACATAAAACCTGCCAGGGAACAAAATTAGCATGATGTTCCATAATGCTGATGACCACATTATCACCAGCCTGCAAACGGGGACGCACAAAAGACTGCGCCACAAGATTGACCGCCTCCGTAGCACCTTTGGTAAACACAATTTCCTCCATTTTTGCTGCGCCAATAAAATCGCGAACCAGCTCTCTTGCCCCTTCATAAGCAGCCGTAGCTTCCGCCCCCAAGCGATGCGGACTCCGATGGATATTGGCATTGAGTTGTGTATAATAATGGACTAAAGCATCTATCACCACCTGTGGTTTCTGAGTGGTCGCAGCATTGTCCAGATAAGCAAGTTCAGGATGCTTCTGAATCAGTGGGAAATGTTTGCGCATGTTATTTATATCCAGCATAAACTTCTGATAAGTGCTAATAATGTATTAAATTTACAAAAACAACAGTAGTCGGCAAAGTGTTAAACTAACTTTAGAATACCTTAATGCAAGGTAGTGAATTTAGTAGCTAAAAAAGCACCCTAATACGCCACCCCAAGAAAGTAAAACCCTTAGTGACCCTTAGTCCCTTAGTGGTTCAAAAAAATACCCCGATGCGCAACCCCAGCAGTACATAAATTTTGGAATTTAAATTATGCTATACGACAATCACAATAGAAAAATCAATTATCTGCGCCTGGCAGTCACCGACCGCTGCAACCTGCGTTGCTTCTATTGTATGCCCGAAAACATCTGCTATACCCCAAAAGAAAATTTACTCAGTTTTGAAGAAATGTATCGTATCGTGCGTGTTGTCTCTGAAATGGGGATTGAAAAACTCCGCATCACAGGGGGCGAACCTTTCTTGCGAAAAGGTATCATGGGCTTTTTACAACAGGTAAATGACCTGGAAGGCATTCGCCAAATACACATCACCACGAATGGCACACTCATCACCGATAAAATTCCAAAACTCATAGAACTAGGTGTCAAATCCGTCAATTTCAGCCTAGACAGCCTCGACCGAGAACGCTTTTTTGCCATTACAAAACGAGATGAATTTGTGAAAGTCAGACAAGCATTAGATGATTTTCTGCAAAGCGATATTCGCACGAAAGTGAACATGGTCGTCATGGCAGGTAGAAATGAACAGGACATTGTCCCAATGGCAGGATTGTCGAAAGACCAGCCCGTCAGTGTCCGATATATTGAAGAAATGCCCTTCAACGGAGAAGGCAATCGATACAAAAAAGACGAGTATTTCAATTTTGAAAAAATTATTAATACCCTAAAAACAGCTTATCCCGGCTTATACAAAATTCCTGACCCGCCAGCTTCCACCTCACTCAATTACGCGATTCCTGATCATAAGGGAACAGTAGGTGTCATTCCTGCATTCAGCCGTACTTTTTGTGGCACTTGCAATCGTATCCGCATCACCGCACAAGGCACCTTGAAGACCTGTCTCTACGATGATGGCGTGTTTAATGTGCGAGACATCCTCCGCACTGGCACGACAGATGAAGAACTGAAAAAAGAATTTTTAACTGCCCTCAGCCACCGAGCAAAAGACGGCTTCGAAGCCGAACAAAACAGAAACGGACTACCCGTCACCGAATCCATGTCCACCATAGGCGGATAATAATGATGAATGATGAACGATGAATGATAAATACATGACATTTTGCGTAGCAAAATGTTCATCATTCATAGTTCATAGTTCATCATTCATAGTTCATCATTCATAGTTCATCATTAAAATGATTTCAGTACAACAAGCCACCCAAATCATTCTTGACAACCTCCAGCCATTAGTCATTGAAAGCATTCCGCTTACAGCAGCCAATGGACGAATTTTGCAGGAAAACCTGACAACCGACCGCGATCTGCCGCCTTTTGATCGGGTGACGATGGATGGGATAGCGATTCATTATGCTAATTTTGAACGAGGACAACGCAGTTTTAAAATAGAAAGTATTGGGGCAGCAGGTTCGCCACAAACGACCCTCAAAAATCCTGAAAATTGCATAGAAATCATGACCGGTGCCATGCTGCCCATTGATGCCGATACCGTCATTCGATATGAAGATGTAGAAATTGAAAACGGGATAGCGACCATACAAATTGATGAAATTCGGCACCGACAAAATATCCATTTTCGCGGCATAGACCGCAAAGCAGGAACGATAGTCACACAACCTGGCACACGCATCAGCTCGGCAGAAATAGGCCTAGCCGCATCAGTCGGCAAAGCAAATTTACAGGTCTCCAAATTGCCAAAGATTCAAATCATTTCAACAGGCGACGAGTTGATAGAAGTGGATAAAACGCCTCTACCACATCAAATCCGTACTTCCAATGTGTACACCATCAAAGCAGCATTGGAGAACTGGGGCATTGCAGCCGACCGACTCCATCTGCTGGATGACAAAGAAGAACTCCGTACCAAACTCCGTAACAGCTTGCGCGACTACGATGTCCTGATCTTAAGCGGTGGCGTGTCCAAAGGCAAGTTCGATTTTATCCCTGAAATACTGGAAGAACTGAAAGTAGAAAAACTGTTTCATCGAGTCCGCCAACGTCCTGGTAAACCCTTCTGGTTTGGCAGAACATCTGATACTTTTGTCTTTGCATTACCTGGCAATCCGGTTTCCTCTTTTATATGCCTGAATCGTTATTTCCGACGCTGGCTGGAACATAGTCTGCACAGTACGCCAACAGCCCGCCCGCGCATCCCGCTCGCCGCGCCCGTACATTTCAAACCCGACCTGAGCTATTTTGTACAAGTCAAATTACAATATCCGCCCGAAGGTGGCATCACTGCTTTGCCCATAGAAGGTAATGGTTCAGGCGATTTTGCCAACCTTACTAATGCGGATGGTTTTCTGGAACTGGAACGTGGTAAAGATGAGTATGGAGTAGGGGAGGTGTTTGATTTTTTGGGCTGGCGGTGAATTATGAATGATGAATGTGGGAAGATGAAAACAAAACGTTATGGCATGTGAGCTAATATTTTTGTAAATTTGAGAATAAACAATTAAAATGAGTGCAATTATAAAAATTAATGCAGCAGACTTAACGACGCAAATCATACATGATTTGAAAGAGAAGTATGGGGCAGCAGAACTTGAAATTCGTATTCATGCAGAGAAAAATAAAGAAGTGCTTTCAGAAGATGAATTTTGGAAAATTATCGCCTTGCTGGATTGGGGAAAAACAGGAGATGATGAAGCAGTCGTTGCGCCTATTGTTGATTATTTAGTAAATCTTCCAGTTGCATTTATCTATCAGTTTGAAGATAAACTTTCCGAGAAACTTTATTATTTAGATACCAAAATTCATGCAGAAAATTGTGGAGATAATGCTTATCAAAAAGATCAGTTTTTCTCCGCAGATGTCTTTTTATATGAACGTTGTTGTGTCGTTGCCAATGGGAAGAAGATTTACGAAAAAGTATTGTCAAATCCGACTGAAATGCCTAAGGATGTAGATTTTGAGCCCTTGCTGTATATAGCTTCGGATGCTTATCAAAAACAAACGGGAAACCCTATGGAGTATGCCCCTGCTTTTAGTTATGAAACCTTCAGTAATAAAGCTGCTTGGGAAAAGGTCAGCTAAACCTCATATATTATGCCTTTGCACGGTAATGCCAATCAAAGTAAACGATTACAGCATCTTTACGAAATTCGTGATAAACAGGAAAATAATACGTTTAAATACGGAATTAGTAGCGAATCTATTGAAGAGGATGGGCTTTCTAAACGAATTCGCACACAAGTTACAATTCTGAATCTTGCCATCGGCTGGAGACGATTTTATGGAAATATCCTGATTCGAGAAATTAAAGGAAGGCTAAAAGCAAAAGAAATAGAACGGCAATATATCGAAGCTCATCTGGAAAAATACGAAGAAAAACCTCGTGGCAATCAACAATAAACCCATTCATCATTCTCAAACAGGAATGTTTGTAATTAAAAACTCACTTCAAGACCTTCTCACTATCCACAAAATCAGCCTTAGCATTTCGACTAAGCGGGATTTGGTGTTCGCCAATATGAATGACCGATTCAAATAAATTAATCGCATCAATCCGCTCCACATTGACAAGATAACTTCGATGAGATTTTTTGAACGTATGACCTTTTAGGCGTTCCTCAAATTCGGAAAGCTTGATACGATTGGTAAATTTTTCTCCGCTAGTAGTATGGGAAATACAATAATTGCC
This sequence comes from uncultured Saprospiraceae bacterium, assembly GCA_937951615.1. Lineage (GTDB taxonomy): Bacteria > Bacteroidota > Bacteroidia > Chitinophagales > Saprospiraceae > JAHDEO01. The sequence continues at coordinate 45,333 of CALFBH010000010.1, read as the reverse complement.
ATCCGACTCAATAAAAATAATATCATTGATGGCTACTTTGTGGACGGTTTCATTCTTTTTTAATAACAGAAAACCATCTACTGCTTCCGGCGTACTACTTGGGGCTTGTTTTCTGAGGACTGCATTTTGCAATAATAAATCAATCGTCCGTTCCAATTCAAAACGCTTAATCGGTTTAATAAGGTAGGCAAAAATCTCGGTCTGCTTAGCTTCCAGATAATGCTTTTCATCTGTAAATGAAGTTGCAAAAACAATCGGGATATTCAGGTGGTTCATCTTAGCAGCAATCTCCGTACCACTCAATTTACCCTTGATCTCAATATCCATAATAATGAGATCGGGCACCTTATCCATGATTTCTACCAGTGCATCTCCCGAATTATCAACGACACCCAGCACTTCATGTCCCAGCTCATCTATCAGCATTTCCATTTCCAGCGCAAAGGATGGGTTATCCTCTACAATAAGTACGCTTAGTGAGTTTTTCATAGTGTATGTATTCCTTTTTCAATGCCTTAAAAATAGGATTTTTTTTGACTCCTGTTATACATACTGTCATTTAGTGTCACTTCAACATTTAGTGTTCTGTGATTCAATACACTCAGATTCGTAATTGAAAGATTCGTAATTGACCATTTACCATTCACCACAGCACAGCTACCATTCATCACATACTTTTATAGTGCGTCGCCTTTTCCCCTTTCTTTGTACTAACAAATACGACGAAGAACAACAATTCAAAATAATTAAAAGTAAAGCACTATGAAAAATTCAACTAGAACAACTCGCAATAATACCTCAATAATCAAAAACATTATCCTGACTGCATTAACAGTTTTAACAATAGTGTCCACAGCTTTTGCAAATGGCAATCCAACAACAAATCCTGAAACAGCAGAAGGTGTACAGTTTGAAAAGACTTATTCCTTTGACGAAGTACTGCGCCGCGCAAAAGCAGAAAACAAACCTAATTCTACTAGATTTTTACACCGTATGGTGCGGACCTTGCAAATGGTTAGATCAGGATGTATTTCAACTAGAACCAGTCGGCATGGTTTTTAATGAAAATTTCATCAACATCAAAGTAAACGCAGAAAGAGGCGAAGGACCAGCATTAGCCCGCAAATATGGCATCACCAGCTTTCCAACGCTGATTTACCTGAACAGCAATGGCGAAGTAGTAAAAGAGCAGCAAGGCATGGCAACGGCTACACAAATTATGAATCAGGCAAATGAGGTAATGAGTAATAATTTCTAATATTTCTGGAAATATTCACAGGTTGTTTACTTCGGTAGGCAGCCTGTTTGCGCTTAGGCACCAACGATTTTCAGCCCTCGTATCATAAAAACATTCAATATGTTGAGAATACATTAATCTTTTCTTTAATTTTAATGCGAGAAACGAAAGAGATTACCTTCAATGTGTATTGTTTAGAACCAATTACCTGCCTTCAATGGGGGAGAAGTCCAGTATTTTAGCAAAAAAGCTGGTGGACAGAGATATACCCAGCAAAGGACATCGTACAGTTCTGATGCAGGAAGATTGGGAATATCTGGGCTGTCTCAGCCCAAAAAAAGACTTCCTCGAAAACAATAAAGTTCGTACTTCCCCAGATTCGTAATTCGTAATTAATCTATTCGTAATCAACTCATTCATCATTTATAGTTCATCATTCATCATTAGCCTTCAGCTCATATAATCCCAACCCGTCTCATACAACCCATGCGTTTCCACATAAGTCAGAAAATCTCCATAAAACGGATGTCCGCCAATCGTCGCACTATCCCCAATGACGATTAGTTTTTTCTTAGCACGGGTCATGGCCACATTCATCCGCCTATTGTCAGACAGAAAGCCGATCTCGCCTTTGGTGTTCGAGCGAACGAGCGAAATATAAATAATATCCCGTTCCTGACCCTGAAAGCCATCAATCGTAGCAATCGTCACCTGCTCGCGAATGGAGCTTAGTTTTTCAAAATCGCTAAACTCCGTTTTGATATGCTCCACCTGTTCCCGATAAGGGGAAATAATACCAATACTCGGCGGCTCGTCTTCGGGGAATTGATCCAGTAATTTAGCCAGATGTTCATAGAGCAATAACCATTCGTCGGGATTGCCTTTACTGCCCGTTTCTGGATTGGGACGTTCCTCAAAACCACAGCCAGCCGTATCAATAAAAACCAGCGGAACATCAGCTTCCAAGTTCAATTTCCAATGCTCCACAGAGACATCTGCCAGCAATTGATTATTATAAAATTGCTGATTTGAGAAACCCATGATGACCGTATTCATCCGATATTGCACATTCAGGAAATTGACCCTTTCAAAATTGTCCAGCCCTTTTTCTATCAGCGTTTTGCGAAGTCCGCGCTTTGCTGCTTCACGCGATTTCACAGTAGGCGGCAACTGAAATGGGTCGCCTGCCAAGATCACCCGACTGGCTTTGGTGATTGGAATCCAGTTGGCCGGTTCGAGTGCCTGCGCTGCTTCATCAATCACCACCGTCCGAAATTTATAATCGCGCAAAACATCGCTCACCGTATTCACCAGCGTACAGGCAATCACATCTGCCGATGAAAGAATCTGGTCAATCAATCGGCTTTCCAGTTGTCTTGCCCAGCCATTCAGTTCGCCAGCTTCGCGGTACATATCAGCACGCTCGCGGCGGGCAGCATGATTGAAGGTGCGTTTATACTTACCTGCTTTCCGACGAAGATCGGCAGCCTGTACTTTTACTTTTTTAATATTTTTTGATTCGGGATGATCGCTCAATCTACCTTCTAAGGTGTGGCGCACAATTTTTTCATCGACTCGTGATATATTGCCAATGCGCACCACATTCAAGCCTTCATCACTCAGTCGCTCCGTCATCAAATCCACTGCGGCATTACTAGCTGCGGTGACGAGGACGCTGTTTTCCTGTTTGCATAATAGCTTAATCGCATGTACCAGCGTAGTTGTTTTTCCCGTTCCTGGCGGTCCATGTACCACAGCTACATCATAAGCGGCAAGGATATTATTGATGGCCTGATTTTGAGATTTATTCAATCCCGGTACTTCGATAAAATGGCTGAGTTCCTGAAACTGCGGTTGAGTTTTACCCAAAAAAATGTCCCGCAATTCGGCGATGCGATTTCCCTTTGCCTTCATCACCGTTTTCAGGACTTTTTCCATTTCCAGATAAGTCCGTTCATCAAACAATAAATCAATACCCAGCAGTCCCCGATTCATCCAGTCGGGAATGTCCTTACTATTCAGCACAATTTTCATCTGGTTTTTGTTGATGAATTTTATGATGCCCGGTTGCTCGCGTGTGCTGCCTTTTTCTTCCTTCAAAAATATATTGACCGGCATACCCGACCGAAATTTGTGGGCTTCATTGAGGTTGGCTACCCGCTCGCCGACGATATAGGCACGTTCACCATAAGTGAAGCCTGTTTTATTGACCATAAAAGGATGCCAGCACATCCCTTTTTCTTTCTTTTTTGCCAATGGTAAGGCTTGCACCAAAGCGCGGTATTGCTCAAAGTCTTCTTTTTTCTCAATGAGCAGGGTTTCCAGTAGATATTGTAAAGGTGAAATGTCGGACATGGGGCGAAGGTACGAACTCAAATTCAAACTCAAATTCAAAACTCAAACTCAAATTCAAATTCAAACTCAAATTCAAACTCAAACTCAAATTCAAACTCAAATTCAAATTCAAATTCAAACTCAAATTCAAATTCAAACTCAAATTCAAACTCAAACTCAAACTCAAACTCAAATTCAAACTCAAATTCAAACTCAAACTCAAAATGGCTGAACAATTTGGTGGACGAGATTAACTTGTAGGATTGAGGCGTGAGCGCGTAAAATTGGCAATGCTTAACCAAGCGTCGTAATAATAAAATCAGATTCCGTTTTTGCAGCCTTAAACATTACTGGCTTCCATCTAACAATCCACATACAAAAAAAAGAATGTGCGAACAAATCAATAGATTTTATCCGCACATTTATTGAATTCTATATCACAGAATTCTATTGAAACGTATGAAACGACTTTTAAGAGGCAACCCTTACCCTCGGCATTTTGATTCTGCGCTCTTTTGATCTTTCTTTATACTTTCTGAGGTGTCGTTCGGTCGCATCTAAGGATTTTTTCCACAGCATAGCTAAATCAGTTGAGGTATTGGTGATAATGATGTCATTCCCTGGGATTCCGAGTTTTAACACTACTTTGTAAACGGGTTTACTGCTCCCTTCCTTTGAGATGCGTACTTCTGCGTAAATTAAGTTATTGAATTTTTCTCCAATTTTTTCGATTTTCCATTTCACAAATCGAATGTACTGTGGGCGGATGTTTGCTTGATTTCTAATTGTAATCGTCATAAGAATATATTTTAATGGTTTAATAATTATCAATTTACATTTCTACTGTGGACAAAAATATTTCCTTGCCTCAATAGCGGGTTCGTACCCAAGTTCTGCGCTGACATTGAGGTCGGCACATCCTGAAATTTTATTATAAAGCAGAAAATTCGTGATGGCTCTATTGTGATAAGCTTCAGCATAATCATCTTTCAATTCAATCGCTTTAGTATATTCATCCATTGCTTTACGAGGATAGCCGAGTAAAAGTTGTAGGTTACCGCGACTTTTTCTCACTTCGGCATTAAAAGGAAATTCGTAAGCGGCATGATTCAAATCGTTCAATGCTCCAGTGTAATCACCAGCCATTTTTTTAGTGAGCCCTCTATTGAGAAATGCCTGAGTGTAAAATGCGATCTCCAAGTCAATTATTTTACTATAATCCTGTATAGCCTTGTCATATTCGCCCATTTTTTTGAAAATCAATGCCCGATCAAAATAAGCTTTTATAAGATTACCTTCAAGCTCAATGGCTCGGTCTAGATAGGCTTTAGCCTGCTCATAATTTCCAGCACTTTTTTCGATCAAAGCAAAATGATACCAAGGAAGAGCAAAATCAGGTTCAAGCACTACGGCTGTAGAAATTACTTCTGCTGCGTCCTCAAACTTCCCCTGCTTTCTCAAAATAGTGCCTTTGAGGTCATACGCAATAGCAGATTTTGGAAATAGTTCTATAAGTGTATCGCTTGCAGTCAAAGCCTCTTCTAACTCATTCGCTTCCATATACTCCATAATGAGTTCTACACTTCCCAACATGCGATCCAGTTCCTCATTTGGAGCTGCTGTTTCCGCTAATAGTTCACGGTAATACCTAAGCCTTTGAAGATTGTCCAGTTCTTGTAAAGCCTCTTTGGGCTCAATCGACAGTACGCTGAGTAAACCCCCTTTACCGTGATATCCAAATAGACTTGCTGCAAGTGGATTTATATTATTTACAAGACGAAGATCTGCCTCTGCCTCCGTTTGCATTCCCATTATCTTTTTATACTTAGCTCGCATGGTCAATGCTTCGGCAGAGTAAGGGTTGAGTGCCACAGCACTTTCCAAAGTGAGAATAGCTCCTTCATAGTCTGATATTCTGAACCTTCGCTCGGCTTCTATCAATAGAGGCTGGACGGTATGGTTCTGTCGCTCACTAGTATATGTTTTTCCGGTTACAGCATTATTCATTCTTCGAGTTTGAGCATTGATGTCGAGACTGAATAATAATGTTATGATGATAAAAGTAAAAATTCTCATAGAATAAATTTTTTGTGTTTTATTAAAGATTTCATTAGTGAAACAACGTGAAATAGAAAAAGTTGTAAAACAATTAAAAAAAGTAGTAAAGCTATTATTATTTGAATTATTCACTTTAGTGAAATCTATTAATTTTTAGCCTGATGTTTTTTGCACTATAATTTTTCAACTGGATTTGTTATAATGTTAAAAATTATTAATAATAAAGTAGGATTTTAGCCATGTGAAAAATATATAAATTCTAAGTGTTTATATTGTATATAAATGCTTGATAATAAATATTTTGTGAAAAATAAATTTGCAAAATAAAAAAAGTAAAGCATGACCAACTGGTCTTTTTTATGTTTATAAGGCAGCACTACGAGTAATTTTTTGTAATTTTTTTCAAAAATAATAAACAAATTGAAAGTAAAGTCGTTATACTGCTAAATTTAATAGTAATGCTATTGTAAATAAATATAAAATTATTTAATAATCAAAAAGTATAACCATGAATACACGACTTTTTTTCAAAGCGGCACTATGTTTTATAGCTATTATAACTGTAGCTAGTTGCGTCACAATCCGTCAGGGCGAGGTTGGTGTTAAGCGAACTTTTGGAGAATTTTCGGATACGCCTTATACTAAAGGGTTAAAGGTGTATAATCCTCTAGTCTCCAGAGTTATTAAAATTTCCACTCAGACTGAAAACATGGAAGTAGAGCTGAATATTCCTTCCAAAGAAGGTCTGACGATTAGGAGTGAGGTGTCCATTCTGTATGATATTGATGCAAATAAAGCACCTGATCTCTTACGAAATATAGGTACAGAATACGAGCGGAATGTAATACTTCCTATTTTCCGATCGGCTGTATCTGATGTGACTGCTCGCTTTTACGCTAAAGATATGCATACAGGCGAACGGGCTGTAATTGAAACTGCGATTCGTGATCAGATGATGGTATTAATGAAAGGCAAGGGCATTGACGTAGAGGCAGTATTACTCAAGAGTATTCGCCTACCCAAAACTTTAGCAGATGCTATAGAAGCTAAGCTCGAAGCAGAACAGCAGGCACAGCAAATGGAGTTTGTACTTGATCAGGAAAAAAGAAAGGCAGAGCAAAGGCGCGTCGAAGCAGCGGGTATTAGAGATGCACAACTAATTATTGCAGAAGGATTAGATAGTAAAATACTACAGTTCAAATCAATAGAAGCTTTTCAGGAGCTGGCAAAGTCGCCAAATGCTAAAATAATCATCACTGATGGTGATCTACCTATGATTATGGACTCAGAATTAAAGAGCCAATGATAAGACCAACAAAAAAATGATCTACAGAGCTAATAAAACCGGGAAAGTTTCATACGTTTATAGATAATTTTAAAGGGTTGGTCTATTGGGTGGGCAAAAATGCCTGCCCACTTTTTTTTGTATAATAAAATGGAAAATCAGGAATGAAAGCTACCCAGCGATTCTTCAAATTTTTGGAACTTGATAGGAAAGACATTAGCTATATTTATCTATATGCAATCTTTGCTGGAATTATTACACTGTCTTTACCACTTGGTATCCAGGCAATCATCAATTTGATGGTAGGTGGAGAAGTATCTTCTTCGCTTTTTTTATTAATAGGTATTATTACAGCAGGTATTATGTTTAATGGTGTGCTGACCATCATGCAATTGACAGTAACAGAGACCTTGCAACGCAGGATTTTTACCCGCTCGGCCTTTGAATTTGCTTGGAGAATTCCGAGGCTCAAACTGGAAGCACTCACAAGAATATATCCACCTGAACTTATCAATCGTTTTTTCGATACCGTCACTTTACAAAAAGGGATACCGAAAATTTTAATTGACTTTTCAACAGCCATTTTACAGATTGTTTTTGGATTAGTCTTATTATCATTATATCACCCATTTTTTATCTTCTTTGGGCTAATCTTGCTGTCTATCCTATTCGCAATTTTTCAGCTTACAGGCAAGCAAGGACTCAAAACAAGTTTAGTAGAAAGTCGTTATAAATATCAGGTAGCCCACTGGCTGGAAGAACTGGGACGTGCCATGAATATTTTCAAACTGTCGGGTACTTCTAATCTACCCGTGAAGCGGACAGACGAGTTAGTTGTAAATTACTTAGATGCCCGGAAAAGTCATTTTAAAATTCTACTGGTTCAATACGGAAGTGTTGTCCTATTCAAGACGGTCATAACAGCTGCATTACTTCTGCTTGGAAGTATTCTGGTCATTAGAAATCAAATTAGTATCGGACAATTTGTAGCTGCTGAAATTGTTGTGATATTGATTATGAATTCCGCAGAAAAACTAATCCTCAGTATGGATAATATTTATGATGTATTGACTGCATTGGAAAAAATAGGCTACGTAACAGACTTGCCTTTGGAGGAGGGCGGAGGCATTCATATAGAAAAGAAAGAGTATAATAATGGAGGAATAGATATAGAATTGGATAAGGTTTCTTTTCAGTACGAAGATGCAAACCGTCCAACATTAAAAGATATTTCGTTAACAATCAAATCGGGAGAAAAAATTTGTATTGCTGGTTTTAACGGGTCAGGAAAATCTACAATGACAAAATTACTTGGAGGATTATATACCAACTATCAAGGAACGATTTCTTTCAATGACATTCCACTTAAAAGTATCGAGCTTGATAGTTTACGTAAAGAAATTGGTATCCTGACCACTAGAGATGAGATTTTTAATGCTACTATTATTGAAAATATTACGCTCGGTAAGGAAAATATTAAATTTCAGACGATCCTGCAAACAGCAAAAGAAATCGGCTTGCACAAATATATCAATCAATTACCTAACGGTTATGATACGGAATTGATTGCAGATGGATTGAATATTCCCCGAAGTGTCATGACAAAAATAATCCTTGCACGCACACTCATTTTTCAACCGGCTATATTAATGCTAGATAATTTTATGCCTAGGCTAGAGCAGAAAGAAAAAGATTTAGTGATTGATTATTTGACACGGAAAAATAGAAGCTGGACACTCATTGCAATTTCAAATAACCCTATATTTGCGGCAAGGTGCGACAGGGTAATTCTGTTGCAGGACGGAGAAATAATAGAAGACGGCCCGTTCAATGTCATCAAATCAAAATCAAGCACAAGAGAAATTTTTAAAATACCTTTATCTTCAAAAAAATAATTTGGAATGTTGAATATATCAAACAACTCAATTTTAACTAGAATCAATACAGAGCGCTTTAAATCTTTTCAGCAGAATGAACTACCAAGAGCCAACCGCATGTTCTCTATATGGTTAATCTGCTTACTGATAATCATTGTGGTTGTTTTCTTTTTGCCTTGGACACAAAATGTTCAAATGAAAGGTAGTATGACCACTTATCTACCCGAACAGCGCCCGCAGAGTGTCAATTCTGTTATTGCTGGGCGAATTGAAAAATGGTATGCAAGAGAAGGTGATCTTGTAAGTGCTGGTGATACGATTGTATTTTTATCGGAAATAAAATCAGCATATTTTGATCCACAACTGATTGATAGAACTTCTAACCAAATCACAGCCAAACAAAGTTCTGTGCGTAGCTATAAGCGAAAAGTGGAAGCACTGGATAGACAAATTGAAGCACTTGGGAAGGAATTGGAGTTTAAAAAACAACAATTACAAAATAAGATATACCAAGCCGAATTTAAGCAAAAAAGTCAGGAAGCGGCTGTTGAGCAGTTGATTATGGGCGAAGAAATTGCATCTTTTCAGTACAACAGAACAGATACATTATATCAAAAAGGCATCAAATCATTAAATGACCTAGAAGCTAAACGATTAAAGGTGCAAGAAGTACAGGCAAAACTGATTACCACTAAAAACAAACTTCAGGAAAGCCAAAATGACCTGAGCATTGCCCAACTCGAATTACAAACGATAGAAGCGACGTATCGAAATAAAATTGAGAAAATAACGTCGGATAAATTTACAACCATTTCTGCCATGTATGAAGCAGAAGTCGGAATCAGTAAAATGCAAAATCAACATGAGAATTATTCGAGAAGGAACAAAATGTACTACGTTTTGGCACCGCAATCGGGATATATCACCGAAGCTATAAAATCGGGCATAGGAGAAATGATTAAGGCGGGAGATCAAATAGTGACCATTGTACCTTCTGAGCGTGAACTTGCAGCGGAATTGTATGTTCGTCCAATGGATTTGCCACTAGTGACGCTAGGGCAGGAAGTCAGGCTTGTTTTTGATGGTTGGCAGGCATTTATTATTTCAGGCTGGGCAGATTTTTCTGTCGGTACCTATAGTGGAGAAGTTGTCGCTATTGATAATGTACCCAATAAAAAAAGTCTATATCGCATTTTAATAAAATCCAATCAAGAAGATATGCCCTTCCCCGAACTACTGAGGGTGGGAGCAGGGGTAAAAGGAATCGCTATGCTAAAAGATGTGCCAGTTTGGTACGAAGTATGGCGACAACTGAATGGGTTTCCGGCTGATTTTTATCAAAATACAATTGAAAAAAAGGAATCAAAGTTTAAACCGCCAGTCAAATCGGTGGCGAAATGAAAGGTTGAACGAATGAGAACAATTTTATTTCTTTTACTGGCTATTCCCGTTTTTGGACAATCAATAGACAGCACACAAACATTTAGCCTCGAAACATACCTGACCTGGGTCAGAGCGTTTCATCCGGTCATGCTGGAAGCAGCATTATGGCAAAAAAAATCAGAGGCTCAACTCCTCAAAGCAAAGGGCAACTTTGACCCTAAAGGCTTTGGTGCCTATGAAGATAAATCTTTTGACCAAAAAAATTACTTTCGCGTTGGAGAAGCAGGACTAAAGATACCCACCTGGTGGGGAGCAGATGTGAAAGTAGCTTACTTATGGTCAAATGGTGCTTTTTTGAATAATGCAGCTACGCTGCCTCAAAATGGTCAGGCCGTTTTCGGAATAGACCTTCCACTTATACAGGGAATAGTGATTGACGAGAGAAGGACACAGGTAGAGCAGGCTCGATTGCTCAGAGGGGTAAACGAAATGGAACAGCGAGCAGTTGTGAATGATTTTTTATTGGAAGCTATTGAGTCCTATTGGGACTGGGCAAATAAATACCAATTGGTTCAAATTTATGGCACTTCTCTAGAACTGGCAGAAGATAGATTCAGGGTGATTAAAGAAAGCTTTCTACAAGGAGATAAACCTGCCATTGACACCCTAGAATCCTTAATCCAGTTGCAAAACCGGCAACTACAACTGAATCAGGCAGCAGTCGAATTGCAAAATGCTGTTCTACAAATATCCAATTTTTTATGGTATGAAAATACAACTCCCCTCGAAGTTTCGCCACAACTCCAGCCAGAAGAATTATCGCAGAATCTTTTAGTCAATGTAGAGGATGTTGCGATTGCCACAATACAAGAAACGCACCCTGATCTCCTTATGTTGGCACTCAAACAACAACAACTGAAGGTCAAGGAAAAACTGAAACGAGAGCAATTCAAGCCACAGCTCCGAGTGAATTATAATTTTTTGGGAAATGGGCTTAACCTATTACCCGAAAATCCAGATGCCTCCACTGTGCAAAATCTATTTGTGGAAAATTACAAATGGGGACTAAACTTCGACTATCCTTTATTCCTACGGAAAGCCAGAGGAGATATGCAGCTGCTGCGTATAGAACAACTCGAAACTACTTACAAAATGCAAAATAAGACATTGCAGATTTCAAATAAAATCAATAGTATGCTCCAATTGCTCAGAACTAATTATGAACAAATGAATACACAGCGGGCCGTTATCGCAAATTACGAAAAACTATTGGACGCCGAAAACGAAAAATTTCGGATAGGAGAGAGTTCTATTTTTTTACTTAATAATAGAGAGCAAAAACTCATAGACGCTCAAATAAAACTCATCAAACTGCAAATAAACCTTCACAAATTACGTTGGAAATTGGAGTGGACACAAGGAGAAATTAGGTAAATGAAGTTTATTTTTGTGCCGTCTCTAAAAGACGATAAACAAAAAAAGTCAACATGTTTTTTACCTCTTCATAATTGTCTTTTTTCACTTGAACATCAGTTAGGCTGGGCAAGTGTAGGGCAAAATAGATATGATTATTGACCATTTCAAACAGGTTGCTCGCAAGCGTGCGAGGGTAAGGGAAGGCTGGATTTAACGCACTAATTGCACCAGCTACTTTTTCGGATAGTTTTTTGTAATTTAAAAAAAGACCTTCTTTATTCTCCAAATCTACTTCTTTGGTATGATAAACCTTGCTACTCTCAGAGATAATAATGCGGTGAAGAATGCTTTCGTTTACATACTCAATGGAAGGGTTGTCTTCTGAAGCAGATACTAATGTTTCAATGATAATGTCAAGACGGCGTTTGGGGTCTGATATATTCATTGTATTTATATCAATCAAAAAGCTGACCCACTCCCAATACCATGAAACCAAGTATAATAACAACATGTGTTTATTCTCAAAATATCGATACACGGAAGCCTCAGTAGATGCTATACGTGCAGCTAATTTTTTGAAATTAAAGGCTTCAAAACCAATCTCATCTATTAAGATGATGCTGTTTTTGATGATTTTTTTTCCAAGTGTGGTTTCTTGTGGATTACGTTGAAATAACGCTTCATTTAATGATATTCTAATACTTATAGCCATGCGATAGTTGGTTGTTGGATACAAATATAATGAAATTACTAAAAATAGTTTTTTTTTGCATAAAATTACGCGATGGAAAACTTACAGGTATTAAGAATAGACGATATTCCCCTGCTATATGCTCAATTAAAAGAACTGGACATGCAGGGGATTATAGACCGTTCGGTCGTCACTCATGGTAATCGTTCAGGGATTAGTTTAGGTCATTTAGTTTCGGTATGGCTGTGCTATTTACTTATTGAGTCCGATCACCAGCTAAATAGTGTAGAACCCTGGGTTGAGGTTCAGTTGCCAGAAAGTATTGAAAAGAAAAGGCCTGAAATTCTTTAAATATATAGAAAAAGGATTTAAAAAAGATGGAATATGGGTCGAAGAAAATTTGTTAGCAATTACACGAGAAGAGTGGAACAAAAATGAAAAAAGTAGGTCAATAGAAAAAGATACTCCCAGCAAATAATTAAAAAGCAAAGAAATTATAAGTATTTGTCGAAAACGAGAATAAGTTATTCTTTTCACGTTCCTTATTGCCGAAAATGCCTATTTTTACAAAAAATAGAAAACAGTATGCGAAATATTGCGAATGTGAGTGCAACTTTTCTTTGTATGTGTATCGTCTTATGGGGAGTCGCTTGTAAGCAAGCGAAGCAAACAGGTGGGACGAATACTCCAGCAAAACAAACCCTGCCAGCACCGACTAACGAGTATATGGTCGGTCTTTTTGACAACTGTAATTATATTGATATTATATTCCATAATCTCAATTTCAGTATGAGTGTGTCGGATAAGGCAAATGCACAAGGAAATGTCGCTTATATGAGTTTGAATGCAGTAGATGATATAGCCTGTACACCTTCTATCGGACGGGCATATTACCAAAATACGGATACAGGCAAAGAATTGTGTGTGGCAGACCTACATTATTCAGATAATTGTGCTTATTTTGTCTTATTGGAAAATGAACGTCCCAAATGGGCCTGCAAGATGTCGGAAAAGGGAGTTGCATTTATGCAGCAGGTCTTGTCTATGAAAACACAAGCTCCTCAGTAGATTTTGAATAAAATATATTGAATTTTGGTGTTTCTAAGAAACTTAGAGCGTCAATTGGCGTTCAAAGAAGACATATTTACACAAAAAATAAAAAAATACTGCTTTAATGAACTTTATTTGCAGTAGATGTTGTTACTTTTGATAGTAGAAACCTTAAATCACGTTTTTTTAACTAAACAAAATTAATATTGGCAAGAAGACAAAAAAGATTTACTAAAAGACCGGAGAAACCCAGGTTTAGAATTAATCATCAAATCAGAGTACCCAAAATTCGCCTTGTTGGAGACAATATGGACGAAATCAGTGAAGCAACTGGAGAGAAAATAGAGTCCGGTGTTTATCCGGTTCGCCAAGCTTATGAATTTGCCAATGCAGTAGGACTGGATTTGGTAGAAATATCTCCAAAAGCAGATCCACCAGTATGTCGAATTATTGACTACAAAAAGTTCCTTTTCGACCGCAAGAAAAAGGACAAAGAACTCAAAGCGAAAACGGTAAAAACCGTCGTGAAAGAAATTCGTTTTGGACCAAATACAGACGATCACGATTTTGATTTCAAGGCGCGTCACGCAGAAAGATTTCTCAAGGATGGTGCAAAAGTGAAAGCTTATGTACATTTCCGTGGACGTACTATTGTCTTTAGAGAGCGTGGAGAAGTCTTATTACTGCGTTTTATTAAGCATTTAGAAGATTTTGGTTCGCCAGAAGCACTGCCTAAAATGGAAGGGCGTCGTATGTTTGTTATGTTGGCACCAAAGAAAACTGCGCTGAAAAAGCCATCAAAACCGCAGAAAGCCAAACCTGCATCCAAGGAAGCTAAACCAAAGCCTCCCAAAGAGAGCAAACCCGATGCAGTGGATGAGAATATAAAAGCTTCTTCTGAGGAAGGAAAACCAAAGCCTCCCAAAGAGAGCAAACCCGATGCAGCGGCTGAGAATATAAAAGTATCTCCTGAAGAAGGAAATCAAGAGTCATAATGTGATCGATGCTATGATTGTATAGCAAGAAAATCTGTCACTAAAAGAACAGTCCTGTCTGATTTATCAGACAGGACTGTTTGGTTTTTAAATGTTCAAGAAGCTGAACATCTTCCATAAAGAAGAAACATATTGAAAAAAAATGCGTAGATAAAGCTGTTGGACGATTAAATGTCACGGTATATAGGGGATAAAATCCCAAAAAAATCGTTTTATCATTATATAATAGTGGACAATAATTTATTTTATTCTATTTTTGCATAAAATTAAAGTTATTATTATGGATAATATGTAATATGCTTCTTTTTTAGGACGTAACTGATAAAATAAAGAGGTTTTTGCAAATCATTTTTAATATATGGTTACAAATAATGTACGGTTGCGTCTCAAGACTGTTCCTAAGAAAAAAATCAATATAAAAAGACAGATTTTTTCTGACCTAAGTAAAATTTAATTTCAATCCAAAAGCAAAATAATTTTTATGAAGCAGGTATATACCTTCATCCTTAGTTTACTGCTTATTCCCTTACTGGGCAATGCAGGAAATGGCAAATTTACTCCAGAAAACTCACCCCCATGTACAGCAGAGATTCTCACAATGAGTCAAGAAATTTGTGACAACTTTTTTGGAATTTCTGCAACACCACCAGAGCCTGGCGAAACAGGTATGTGGACAGGGCCAGGAGGTACCGCAGTAGTTAACTCCGCTAGTGAAATGACTTTCATTACTAACTTAAATTCGGGAGCTAACCAGATTACCTGGACAATATTCGATGCAAGTGGCACTCCTTGTAGTTCTACATCTATCACGATTATCAATAGTGAAATACAAACAACTCCAGCTATTACTACACCAAATAATCAGGAGGTCTGTGATGAAAATGGTTTTCAACTCTCCGCCAATCAGAACCTGCTACCCGGAGAAATAGGAACCTGGAGTTCTGATAATGGGCTGGTGACCTTTTCCCCAAGTGCAAATGATCCAAATGCAGTTGCAAATAATCTACAGGCTGGAAATAATAATATCCTATGGACGATTACCAATGGAGTCTGTTCTGCCGAAGCTTCTCTTACTGTCGTGAATAATGAAGTGACCACAGTCGCTGAAATAGAAGGCGGTGCAACTCAAGTTGAAAGTTGTGTGAGCAATGGATTTTTTGGCGTGCTTGCCAATATTACCAATCAGCTCGTACCAGGAGAAACAGGAACATGGACAGGCCCGCCAGGTGTGACCTTTACCCCGAATGCAGAAGCACCATTCATCAGTGGATTGGGACCTGGAGCGAATGTCATTACCTGGACGATTACCAGAGGAGGATGTCCGCCAAGTTCTGTTTCACTTACAATCATTAATAATGAACCGATGAATGTCAATATCAATACCACGCCCGGTACTGCTACTTGTGCAGATGGTTCATTGACGCTGGATGCCGACCCGCCTACCGCCAATCAAACAGGTGTGTGGACAGGCCCTGCCGGAACAATATATGACCCAAATGATACGTCGCCTGTAGTAACGGTCACCAACGTACCTGTCGGGACACAAACTTTTACCTGGACAATCACACAGGGCGGATGTACAGAGTCACAGGATGTAAGCATTGAAATCTATGCGGAGCCAGTTATTGACTCTGTCTCTGTAACTGATGTGACAACGGTAGGAGGAAACGATGGTATCCTGACGATTTGTGTAAATGGAGGAACACCACCTTATCAATATGACTGGTCTCCACCGCAAGGTTCAGGTATGTCGGTTTCTGGCCCTTGTGATGAAAATTATGAAATTTCAGGATTGCAGATGGGCATGTATGTTATTACCGTGACGGACGGAAATGGTTGCGTAGATGTATTTGGAGACATGCCAGGCGATTCGATTATTATCAATGATCCAGATTGTAGTGATTTTGATATTGGATTGGTCGTTAGTACCAATGAATCCTGCGACGAATCTGATAATGGCTCTATTACGATAGAAGTACTCAATGCACAAGGCGATATTTTATACTCTATTGGTAATGGTATGGATGTCACGACTTCGGTTAATCCATATACTTTTGAAAATTTACCAGAAGGAAGTTATAATGTCACGGTAAGTGACGAACGATTATGTACCGATTCTTATATTGCCAATCCAGTAGTCATTACTGCTCCCGACCCACTGACGGCTACGACAACACCTACAGCCGTTACGACAGTAAATGGAAGTGATGGAACAATAGGCGTTTGCATAGAAGGTGGAACAGGTCCTTATACTGTTGTATGGTCTCCAGTAAATGGCGGAACAGTTGGCCCAGATTCGGGTTCTTGTACCGATAACCAAATCGTTACAGGACTAGTAGAAGATGAATATGATGTAACGGTGACGGATGCTAACGGCTGTGAAGTAGCTGTAAATAATATTATGGTTAGCGCACCAGTTTGTGATGATTTGCAATTTGATACCGTCACTTCGACCAATGCTTCTTGTAATGGTGCAGACGATGGCTCTATTACTATCATGGCGGTTTCGGATGATGAACCAATCGTATACAGCATAGATGGAGGAGCAACTTATGTATCTTCCAATGTATTCGATAACCTGCCACCAGGTACTTATGATGTATTTATTCAGGATGCACAGCAATGTGTGTTAGGACCTACAACTATTGTCATCACAGAACCTGATGTGCTGGATGTAGCACCTACAGTAGTGAATGCAACTGTAGTCGGTGGTAGCGACGGACAAATTCTACTTTGTGTAGAAGGTGGCACAAGTCCTTATTCTTTTGAATGGGATCCAAATCCAGCGGGCAGCACAGTCGGCACAGCTGTTGACCCAAGTTGTAATGGTGAGGCATGGTCTATTATTGGCTTGCCAGCAGATATGTATATAGTGACGATTACAGATGCCAATGACTGTATAGAAATTCTGGGCGACATGTCAGAACCAGGCGATACCCTTACAGTTTCGGAACCAGATTGTGCTTATTTGGCAAATATTGTCACTATGGATAATTCCTGTGGTGTGAATCCATCCAATCCTTCTTTTGATGGTAGTATTGAAATTATAGTGGATATAACGGGGGCAGATGTACCACCGCCACCATATACTTATATACTGACATCAAGTGATACGAGTTGTACAACATTGCCACCAGTTACTATTGCTTCACCGACTTATACCTTTACAGGACTCTCGCCCTGTAATTATAATGTGGAGATTATAGCAGGTGATTTATGTGGTTTTGGATTTGCTTCGGCAACTATATCCGCACCAGTTATACTGAGTGCGCCACCAACGGTATCTTCCCCAACAACCGTTAGTGGAACAGATGGAGAAATTTGTGTAGAACCTATGGGCGGTACACCTCCTTATACCGTAACAATCTGTGGACAAATCGCTCAACCAGGCGGAGCTTGTAACGGATTTTTTGTCGGCGGCTTTGCAGCAGGCGAAAGTTGTAATGTAGTGGTTCAGGATGCCAACCTTTGCGAATCTACAGGTACAGTGGTGGTCGATTCTTTGGATTGCAGTGATTTTATAGTGTCATTGACGAGTGCAACAGGTAGTTGTGCAGAAGCTCCTTCTGGGCTACTTGATTTGACAGTAACGGGCGGACAGTTCCCTTATACTTTTGAATGGAGCAACGGAGCAGATACAGAAGATTTGATTGATGCAGTTGCAGGAACATATTCAGTGACCATAACAGACGATCGAGAATGTACAGTTATAATCAGTGATGGCCTAGAGATCGAACAATACGAAGCGATAGATGCAGAAGCCAGTGCAGATGTCATTATGGAACTGGGAGACCCGGCTGTTCAGCTTGGCGTAACCACAAATGCAAACGCAACAGTATCCTCCGTGACCTGGTCGCCTCCAACTTGGTTGGATGACCCAAATATCCCTAATCCTACAGTTGATCCAACAGAAGCAGATAGCATTACTTATACCGTGACGGTGACCACAACTGATGGTTGTGTAGATACAGATCAAGTCACTGTATTAGTCGAAGACAATAGCATCGTTGTTGTACCAGGTGGATTTACACCAGGCGGAAACGGACCAGGTGAAAATGATTATTTCTATCCTGTCATTGATGGCAATGTAGATGTGATTTCCCTGACAGTCTGGAATCGCTGGGGCGAAAGAATATACGACAATCCAAACCCTCCAGGCTGGGATGGTTTATATAAAAATACAAAACAGCCACTTGGTACTTACGTTTATGTACTAGAATATCAAGTAGGAAATCAAGATCCGGCAGTGCTACACGGGGATTTTGTACTGATCAGATAAAATTTTATATCGAAGCTGATGCTAATCATACTATTGGCATCAGCTTTATTAGGAATATA
This sequence comes from uncultured Saprospiraceae bacterium, assembly GCA_937951615.1. Lineage (GTDB taxonomy): Bacteria > Bacteroidota > Bacteroidia > Chitinophagales > Saprospiraceae > JAHDEO01. The sequence goes on along the minus strand of CALFBH010000010.1, from coordinate 26,669 downwards.
CATCCATTAAGAAGCAAAAGAACATTTTCTAAGATGATAAAATCAATACTCAAGTCAATTTTTGTGCTGCTCATTGCCAGCTTTGGACTATCTACTGTGCAGGCGCAGGACATTCATTATTCCCAATTCTATCAAGCACCACTATTGCTGAATCCGGCACTGACCGGACACATGCCGGGCAAGTACCGCATCAATGCGATGTATCGCCGACAGTGGGCAACGATCAGCAATAAGCCAGTATATGAAACGCCTTCTGTAGCGTTTGATATGAATATCTTACGATCCGAAAACAGATACAACTCACTCGGCTTAGGGCTTAGTCTGATGAATGACCGAAGCAGTGGAGGGATTTTACAAACCTTCAACTTGATGCTCTCCGCAGCCTATCATTTGGATTTAACCAAAAAAGAAAAAACCTATCTGTCAGTAGGTATACAAGGGGGCGTGATGAACAAAAGACTGGACATTGATGAAATTCTTTTTGCAAGCCAGTTTAATGGAGAAGAGCTAGATGGCAGCATGGGAAGCGGAGAAGTATTTGATAATTCAAGTATTTTTAATCCAGATTTTCGACTGGGACTAGTACTTGCTGGTTTTCCAACGACTAAATTGCGCTGGAAATTAGGTGCTGGATTATTCCATTTATCACAGCCTTCGGAGACCTTTATTAACGAAACAAACAAATTGCCACTGCGTCTCGTCGTACATGGTGATTTACGTTTTTCTCTAGGCAACAGCATTGCGCTCGAACCCAAAATCTTATACCAAAATCAGGCAAAAGCCAGCGAGTTGGTAGGTGGTTTATTATTGGATTTAAAAATTACCCAAAAAGCATCATTTTATCTTGGCGGAGAATATCGCCTTGCAGATGCAGGTATCGCTATAGTCGGACTACGTATTGCAGATTGGGATGTTGGGGTGAGTTATGACTTTAATGTATCAAACCTGAAAGCGGCCAGCGAAGGTCGAGGAGCATTGGAATTTTCTCTGCTCAAAGTATTCAGAAGTGGATATAAAGTTGATCCGATTCTTCCGGCTATCCGGTATAATTAATGAGTAAATGAATTTGTCATTAAAACCATTTGCTCCCCCGATAAGTATCGGGACTCATTTAACAAACATGAATAATCTATATAAAATGAACCAAATAATTTACCGAATTAGTTGTCTGCTTTTTGCCATAAGTTTTACTTCTGCTTCATTGTTCGCACAGGTCGGTACCGACGAACATTCCTGGGAATGTGATTACGAAAGAGTAGAACAGCTATTATCAAAATCCAGTTATTATAATGCAGTTAAATACATAGATAAAGTCATCGAAGCCCAACCAGATGACCCACAGTATCTGCTGCTTCGTGCAGAAACGTATCGCAAGGCGCGTGGCTATAATCGTGCTGGACAAGATTATGCCGCTTTACTGGAAATCCCTGGTGTAGATTCTATCCTATATGCCGATTCGATAACGGAAGCCCCTATTATCCGGTATCGCTATGCTCAAATGTTGAAACAGGACGGTCGCTGTCAGGAAGCTATTGATGAATACAACCGATTTAGAAATGCTTATAATGGAGCGGACGCCGCAGCGTATAGCAATAAGATAGACAAAGAAATCGAAGGATGTGAGCTATTTCTTGCTGGCCCTAAAGCAACAGATTATGCAGTTATCAGCGATGTAGATTCGCTTGAAAAAGCAATCAATAGTGGTTATACGGAGTTCGCGCCTATGCCGACCTATGACAACTACATGATTTTTTCTTCTTTAAAAAGCAATCAATACATTTATCCTGAGAAAGAAAATTCAGAAAAATCAAAAATATATACAGGGCGTAAAGAAAATGGGAAATGGATATATTCACAAGAGTTGGAAGGCCCATTCAACGAGAATGGTGTACATACTGGTCATGGTAGCTACTCTGCCGATAAAGAACGTTTTTACTTTACAAAATGTGAAGACCTGCAAACCAACCTCGTGAATTGCCGGATTTATGTCAGCACAATGGCAAACGGTGAATGGGGCGAGCCAGAAGATCTTGGGGCGGAAGTCAATGCGCCTGATGGAGAAAGCACCACGCCTTTTGTTGTTGAACTAGATGGAGAAGAGCGCGTTTATTTTGCCTCGGATCGTGATGGAACAGTCGGTGGCATGGATATTTGGTACACGATGATGAAAAATGGCGGCGGCTATATAGAAGCAGTCAATGCGGGTAATGCAGTCAATACTCCAGAAGATGAAACGACTCCTTTTGTTTATAATGATAGAAAAAAAGGGGCATTTTTATATTTTAGTTCTGACGGGCATCCCGGCTTTGGTGGTTTTGATATTTTCTATTCTGTACCACAGGGAAGTGGCTGGACAAATCCGGTAAACGTAGGACATAAAATCAACAGCAGTGCAGATGAGTCTTATTTTGTGTTGAATAAAGCAGGAACAGAAGGCTTCTTGGTGTCCAATCGAGCGGGCTTTTCTGCCGTAGATAATGAGACTTGTTGTGATGACATTTTTACCTTTGAACCTGTACCACCCCCACCACCAACAATTTCTATTGAAGGCGAGATATGTGATTACGATGCTTTTGAGAAGCCACCATTAGAAGGTGTAGAAGTAAAATTATACGACATCACAGGAGGCGGAGAAGTACTAGTTGGTACACAAATTTCATCTCCAGGGTTTCGCTTTGAAGACTTAAAGGCAGATAAAAATTATTTATTGGTCATTGATCAGCAAGGTTATATTCCTGTTGATAAGCAGATTAGCACAATGGGCATAGAAGACGATGAAGTCATTGAGCAGGATATTTGTGTTTCCAAAACAGGTATGACCGTCAATGGAACAGTATTCTCTGATAATGGAGAATCTGTAGTCGTGTTGCCAGGAGCTACTGTTACCTTATATGAAGTGCTGCCCAATGGTACACTCAAAGAAGTAGAATCTGTAATTTCTGATGCAGATGGCAATTATTCATTCTTCTTGCCTGCTGGCAAAAACTATCGAATTATTGCGACAAAAGACTGTTACCTGAATACCAGTACAGAAGACTTTACAACAGTCGGACTGGAAAGTCAGACTTCAGTAGAGAGAGATATTTATATGAAACTGGATGCACCAATTTCTTATAGACTGAATAACATCCTGTATGATTTTGATGAAGCAACACTGCGTCCAGAATCTACAGTCGAACTGGATAAAGTTGTGACGATGATGAATGATAACCCACTTATTCGCGTTGAGTTTTCTTCACATACGGATAGTCGTGGTACCAACAGATACAATCAAAAACTCTCTGAGCGTCGTGCGCAAAGCGTTGTAAGCTATATGTATTCAATGGGAATTCCATTTTCCAGAATGACAGCCGTAGGATATGGAGAAACCATACCTATTGCACCAAATGAAAACGCAGATGGCTCAGATAATCCAGAAGGACGTCAGTTGAACCGTCGTACAGAGTTTAAAATCATCAGTAAATCCGAGTGTTTCCCCGACGGATTTTATAATGGTTTCAGATAAAATTTCCCTAAGCGGAAATACATTATAACAGCCTATCACTCAAAAAGCCTCCGACTTGTTTCGGAGGCTTTTGCTTTATATCTGATAGGTTTTTGAAATCCCACAACTATTTAAAATAATTCTAAAGAAGCAAAAATGTTGCAAAACCACACAAACTGATTAGCTTATCATTATATTAATAATTAATTTTGGGAAGAATCAAGAATTTGCGCCTACAAGGAATGGCGCAAAAATAAGTTTGCTTTCTTTGACGAAGCTATTTTTTTCTTTTTCAAGGCGCGAAAACCGCATATAGCCTAAGCTACATAAGGCTTTTTGCAACGAAGAAAAAGGGGAAAAGAGCGAGTCAAAATGTAAAGTTATTTTTGCGCCATTCCTAAGCAAATGAAATCACTGCAAAACAAAGCATCTAAAATATGAAATGGATTATTGACTTTCTAACCTCTTCCATTGGTAAAAAACTGGTGATGAGTCTTACGGGCTTATTCCTCTGCTCATTTTTGGCAATACACTTACTCGGCAATCTACAACTGCTGAAAAGTGACGGCGGCGAAGCATTCAATACTTACGCCTACTTTATGACCCAAAATCCATTGATAAAAACAATTTCCTACGGCTTGTACTTTTTTATCCTATTACATGCCATTCAAGGAATTGCCATAGCCATTAGCAATAAAAAAGCAAAGGGCAGCAAATATGCAGTGTCCACGCAAAAAAATGCAAGCTGGGCATCCAAAAATATGGCTTTACTCGGCATATTGGTCTTAGCCTTTTTATTCATTCACATGGGCGACTTTTGGTTCAAAATGAAATTTACTGATAATCTGGATGTTGTCAAGGTATATGAAGGATATGAATTTGGCGTAAAGGATTTATATGCACAGGTACGCACCAGCTTCTCTCAACTCTGGATAGTTATTGTGTACCTCATTGGACTCCTAGCACTAGCATTTCACTTGTTTCATGGTTTCCAAAGTGCCTTCCAGACACTAGGCTTGAATCACCACAAATACACGCCAATGATAAAAGTACTTGGTGCTGCTTTTTCAATTCTTGTACCCCTTGGTTTTGCAATTATGCCGATTTGGATATATTTTGCAACACTGACTGGACCTAATTGATGGGAAAATATTAGCTTGCCAAATTGATATTTCGTTAAACCATCTTCAAGATTATAATTTTAATTAACATTAGCTTGATGAAAGTAATTTCAAAAATAACGTTTTTATTAATCGCCTTTAGCATTGCCTTTGCAAGTTGCAAAAAAGATGACGAAGGCTCTGGTACAACAGATCCACCGCCGAATCCTGCAAGCGCGAACTATTTTGCAGCAACGATTGGCGGAATCAACGTTTCTTATGAAGCAGGAACAAACAATATCACCTCTTTTACTGATGCTTCATTAAATCTCGCTACCCTGCCCGATACAAGTACCGCATCGTATGGCGCTTCTTTAGGTTCTTATGATGCTGCTTCTGGCGAGATAACACCAGTATTTGAAATTAAAAAAGGTACACTTAGATTTGCACCTGCTCCCAACCCTGAGAATGCTATTTTTAAAGACTTTTTTGGAGTAGGAATTCATCCCTTTTCGCCCTTTGCGGAATCAGGATTTGAGGTAGAATGGTATGATAGCAGCGGCGTATTATGGAGTACTTCTTTGGGAACAGCATTGCAAACAGGCAGTTTTTTAGAGATTGAAACAATTACTGAAATTGAACAATACAATAACTACTACATCAGAACAAAAATATCCTTTTCATGTAAACTATATGATGATGCTGGCAACAGCAAACAATTAACCGACGGTAAATTCCTCGGTGAATTTGAGAATTTATAGGAAATAGAAAATAATAATAACATGGCTTTAGACAATAAAGTACCCTCCGGCTCACTTGAAGAAAAATGGACAAATTATCGGTCCAAAATGAACCTAGTTGCCCCAAACAATAAAAGACGCCTAGACGTCATTGTCGTGGGAACTGGACTGGCAGGCGCGTCAGCAGCTTCCACATTGGGTGAATTAGGGTATAATGTAAAATGCTTTTGTTTTCACGATAGCCCGCGTCGGGCGCACAGTGTAGCTGCACAAGGTGGCATCAATGCCGCTAAAAATTATCAAAACGACGGCGATAGTGTATATCGTTTGTTTTACGATACCATCAAGGGCGGCGATTACCGTTCGCGTGAAGCCAATGTACACCGTCTTGCCGAAGTCAGTGTCAACATCATAGACCAGGCAGTTGCGCAGGGCGTTCCCTTTGCAAGGGAATATGGTGGCTTACTGGCCAATCGTTCTTTTGGTGGCGTGCAAGTCTCCCGTACCTTCTATGCGCGTGGGCAAACAGGGCAACAACTACTCATCGGTGCTTACAGCTCTTTGTCGCGCCAGATTTCAACAGGCAATGTCAAAATGTACAACCGCCATGAAATGTTGGACATTGTAAAAATAGATGACATAGCAAGAGGCATCATTACAAGAAATTTGCTGACCGGAGAAATCGAACGTCACGCAGCCCATGCAGTCGTACTGGCTACCGGAGGTTATGGAAATGTATTCTACCTCTCTACCAATGCGATGGGATCCAATGTCACCGCAGCCTGGAGAGCGCATAAGCGCGGAGCTTATTTTGCCAATCCATGTTATACACAAATCCACCCAACCTGTATTCCAGTATCTGGTCATTACCAGTCTAAGCTCACGCTGATGTCTGAATCCTTGCGGAATGATGGTCGTGTATGGGTGCCAAAGAGAAAAGAAGACGTAGAAGCCATCCGTGAAGGTAGGCTTTCCGCCAATGATATAGCAGAAGAAAATCGCGATTATTATCTGGAAAGAAGGTATCCGGCTTTTGGAAACTTAGTTCCTCGCGACGTCGCCTCCCGCGCAGCCAAAATAGCCTGCGATGAAGGTTTCGGAGTCAATAAAACAGGCTTGGCAGTTTACCTGGATTTCAGTGATGCCATCGAGCGTTACGGAAAAGCAGAGGCACTCACAAGAGGCATTGCCAATCCAAATGGTGAAATCAAAAAACTGGGTACAGAAGTCGTAGCAGCCAAATATGGCAACCTCTTCGACATGTACGCAAAAATCACCGGAGAAGATCCTTACAAAACACCCATGAAAATATTCCCGGCAGTCCATTACACCATGGGCGGCTTGTGGGTAGATTATAATCTGGAAACCAATGTACAAGGTTTATTCGCTGTAGGGGAAGCCAATTTCTCCGATCACGGCGCCAATCGCCTCGGCGCATCAGCATTGATGCAAGGCTTGGCAGATGGTTATTTTGTCTTGCCTTACACCATTGGTCAGTTTTTATCCACACAAATACGCGAACCAAAAATTAGTCCTGATGCGCCAGAATTTGCAGCAGCAGAACAAAATGTTCGCGATTATCAGGCAAAATTGATGGGCGTTAAGGGCAACACGCCGGTTGAAGATTTTCACCGTCGCCTCGGACTGATTGTATGGGAATACTGCGGGATGTCCCGTAATGCAGAAGGACTGAAAAAAGGACGGAAACTTATTCAGGAACTACGCGAAGAATTTTGGCGTGATGTCTATATTCCAGGAAGTACAGAAGAGTTCAATCCTGAACTCGATAAAGCTTCGCGTGTAGCTGATTTCTTCGAGTTGGGTGAACTGATGATGGTAGATGCCTTAGATCGCAACGAATCCTGCGGCGGTCATTTCCGTGAAGAATATAAAACGGAGGGAGGTGAAGCAGCCCGTGATGATAAAAACTATACCTATGTATCTGCCTGGGAATTTACAGGTGTTGGAGCAGATCCGAAATTGCACAAAGAAGAATTGGACTTTGAGAATGTGGAGTTGAAGACAAGAAGTTATAAGTAGCACAGACATTCCTGTCTGTCAAAAAAATATACTATGGGAAAGATTATCAATATTGACAAAGAAATTCTAGGAGGAACTCCCGTCTTTAATGGTACAAGAGTTCCTATAAAAAACCTGTTTGATTATCTCGAAACAGGAGAAACAATAGATGATTTTTTGGAGGATTTTGATGGCGTAAAGCGGGAACAGGTAATTAAATTGCTGGAATTTTCCAGCAAAATGATTAATTCATCAGCAGGAATATTGAATGAAAATTTTGCTTGACGAGTGTGTTACAAAAAAACTAAAGCCTTACCTGTCCGATTACGATATTAGTACTGTCAGTCAGGAAAAGTGGAATGGTTTGAAGAATGGTAAACTATTGACTACTGCCCAAAAGCATGGATTCAATATATTGTTATCCATTGATAAAAATTTACAGCATCAACAGAATATGGAGAACTATACCATTTCCATTGTTATTTTAAACTCCAATACCAGTAAAATAGAAGACTTGAAAGAATTTGTACCAAATTTGAAGATACAATTAGATGAAGGAATTGAAGAAGGACGGATTTACATTATTGACATTTAAATAAATCCATGCACTTAAAAAAAATACATGTAGAAGATCGCGATCAATTCAAGGACTTCGAACTTGATTTGACTTACCCAAAAGGTCACACGAAAGCGGGAAAGCCGTTAGATAAAATCTGTATTATTGGGGATAACGGAACAGGAAAGACTACTCTTTTAGAGTTGATATTAGAGGATTATAAGCTACAAGCAAGCAGTCCCAAATTTGAAGGTATTCCTGGTTTGCAATATGCAGATAATGGATTAGACTTTGAATATTTTAACTCAACCAACCTTAAAAATAATATATTCAAGCTGTTTTATTCTCCGGCAGGAACTAACACTTTGAATTTGAGGAATCTACAATTTGGCAAAACTATTGAAGCTGTAGTTGAAAATCCAGAGTATAAATTTATACACGAATTAACTGTTGAGGAGGTTTTTAAGCAGTGGTATGGTTTGAGAGCAAACTTAACGCATTCAACAACTGATTATTTACATGAAAAGTATAGAGAGCTTGCAGATTTTTTAAATAAAAAAATACTCAATAAATTTCATCTTGAATTAAATCCTGATATTGACCCACAAAAATTCAGAGAAATGAGATTTATTGAACTTAAAACAAAAGATGGAGTCTTGCTCCCCATTGAAGAATGGAGTGCAGGTATAAAACAACTTATTTTTACAGTTTTACCATTATATCACTTAAAACCGCAGAAAGGTGTTATCATGATTGATGAACCGGAAAGTTCATTATATCCTAACAAACAAAATATCCTGATTGATTTGTATAAATCAATCTGTCCGAACATGCAATTAATATTTGCAACACATTCGCCAATATTAGCCTCATCATTCGAACCTTGGGAGGTAGTTGAATTACAATTTAATAGCAATGGAAAAGTAGAGCGAAAACTCTACTATGAAGTTGATAACCATATAGATAAGTACAATACTTATCCAACTTACCTAAGATGGGATTCCTTATTTATGAAATTGTTTGGGGTAACAGGAGAAAGTAATGATGCTCGGACAGACATGTTAATGGAATTAGCGATTTTGAGTAGAGATTTAAAAAGTACTGACGACGAAACCAAGAAAAGAGAATTATTCAAAGAGTATGAAAAAATCGCTGAAAAGTTAGATTGGGCAACTCTCTAAACGAAAAAGGCACACAAAACTGACACAATAAATTTCAAAAATATGAAATTAACATTAAAAATCTGGCGACAAAAAAATCAGTTAGATAAAGGACATTTCGACCTGCATCAACTGGATAACATCAGCGATGACATGTCTTTCCTAGAAATGTTGGACGTACTCAATGACTCGCTGCTCAGAGAGAAAAAAGAACCTGTAGCGTTCGAGCATGATTGCCGAGAAGGAATTTGTGGCGCTTGTAGTATGGTCATCAACGGACGCCCGCACGGGCCGCAAGACCTGACTACGACCTGCCAGCTACACATGCGAAAATTCAATGACGGCGACACCATTGTCATTGAGCCTTTCCGTGCCAAGTCATTTCCAGTCATCAAAGACCTGGTAGTCGATCGCAGCTCTTTCGACAAAATTATACAGGCAGGCGGATATATTTCTATCAATACTGGGCAGGCGCAGGATGGCAATGCTATTCCTATCGAAAAAGAACTGTCGCAAAAAGCCTTTGATGCAGCCACCTGTATCGGCTGTGGCGCATGTGTAGCAGCTTGTCCAAACGGCTCTGCAATGCTGTTTACCTCGGCTAAAGTCTCGCACTTGGCCTTGCTTCCGCAGGGTGAAGTAGAGCATACCAAGCGAGTCAAAAGCATGGTCAGCCAAATGGATGCAGAAGGCTTCGGTATGTGTTCCAATACAGGTGCTTGCGAAGTCGAATGTCCAAAAGGCATCTCATTGGAAAATATCGCCAGAATGAATCGTCAGTACATGGCTTCTATGTTTACTTCATAAGAGGCTTGTCATTATAAATTTCAGTTGGTTGAGCGGAGCCGAAACCAACTGACTAAGGGTTTAGTAAACTTGAGCCTAAGCCTTTGCGAAGAGCGAGTTTACTAAACCTTCCAGATGCAGGTTTAGCAAACTTTCCCTTTCTCTGCGGCTGCCCGCAAGTTTACCAAACCGATTCAAAATAAACTCTGCTAAACGTAACAGATTAGTTACCCTTAGCAGAGTTTTTTGTCTTAACAGTAACCTCTCTGAAAAAAGAACGTACAAATACCCAACTCTTTCATTATCCAAAATACAAAAACATGAAAAACGTATGGATTTTATGCTGCTTACTGGCAGCCTGTTGCTTTACTAACAACCTTAATGCACAACTAGAAGATATACCCGAAGATGAATTATACAAATACCACATCCAAGGCTCCCACTCTTTTCATCTGGGGGTAGGTTTGCCTAACCTGGTCGCGACTACATTTAATGCGGCTGACCTCGCTGGTTTTGACAATGATGGAGGAGCTACACCAGTATTTACCCTCAAATATGAATACGGACTCACACCTGACATTGGAGCTGGTATTCATTTCGGCTATTTTACGGCTAAAACACCTCAATTGTCTGATATTAGCAATTCTGTCACCACTTACCTAAATGAACTTGGACTGCCAATTGGAGAGCTTGCCTGTAGTTTATTGGGGAGTCTGTGTACAACAGAAACAACAACGGAAACACAGGCAGGCGGTTATGACCGATACCACGTTTATACACCAGGTATTCGCTTGGCCTATCATCGCAGGGTCATGGAACAACTGGACACTTACGCAAGTGTAGTCGGTGGTTATAATGTCATCAAAAAGAAAAGGGCAGGCAGCAATGATGCCAACCTGAATGCCTTTGGCAATATTCCGACTTTCGCTTACTTCACAGGTGCAGGTGCAAAGTATTATTTCTCTCCGAAAATTGCCGCTTATGGCGAAGTAGGCTATGGCGCACTGACAATTGTGAACTTTGGAATAACCTATCGGGTGTACTGAGATGTGTTGATGTGTTGTCGTGTTGATGTGTTGTCGTGTTGATGTGTTGTCGTTTGTACATCAACACCACAACACATCAACACTCCAACACGTCCAAACCCCATTAACATAAATTTAATCCATAAAAAACCCTTAACATATATAAAATTCGAGATAAATACGTATTTTTAACCCATTAGCTGAATTACCTGACAATTCACTAAACGTTCATTTGTGAAATAGCCATATTGTAGTTGTAATTAATGCTTTTACTGATATTGTTACTGCTACTGAAACTACTATTGAAAAAAGACTTTGTTCACCCGCCGCAACGCTTAATAAAATGACCAACAACACACTTTCGCAAACGTCATGGGGACTTAGCCTATGCGCAGCTATGCTATTATCCATCACTATTATTGGATGCAAAAAGAAAACCCATACTTATATCACACCCGACCCGGCATTTAGCTCTTATGTCTATGCTTTTTCCAGTGGTGAAGTATCCAAAAACAGCGCGATCATGGTGCGCTTTATGGATCAGGTGGTGACGACCGACCGCATTGGTACAGAAGTGAGCGATGGCGTGATGAGCTTCTCGCCTAAGCTAGAAGGAACAGTGCTTTGGGAAGATGATAGAACCATTAAGTTTAGTCCAGAAGATGGATTGCCTTCCGGCAAAAGTTTTATTGCTTCGGTCAATTTGAACAAACTATTCGATAATGTACCTTCTGCTTTGCGCAATTTTGAATTTGATTTTCGCACCCGCGAACAGGGCTATACTGTGCAGGTCAATGGCATCAGAACAGTAGATATTAGTGATTTATCAAAACAGGAAATTTCTGGTTATATCCAAACGGCTGATGTAGTCGAACCAGAAGCTGCCGAGCAGATATTGTCATTTACACAGAAAAAAAATGATAAGCTGACAATCGAATGGACACACTCGAATGACCAGTTGAATCATGAATTTACTATTAAAAATGTGGCGAGGGGCGACAGAGCTTCGGCAGTAGAGCTGAGTTGGAATGGTAGTTCTATTGGTGTTAGCGACAGAGGCAAAAAAACAGTAGAAATACCAGCACAGGGCGATTTTTCTGCGATTAGCGCAATGGTGGCGCAGGGCGAAAATCAACATGTTATCGTCACCTTCTCCGACCCATTGAAAGGCACACAAAACCTGGAAGGGCTGACCCTGATAAAAGGGTATAAAGGCAAACTCCGCCATACCATCAATGGCAATCAACTCTACATTTATCCGGCGAGCCGTATATCTGGCGATCATACCATTATACTTTCCAAGGCTATTCGCAATACGGAAAATAAAAAAATGAAAAATCCAGGCGAATGGTTATTGGCTTTTGAACAAAACCAGCCAGAAGTTCGATTGGTGGGACGCGGGGTCATTATTCCCGAATCGGAAGGATTGATTTTTCCATTTGAAGCAGTCAGTCTGAATGCTATTGATGTAGAAGTCTTCAAAATATTTTCTAATAACATCCTACAGTTTTTACAAAATAATGAACTCTCTGGTAACTATAATTTACAACAAGTAGGACGAGTCGTGTATCAGAAAAAAATCAGCCTCAATACACTGGATGCGGAGGCAAATACAAGTGCCTGGCATCGCTACGCGCTGGATTTGAGCCAGTTTATCAAACGCGACCCCGATGCTTTGTATCAGGTGCGGATTGGGTTCAAACAAGATTATGCGAGCTATGCCTGCAAAGATGCAGCAGGAAAAGAGGACAATAACCTAACTGAAATGGGCAGCGAAGAACTTGACGAAGATGATGAGATTGAAAGCATCATGCGTCACCGCTACCATTATTATGAGGGCTATCGCTGGCAAGATCGTAAAGACCCTTGCAAGCCTGCTTATTATAATTCTGATAAATACAGCAGCCGAAATGTTATTGCCTCCAATATCGGGCTAATTGCCAAAAGAGGAAGCAATGGGACAACTTATGTCATAGCCACCGACCTGCTGACCGCAAAGCCGGAAGGTGGAGTCACCCTTGAATTTTTTGACTATCAACAACAATCATTGGGAACCACCATCACAGAAGGCAATGGAATTGCAGTGATGGACAATAAGCGTAAGCCTTTTGCTATTATTGCAAATAAAGACGGACAACGCGGTTATCTAAAAATGGAAGATGGCGCGTCCTTGTCATTGAGCCGCTTTGATGTGGGCGGACAACAAGTACAAAAAGGACTCAAAGGTTTCATCTATGGTGAGCGTGGTGTGTGGCGTCCGGGCGATTCTATTTACCTGTCTTTTATTTTGGAAGATAAACAAAACACCCTGCCGGGCAATCATCCGGTGACCTTTGAATTTTATGACCCTAAGGGGCAATTGCAACAAAAAACCTCTACAGCAAGGCATGTCAATCAAATTTACAGTTTTTATACCAAAACAGACAGCGAAGCTCCAACGGGCAATTGGCGGGCAAAAGTAAAAGTAGGCGGTGCAACATTTTCTAAAAATATAAAAGTAGAAACCGTCAAGCCGAACCGACTGAAGATTAATCTCGATTTTGGTAAAGAAGAATTGACCAAAGAGGATGGAAAACTCAAAGGCAACTTGCAAGTCAACTGGCTGCATGGCGCACCCGCAAAAGACCTGAAAGCCAAAGTGGAAGTAGAAGTCAAATCCATCAATACCACATTTGAAAAGTACAAAGAATTTGAATTTGACGACCCTGCAAGGCGGTTAAACGCTGAACCGCAAGTCGTCTTTGAAGATGAAACAGATAAAAACGGCAAAGCCAAGATCAGTGCGTCCATAGAAAGCAAAGAAGCACCAGGCAAATTGCAGGCAAGCTTTAAAACTCGTGCCTTCGAGAAAGGCGGCGATTTTAGTAGCGATAATTTTTCTGTGAATTATCATCCTTACGATTATTATACAGGGATTCGTGTACCTAAAGACCGCTATGGCGGAACACATTTGGACATGGCAAAGACCCATGAAATCGACTTTGTTGTAGTAGATACGGAAGGCAAGCCACGCCGCAACCGAGAACTCAAAGTTGGTTTATACCGCTTAGACTGGAGTTGGTGGTGGGAACGGTCGCGCCGCAACTTGACCAGCTATAATAGCAGTTCACACCTCGGCTCACAAAAAAATGAAGCCATCACGACCAACAGCAGGGGAGAGGCGTCCTGGGATGTAAAAGTAGAAAAATGGGGACGCTACATGGTACGTGCCTGCGATGACGATGGGCATTGCACCGGAAAGATTTTTTATGCTGGTTATCCCTGGTATGATGAGGACGAAGGCAGCATGTCGGAAGAAAGCCGCCGCGCTGCATCCATGCTTTCTTTTTCAGCCGATAAGGAAAAATATGAAGTTGGTGATGCCATTAACTTACGCATTCCTACGAGTGAAGAAGGGCGGGTTTTGATCACTATCGAAAATGGCTCAGAGGTCATTGAATCGTATTGGGTAGATGCCGAAAAAGGCGAAACAAAATACAGGTTCTATGCCAACGAAAAAATGACGCCGACTGCCTATGTACACGTCACGCATATACAACCACACGGACAAGGCAAGAACGACTTACCGATTCGGATGTATGGCGTCATTCCCATAAGGGTAGAAGATCCAAAATCCCGACTGGAACCCATCGTAGATATGCCTGATGTCCTGAAACCTGAAGAAACCGTTACCGTAAAGGTGCGCGAAAAAGACGGCAAACCTATGGCTTACACCCTAGCTATTGTGGATGACGGCTTGCTGGATTTGACCCGCTACAAAACGCCAAGCCCCTGGGATGTGTTCTTTGCACGAGAAGCATTAGGTGTGACGACTTGGGATGTTTACGATTATGTACTCGGTGCTTATGGTGGCGAGTTGGAGCGCATTTTGAGCATTGGAGGGGATGATGCAGCAGCGGCAGTCGGAGCTAAAAAAGCCAACCGATTCAAACCGGTCGTCCGGCATATTGGGCCTTTTTATTTAGATAAAAATGGTAAAAACAGCCACGAAATAAAAATACCAAACTATGTGGGTTCTGTCCGAACAATGGTCGTCGCATCAGATCGTGGCGCTTATGGCAATGCACAAAAAACAACACCCGTCCGCAAGCCATTGATGGTCTTGGCAACCATGCCCCGTGTACTCAGTCCGACCGAAACCCTGAAACTTCCGGTCAATGTATTTGCCATGGAAAAGAATGTCCGCAATGTAACAGTAAAAGTAGAAAGCAACAGCCTGTTAACAATACTAGGCGAAGATACGCAGAACCTGACCTTCAGCAGTCCGGGCGACGAGATGCTTTATTTTGATATAAAAGTGCCTGAAGGCATTGGTATTGCAAAAGTAAAAGTCACGGCAACCAGCGGCAGCGAAATTGCCACACAAGAAATCGAACTGGATGTCCGCAACCCAAATCCTTACGTGACCAATGTCCAGGAAGATGTAGTCGCTGAAGGCAAAACCTGGGAAACAGACATCAAGCTTGCAGGAATGCGTGGCACCAATACCGGAATGTTGGAAATTTCCAGTATCCCACCACTCAATCTGAGCAAGCGACTTCGCTATCTGATTCGTTACCCGCATGGCTGTATCGAGCAGACGACTTCTTCTGTGTTTCCACAATTATATTTGAGTAAACTAATGGATTTGGACGCGACACGGACAGGAGAAATTGACAAAAATATAAAAGCCGGACTGGAAAGACTGAAAAAATTCCAGACAGGAGATGGCGGTTTTGCCTACTGGCCAGGCAATGGCGAATCCAATGCCTGGGGTTCCAATTATGCCGGACATTTCATGCTGGAAGCACAACAACTAGGCTACAGCCTGCCACCAGGCATGTTGTCAAAATGGAAAAAACACCAGCGCAGCAAAGCCCGTAGTTGGACGCCGCCTGCCCACAAAAAAGGCTTCAATGACCACGGCAGCCACAACAGCTACGACCTCATGCAAGCCTATCGCCTCTACGTCCTAGCCTTAGCTGGCGCACCAGAAATGAGTGCGATGAACCGAATGCGAGAAAGCACCGAACTGTCCGCGCAAGGCGCGTGGCGACTCGCAGCCGCTTATGCCGCAGCAGGAAAACCAGAAGTCGCCACTAAGCTGACGAAAAGCCTGACGACAGAGGTAAAAGAGTATCGAGAATTGTCCTACACTTATGGTTCAAATGTACGCGACCAAGCAATGATCCTCGAAACGCTGATACTGATGGGCGATACCGAACAAGCCGCCAAATTACTCAAAGTCATCTCCACACAACTAGCCTCCAATCGTTGGCACAGCACACAAACGACTGCTTACTCGCTTCTTGCAGCCGGTAAGTTTGTTGTCAAATTAGGCGGTTCAACAAAGGACATTCGATTTACTTATAATGTAGGTGGACAAGGCGATAAGAATGCTGGCACGAGCAATCCTGTCATGCAAATTCCCATTTCAGCAGATGATCTGGCGAATAAGAAAGTCACGATAAAGAATACAACAGATGGCATTTTATACGCAAGAGTCATCACAGAAGGCAGACCTTTATTGGGCGACAGCACCAAAGCCGAAAATGATTTGAAAATCAGCGTGACCTACAAGACGCTAAAAGGCGAAAAAATCAGTCCAAAAAAGATAGAACAAGGCACTGATTTTGTAGCCGAGGTTGTCATCACCAATCCCGGCTTACGTGGCAATTATGAAGAAATGGCCCTCTCACAAGTCTTCCCCGCCGGCTGGGAACTCCGAAACTCCCGCATGGATAATATTGATGGCTATACGATGGAAAACAGCTATTCAGAGTATCAGGATATTCGGGATGATCGGGTTTATACTTACTTCGATATCACTGGAAAAGATACCAGAACCTATAGCATCCTACTCAATGCAGCTTATGAGGGGCGTTATTATCTGCCCACTGTTTCCTGTGAAGCGATGTATGATAATACGATCAGTGCGCGTGTGCCTGGGTATTGGGTGAAAGTGGTGAAAGGGGGAGCTTTGTAAAATCCCAAAACGGGAAATTCCAAATTCCAAAATTGGACTTTTAGTTGAACCGCAGGATATTGAAGCGTTTTTTTTGCTTTGTGTTCTGCGGTTTTGTTTTGGTGGGATGTTTGGGATGGCATTAACATTCATCCAGAAAAGTTTGCATATCTTTTTTGGGCAGTGTGCCTTGCTGCATTAATTTAACCTCAGAGAAAGCTGTTTTTAGACTGGATTTTCGGTATTCATAAGCTTCCCATTTCTTAAACCCTGCTTCAATGCGCTGCCAGTCTTCATACGAAATCAAGACTTTGGACCTATTACCCGCTTTGTCGGTGACGTATTCTATGCCAATATTGTCTGTCATATCTTGTATTGATTTTTTTTCAAAAATACGGAATTTTGGGGAGAAATGAAAAGGTAGCTTGGTAGGAAGTTATTGAGTAGTGGAGATAAGTTATAAAATTGTAGTTTCAAATAATAAAGAAATTTTAGATCGTTATATCGTAAGAGGATAAGTATATGAATATTTTGTTCCGATTTATTATATTTGAGCCGAAGCACACAAGCTTAAAACCAACAAACCAATCCAAAATTTACCACAAAACCAGTATTAATCCATTAAAATAGTTATTTTTGAAAAAATCAATAAAAATTGAAAGACATAGACATAGCAATCGAAAGAAGGCAATACTACGATGACGATTTCAACGTCGAAGGTTGCCCTGAATGTGGTGAAGTACTCATAGCAAAAGGCTGTACTGTAATGTTGGCTGTAAGATCAGAGTCCGACGAAGCAGAATTTATGACGAATGCTGTGGGAAGCACTTTTTGTCAAAACTGTCCTATTGTAGTATTCGATAGAGAAAGGGTTGAAATGGCAGCAAAGCTTGGGATTAAAGCAAAGGAAAAAATGATGTATAGCGTTATAGGGTTTGTAAATTTAGATGCAGTTCCAGAAAGTAAACGCCAGATGGAGTTGGGAACTGATGAAAACCCGATTCCGTTTATCTCTTTTTTGCCTTCAAAAAATCTAAAAACTGTTGTCACTGAAAAGAAAACAGGCAGAAACGAACCCTGCCCTTGCGGTAGTGGAAAAAAGTATAAGAAGTGTTGCAGCAGATAAGAAAGTCTATTTTTTGAACTAAAATATCGAACATGACTAAGTGTTTTTACATTATTTTTTCCCTCCTTATTCCAATACAACTATTTTCACAAATAGATACGATGGCACTGAAAACGCCGGAAGGCATTACTGCAAAAATGCTTGAATTTATTTCTTTTGAAAAAGGGGAAACCAAAGATTGGAATGAATACAGAAACCTCTTTTTGCCAACCGCACAAAAAATCTCGGTAAAACCTGACGCGCCTCCTAGTAGGCAGGTGAGGACGATGAACCTAGAAGAATTCATAAGATATGTTGGTCCTCAGTATCCAAAAGAAGGATTTGAGGAAATCGTTATTGGCGTGGACGTCAATGAGTTTAATGGCATTGCCACAGTATTTCAAAGTTTTTATTGTAAAACACCTTCCGGCTCGTATGAAGCAAGAGGGGTGAATTCTTACCAATTGGTATATCTTAATGACAGATGGTGGATCGCTAGTACAATGTTTATCAACGAATCGGAAGATGCTAAATTACCCAATAAGTATCTGTATGAAAAATATCAGACAAAAAGTGGCAAATCGAAAAAGAAGAAACGCCATCAAAAATAAAATCTAACCCGCAATCCATCAACTCATAACTCACAGCCTAAAAACTTCAAAAGTGTTCCCAAAAAACGTATTTTTGCCCAGATTATGAATGTTTACAGAGACCTGGACAAATTGCCTGAATTTAAAAATGCCGTAGTGACTATTGGCTCTTATGATGGCGTGCATAGCGGGCATCAGGAAATTCTACGACGGATAAACCGACGGGCAGCGCAATGCAATGGAGAAAGTGTATTGATAACTTTTCATCCGCATCCCCGACTAGTCGTTAATCCCGATGATGATTCCCTACGACTCATCACGGTACTGGAAGAAAAAATAAATTTGCTGCGCCAATACAAAGTGAATCACCTAGTGGTTGTGCCATTCACCAAAGCTTTTTCCCAACAAACACCAGACGAGTACATCCGAAATTTTCTGGTCAGTAAAATCCACCCCGATAAGATTCTCATTGGCTACGACCATCGCTTTGGCAACAAACGCACAGGCAATATCGAATACCTGAAAAAGTTTGAAAACGAGTTGGGATATAAAGTAGAAGAAATAGAAAAACAGGAAGTCGATGACATCGTAGTCAGCTCCACCAAAATCAGAAAAAGCATAGAAGCAGGAGAAATCAAAGCCGCCACAGCCCTCCTCAATCATCCATTTACCCTTAGCGGGAAAGTAGTCAGAGGCAAGCAACGCGGCAGCCAAATTGGTTTCCCCACCGCCAATGTAAAACCAGCCTCCAAACACAAAATCATCCCCGCAGATGGCGTATATGCCGCCAAGGTGCACTACAAAAACGAAGTCTTAAAATCCATGCTCTACATCGGTCGTTCCTTAGACAACCAAAGCAAAACAGTAGAAGTCAATATCTTCGATTTCAATCAAGACATTTATGAGGAAGAATTGACCGTCGAGTTCATCGCCCGTACAAGAGGAGACCTGCGTTTTGAGGGAATGGAGGAGCTGAAGCGACAGTTAGCGAAAGATAAGGAGGTGGTTACTGAGTTATTGAGTTGATTGGTGTATTGGTAACTGGTATATTGGGGCAATTGAGTAATAAGTATTCGTGCATTCGTGGCTAATCTTTAATGTATAAAATCCAGGTTGTCGGCGAAGCAAGACAGCCGCAGGCGAAGTCCCTCTCCAACAAGGTTCTCCTGAGCGTAGTCGAAGGGATAGGAGAGGCAAACTAAGTTATTGAATAACACGACAACACCTCAACACGACAACACATCAACACATGCAAAATACAGCAGTAGTCATCCTAAATTACAACGGAAAGCAGCACCTAAAACGCTTCCTACCCTCCGTCACCAGCACCAGCGACCAAGCCGAAATCTGGGTAGCCGACAATGGCTCCACCGACGATTCCCTCCACTTCCTCCGACAAAAATATCCAAACATAAAACTCGTAGAACTACCCAAAAACTACGGCTTTGCCGAAGGCTATAACCAAGCCCTAAAACAGATCACAGCAGATTTTTACATCCTACTCAACTCCGACGTAAAAACCACCCCCAACTGGATAACCCCCATCATAGAAGCAATGAAACAAGACCCCAGCATAGCAGCCGCCCAGCCCAAAATCCTCAACACCGATGAAAAAACCTTCGACCACGCAGGCGGCGCAGGCGGCTGGATCGACAAACTAGGCTACCCCTTTTGCAGAGGCAGAATCCTAGACAAGCGCGAAACCGACACCGGACAATACGACGACCCGCAGGAAATTTTCTGGGCAAGCGGCGCAGCCATGTTCATCCGCGCCGACCTCTACCACAAAGCTGGCGGGCTGGACGGACAGTTCTTTGCACACATGGAAGAAATCGACCTCTGCTGGCGACTCAAGCTCGCCGGCTACAAAATCATGGCATACCCGCAGTCGCTGGTCTATCACCTCGGCGGCGGCACACTCGATGCTCAAAACCCACAAAAGACCTACCTCAATTTCAGAAACAGCCTCATCACACTCCTGAAAAATGAACCCGCCACCAAACTCCTCTGGTTATTCCCTGCCCGACTGATACTCGACGGTATTGCCGGCATCCGTTTTCTGACACAAGGCAAACTGCTCCACATCTGGGCCATTATCCGCGCACATTTTTACTGTTATGGGCATATTAGAAATATTGCCAAAAGGCGACAACAAACTCAGCAGTCCGTTGAAGATATTCGCATTGGCGAAGCCAATACAACAGGAAGATTTGAGGGAAGTATTATTTGGAGTTATTTTGTTAAAGGGAAGAAAACGTACCGACGACTTTAGCCGTCGCAGGTTGTACCCTACATGGCGACGGCTAAAAGTCGTCGGTACGATGACGAAAAAAAGCGAGACTTTTGTAATACAAAAGTCTCGCTTCTCTCTCAGCGCAGCGGTCTCGCAACGAAGTGATCTCTCTTCTCGCAGCGCAGCGGTCTCGCCTCTCGCTTCTCAACCCATCACCGGAGATGACACCTTCACCTCATGCATCCAGCCATGCGGATCAGCCGCTAGTCGGGCACGAATATCATTAATTTCTTTTTTCAATCGAATAGAAATGTCTCGGCTTTTTACATCTGGCAATTCCATTTTCACATACTCGCCGTTTTCTTTATAGGAAATAGACTGAATCTGAGAAACCACCGCAGCAGTACCGGCACCAAAGGCATCTATTAGTTTACCTTCTTTATGTGCTTCAATCAGTTCATCAATAGAAATGGGACGCTCTTCCACTTTTGTGCCCTCGGCACGTAGGAGCGTCAGCAGGCTGTCGCGAGTGATGCCTTTTAGAATAGCGCCATTTAGATTTGGCGTGACAACTGTATCACCAATCACAAAAAAGACATTCATGGTACCACATTCCTGTATGTATTTATAATCGCGATTATCTGTCCACAGGATTTGGTCGAAACCAGCAGTATGAGCCAGGTCAGTCGGATAAATAGCGGCAGCATAATTACCAGCAGCTTTTGCTTCACCTACACCGCCAGGTACTGCGCGGACATACTCATCGGCAGTCACCAAGTTGAGCGGCTTGCTATAATAAGGTCCAACTGGTCCCGTAAAAATGATGAACTTATAAGTCTTGGAAGCCCGTACACCAATCACCGCATCCGTCGCAAACATAAATGGACGGATGTACAAAGCACTACCTCTTTTAGGCGGAATCCAGGCATGGTCAAGACCAATCAATGTATTCACCGCATCCATAAACAAGTCTTCCGGTATATCGGGCATACTCATTCTGTGGGCAGATTTGTTGATGCGAATGGCATGTTGCTCAGGACGAAATAACATCGGTTTTCCATCCTTGTCTTTAAAGGCTTTCATACCTTCAAAAATGGACTGACCATAATGCAGTGCGAGATTGGACGGACTCAGCGTGATGGGCGCGAAAGGGACGACGCGGGCGTCCTGCCATTTGCCATCGCGGTAATCAGCTACAAACATGTGATCCGAAAAAATCTCACCGAAAGGGAGATTGTCAAAATCAACAGATGAAAGTCGGGAAGTTTGGGGAGACTGGATGGTGATATTATTCATGTTAATTATTGATTTAAAATATTTCAGAATAAAGTCTAATGGATTACTATTCCTTATCTTTGTCGAAAGGCATATAAAATGTCCCCTGTGGGAAAAATGCTTCTTTTGACAAGAATATCACAAAATTAAAGAATTTTTATGAAAAAAACTACCTTTCTTTGGGGTTTAATTTCATAAAAGTACTCAAAACAAAATATTATTCTGCAACAATGGGTTTCATAGATTACAAAGTTTATACAGGCATAGATATTGATAATGATATATTGAAAAAAATATCCTTTGGGAGCAACCAAAAGGGTATCTGCTTCGTCTATGAGTGCAAAGATAGTCTGGAAGAAGTCCAGAAAGCACGCGATTTTCTTAAAAAGATTGTCGGTGCTATACGGCTTGACTTCGAGCAAGACACTTTATCTTTAAATGTAACGCAAGATAATACTTGTAGTTTCCGTTCTTTGAAAGAGTTTAATGTTAAACACCTGTTTGTCTTTGGCAGAACACCTTCCGACCTCGGCATTCAGGCTGCTATTCCAATGTATAAAGCGATGACCATAAATGAGTGCGCTGTCTTTTTTGCAGATGATTTAGATAATCTAATTGCAAATCAAGATAAAAAGCGGTTATTATGGAATCATTTAAAATCAACATTTTTACCTGATTGATACACTGTTTATAAATGATGAGTAAACCAAACATGAGCTATGCCATGTCATCATTATTTACAAACTTCAATTGCCAATAAGATTAAAAAGTAAGAATATGAAGCATCGGATAGTCTTTGCCACAGGTAATGCACACAAAATAAAAGAAATTAAAGCTATTCTGGGTGCAGATTACGACTTGGTTGGATTAGAAGAAATAGGGTGTCATGAAGACATTCCTGAAACACAGCCCACCATCCAGGGAAACGCTTTGCAAAAAGCACGCTATGTCATTGAGCATTATGATGTGCAGAATTGTTTTGCAGAGGATACTGGTTTTGAAGTCGCTGCTATTAATAATGAGCCAGGCGTTTATTCGGCGCGTTATGCAGGGCCAGACAGAAACGCAGATAATAACATTAAACTCGTACTTGAAAAACTCCAAAATCAAGAAAACCGATCAGCCCGTTTTCGCACGGTTGTCGCATTGATACTTGAAGGCAAAGAATATACCTTTGAAGGCATTATCAATGGCAACGTGAAAACCGAAAAAAGCGGAACAGGCGGATTTGGCTACGACCCCATCTTTGTGCCAGAAGGCGAAACCAGAAGTTTTGCCGAAATGAGCAGCGAAGAAAAAAACAAGATCAGCCACCGTGCAAAGGCTGTTCAACAACTCAAAGCTTTTCTCGAAAAGCATTGAGGAGACTTTATTTTAGAAATAGAGTCTAACTTATGAAATCGTTAAAAATAGAAGATTATAAACTAAATTTTACACCAAAGTATCAGGATGGCAGAAGTACTTACTTTAGGACTTACCCAACAAGAATTGATTAGTGGTTGCATTGCTGGACGGCGCGACTCCCAAGAGATTCTTTATCGGTATTATTCCCCAAAAATGTTTGGTATTTGTTTGCGTTATGCAAATAATTATCACAGTGGAGAAGACATTCTTCAGGAAGGGTTTATTAAAGTGTTCAACAACTTAGATAAATTCAGGGGAGATGGATCATTTGAAGGTTGGATCAAACGTATTTTTATCAATACAGCGATAGAACATTACCGCAAATCGGTCAATCACACAGGACATGCGGAATTGGACAAAGCCAGTTTCCGCCAGGTAGATGAAATAGCCGTTGAAAATCTTGCTACGCAGGATTTACTCAAACTGGTTCAAAAATTATCACCTGGTTATCGTACCATATTTAACATGTACGTAATCGAAGGTTATACGCATAGAGAAATCGCAGAACTGCTCGGTATCTCTGAAGGAACTTCCAAATCGCAATTGGCAAGATCCAGAGCCATTTTACAAAAAATGGTCAAATCTCTGAACAAATAAAGAATACTGTCGTAAGACTAAGTTTTATGAAGGATAAAATCCACAACATAGAAGATATATTTCGCGAGGCTTTTGAGGGCTTTGAAGCGACACCCTCTCCTGAAATGATGGGGAACATACTGGGTGTCAGTTTCGATGAGTCTGTAGAAAAAGCCTTTAGTGATTTCGAGCCAGCGGTATCTGCCAGAATATGGGAGGACTTGAGTAGTTCATTACCTTCTGAAGGCGAACAAGCCATTCGCGCCTCATTTGAAGGTTTTGAAGTATTGCCGAGTGCTGGTGTCTGGACAAATATCAGTGAAGGCTTGGAAGGTGTAGAAGCGGAGCATGATTTTGACCAGCAATTTCAAGCGGCTTTCGGCGATTATGAAGTTGCCCCGCCTGCTTATCTTATGGATAATGTATTGGAAAATGATTTTGACCATAGCGTCAAAAGAAAACTTGCCAATTACGAGCTAGAACCCTCAGAGGAAGTATGGAAAAAAATAAGACCATTAATTCCACTCAGTCTTGTTGTGAAACGCCATTTAATGGTACTGACCAGAATAGCGGCTGTCCTTATAGCCATCATGCTGTTCTCTTTTTTAGTCAATGAATACGCCCTAGATATTTTTAAAAATAATAATGTAGCGAATAATGCTACAAATGAAAAACTTCCTATTGAGCTTGTTCCAAATAAAGCGTCGGAGCAAGCACCAGCAATAAACACAACTATCCTCGATGAAGCTCTGGCAACAAACAATGCCAGGAAGCAGCCTGTAATCTCGATTTTGGAGAACCAGGAAAACACTGCGACTGATGTAACCGTCAGTCCTTCAAAGGTCGGAAGAAGTAGCCGGTTAAATTCCGTCGGCACTTCTCTTCCTACTGTGTTGAATACTGTTGCAACAACTGAAATTGAAACGGCAATACTTAATGTGCCAGTCATCGCAGACGAGCTTCAACGCGAGCCAGTATCGCTTGCTAGCATTCCTACAAGAATATCCAAACTGAATACAAGACAGGCATTGATTCTGTCTCCTAGAAAAGCGGATCTTATTAAAGATGAATTGCAATTTCCAAGTGTATCTGTTACTTTAGATGGAACAGGCACAGGTTTTTCAGCCGAGAGCAATCTGATTGATATAGAAGATGATGCAGACATAGCCAAAATGATGCTGAGCTATAAAGGTTGGTATCTGGCTTCTTCATTCTCTATGTACAATTCATGGATACTGAATGACGAAATTCGGGATGAATTGGCTGGAGCTGATACGCCAGATTATGTGGTTGATTTAGGTCGCTCTTTTGGCTTGGGTGCTGGTTATCAGTTTACGCCCAACTTTGGTATAGAAGCCGAAATAGTTAGCGCACGCCTTTCACAAAGCTATCGTGAGCTGACCAATTTTGGTGTGTTTAATAATAGCGAAGCAAGGGCAGATTATTATTATGTACCACTTTCGTTCAAATACCAGACTCGACGCCTGAATAGTATGAACCGTCGTATCCCAATGACTGCCAGTGTAGTTATGGGGGCACATTACGGACATCTAAGAAATTATACCCTCCGAAATGGAGATGGAGATGTGAATGCTGATAATGCTTTTATCCAAAACGAAGTAGGTGTTTTTATGGGGGCAGATTACTACATGTACCTACACCCTAATACATACCTGACACTAGGCGCACGTGGTGCTGCTGGCAAAGACATCAATAATCTCTCATTTGCAGACAATACGCCTTATAATCTTCAGTTGGGTGTACGTGTTGGTCTTCATTATCGTTTTGCTTCCCGCCAAAATAAGTGGGAACATGGGATTTATTAAGTAGAAATACGCCCGATAGCCATCGGAACAAAAAATATTACAAAAGCCGCACAGTAGCTCAAATTCATGAATTTGAGCTACTGTGCGGCTTTCGTAATTCGATATTCTGCGGTTCGATATTCGTTATTCGACAGTATTGATTACCTTTACTCATTGCATAATCAATACAACTTGAAATGACCAGACGAAGAAAAATTCTCCTCGGCTTATTTGCCGCTTTTATTATTGCTCAATTTTTCAGAATAGACAAAACCAATCCGACTGCTGATGCTGGATTAGACTTTATACAGGTCAAAAATCCGCCACAGGAAGTAGCTGCTATGCTCAAAACAGCCTGCTACGACTGTCATTCCAATACCACTACTTATCCTTGGTACAGCAATATCGCGCCGGTTTCCTGGTGGCTGAAAGGACATACAAAAGAAGGGCGGGAGCACCTGAATTTTTCCGAATTTGGTACTTATGATGCAGGCAAAGCAGCATACAAAATGGAAGAAGTGGTAGAGGTTGTTGGTGGCAAGGAAATGCCAATGCTTTCTTATATGGTGGCTCATCGCGATGCCTGGCTGAGTCAGGAACAGAGAGATGTGTTAGTGGCTTGGTTTAAGGAGCAGTAGTTTTTTTGCTGAAAGCCATTTTGTTCAGGTGGCTAGTTTGGTCGATAGTCGATGGTCCATAGTCCATAGATAGGACATAAAGAGCATTTAGTCGAGTGCCGCAAGGCACTCGACCATCGACCATCGACCATCGACCATCGACCATCGACCATCGACCATCGACCATCGACCATCGACCATCGACCATCGACCATCGACCATCGACCATCGACCATCGACCATCGACCAT
>CALFBH010000009.1 GCA_937951615.1 uncultured Saprospiraceae bacterium | reverse complement strand
AGCTTTTGCTCGCAATGAACATTTTATGCTTTGTTGTGTGTGGTGTTCTTTTCTCTTTTTCTGATTGTTACCATTTCGTAATTCGTTGTTGAACTGTGATTCGATTCTTCATCTCTAAATTCATAAACCAATTCTTCTCTTTTCACAATTTCAATATTTTGCTTTCCTAATATTACCGAATTTAATGTCTTCAACTTATTTCCCGAATTTTGAATACAGATTGTAATTTGGGTATCTGGCTTTACCAATTCAATTATTCTTTTTAGAAGTTTGATTTCTTTTTCCTTTTCTCTTTTTCCAAAGTGAAACATACTATCCAAAAGAACAAAATCAAATTCACCATAATTTGAGTATTGGAATATGTCTTTCACAATTCCTTTTAGTGACAAATTCTCTTTTTGTGCAATTTCATTTAGTTGCTCGATTCCAACTTTTGAATAATCAATTCCTGTTACTTCAAATCCTAATTTTGCCAATGCAATTGCGTCTCTTCCTTGTCCACATCCTAAATCTAAAAGTTTTCCTTTATTCTCTATTTCAGAATAGAATTTCATCAATTCTGGATATGGTTCTCCAAATAAGTTTTCTGTTTGGTAATATTTATCGTATTCGACTTTCACTTTTAGTTATTGGTTTTTATTTTTTCTTCATCACACACAACTTCAAATACACGCAATATTGCGTCTATAAACCATCTGAATCCTCAAAAGAACCAATCGCAGCAGTTGTTTTGGGTCTATCAGGTTACACACAAATATACTTCATATGTACAGTTTATCCAAAAAAAATTGGAGTAATCACAGGCGGCATAATTCAAGAAAGTTCATTTAATAACCGATCCATGTCATCATCAGTAAGTCCTTTTTCATCCCATATTTTGTTCGCAAGTCGAATAGACTTTTCAGCAAAGAATCGGGCTAATAGAAGTTTTAACTCTCTGAGTTCCTCATTAGATAAATCAGTTGTGTAGTAGGGCAAACGCATCAAACGTATACATTTAACATGTCGCACCTAACGGAGCTTTTAAAAACCTTAATATTCAATATTTCTATCAAACATGCCGCCCCGATGGGACTATTAGATACTTGTTTTGTATTAACTTTAGTTTATTGTGACTTGTTGTAAGTCATTGTAAGTCAGCGACAAATAACAAGGTGCGTAAAATGAGAAAAACTTAAAACAAGAAAAAGTGTCCCCCGATTTGTCCCCCAAATTGTGTATCTTGTAGTATCATTCATAAAATAAGATTTTTACATGAAAACGAATATCAATTTTTATCTAAGGGACAAGAAAAAGAAAAGTGAAACGCCTATTGTTTTATTTTTAGGCTATCAAAAAAAACGGGTCAAAATTGCAACTGATTTTAAAATCCATCCTAAATACTGGAATGACAAAAAACAGGCGGTTAAAAATACTTATGCACTTTGTACCCAATTGAATAACGAGTTGGGAGAAATGAAACAAGCAGTGCAGGAAATTTGTATGAGTAGTTCTAATTTGACGGCTGCACAAATTAAGACCCGACTAAATAATGCAATTAATGGAGTAGAGGAACAGCAAAAAGATTTTCACGAATTTGTACAGGAGTATATTGAGATAGCAAAAACCACCCGAGCCATTAATACTATCAAAGGTTACGTTACTTCTTATAATCGTTTATTGGACTTTGAAAAGCATAGAGGTATCACAATTACCTTTGATGGAATTGATTTAGAATTTTATGAAGACTTAAAAGATTATTTCTTTAATGTCCGCAAGCACTCCAATAATACATTCGGGACAACGGTAAAAGTATTGAAGGGAATTTTAAATGAAGCTACGGACAAAGAAATCAATACCAATACGAAGTTTCAAAAGAAACGATTCAAGACCATTAAAGACGATACAGATAGTATCTATTTGACAGAAAAAGAACTAAACGGATTATACCGTTTTGACTTTTCAGATAAGCCACGTTTGGAGCGTGTAAGAGATTTGTTTATTGTCGGTTGTTATACTGGACTGCGCTTTTCTGACTTTAGCAATATCAAGCCCGAAAATATCAAAGGTGATTTTATCAGTATCAAAACTGGCAAGACAGGACAAGACGTTGTAATCCCAATACACCCAATGGTACAGGACGTAATGAAAAAATATAAAGGGCTGTATGATAATACGCTCCCACCTGCATTGCACAATCAGGTAATGAACAGATATTTAAAAGAAGTGGGAGAACTGGCCGGACTGAATGAGCTTTGTATCATTGAGAAAACCAAAGCAGGGAAAAAATATAGTGTCACCATGAAAAAATATGAATTGATAGTGACCCACACCGCCCGGAGGTCATTTGCTACCAACGCATATTTGGCAGAAATCCCAACGCTTGCCATTATGAAAATCACAGGACATAAATCAGAAAAATCCTTTTTGAAATATATCAAAGTATCGCAAGAGGAAAACGCACAAAAATTATTGTCGCATCCATTTTTTAAGAGAGGTTATTTGAAAGCGGTTTGATTGTAAAATTCATTTGATAGTAATACCTGATAGACATGGCAAATTCAAAACATAAGAAAACGATTAAGATAAAGGACAAAGAAGGCGTACAGGTTTTACCGGATGGACGTATTGTTGTGGTGACAAGTGACCTGGACACAACCGACCTTGCAAACCTACCAAGACGGATAACAGCGTTTTTTATGGACTTCACCAATAAGGAGGACAGCAAGAGAGGCAAAGACGCCCTGTATGGCATTTTGCAAGCCCTGACGCCATTTTTGCCAACGGAGCAACAAGGCGTCAAAGGGTTTGAAAAAGATATGTCCTGATAGGGTGTTATTGGTTTTCCTTTCTTTTTAGACGGTATATCCATTCGTTGTTTTCAAAGGTAGAATCTATTTGATAATTTTCTAAAATGTAGTGGGTGTTGGTAACTGTATCTTCATTCTGGTATTGTTGGATTGTTCGGAAAAAATCCCTTTTAATTTGAGCAGAAGTTAGATCTGCACCCTTTAAGTTTACCCCCTTTAAATTGACATCTATCATGGATGCTTTTCTTAAACTTGTATTTGTCAAATTGCCTCCCTTTAAATATGCACCCGTTAAGTCAGCTTCTTTTAAATATGCACCCGTTAAGTCAGCTTCTTTTAAATTCGCTTCTTTTAATTTTGTTTCACTTAAAACCGCATTGGCTAAATTCGAAGATCTTAAATCTGCACTCCATAAACCTGCACCACGTAAATTCACAGATTCTAAATTTGCATACCCTAAATTAGCATATTCTAACCATCCAAATCTCAAATTCGCATATCTTAAATTCGCATATCTTAAGTCCACTTCATTTAAATATGCTCCGTTTAAACATGCTCCGTTTAAATATGCATATCTTAAATCCGCTTTTCTTAAATTCACCTTTCTTAAATATGCACTTCCTAGATATGCGTTTTTCAAATCCGAGTATTTAAAATTTGAATTACTATAAATTTCATCCATTGTTTTTTCATCTAATTGACTGCCTAATAAAGAAACCAATAATTGCCCTCTTTCAGGGCTTAGTGGTTTTGCTGTAAGTGTGTCTCCATCAAGATAATGATAAGGTTTTAAACGTGTACTTAATCCCGTTATACGACCAATTAATTGAGGGCTTAAATTTCGGATGTCGTCATCATTGTAATCCTCTTTTAATTCCTTATCAACTGCATCCATGATATTACTAAACAGGAAAACCAAAGAACTCCTCCGCTCCGCTTCTTGGAGATAGGTTTGCTGGTCAAGACGTTTGTTTTGTTTGTCAATTTTTTGGTTTTGATTCATTAAAGTAATCGTACCCAGCAAAGCAAATGAGGCAGCAAAAGCCCCGACAAAAAAACGGATGATATAATTATTGATGCCTGTCATTAGTCCCATTTCGACCAATGCGGGAACGTCCTTTTTTACCTTTTCTTTTTCTTTGTCGCTTAATTCAATGGGAGCATATTTTAAGGCTGTACCGACTGCTCCCGTTGTCAGGCTTTGCCCGGCTTTTAGGATGTTGTGGTATTCAGTCTTTTTTCCGATTAACCAAAGGAATGTTTCTTTAGAAAATAGAAAGACAAAAACCAAGAGGACACCAAGACCAAAAATAAAAACATTTAAGTACGTCAGGACTTGAATAATATATCCTTTATAGCAATAATAAATTGCAAGACCTAAAAGCAAAAGCAATACCGCAAAGATTATTATTTTGAATAAAGGGACAGACGGGGAGACGGCATTGGCGGAGGTGTCCGGCTGCTCCTTATTGGCTGCTAATTGAGCTTTGAGGGCTTCATTTTCTTGCTCTAATTTTTTTATGCGGTCTTGGTCTTTCATGGTGTTTTTTGGTTCAGTTAATCAACTCAATATAAATTTCACACTCATGTTTCTTGGGTTTTCAGTCAGGTTTAGAATCTGGTACATATATTTCTTGAGCCTTCAATTTATAAGTCATGCTTGCCAATCCACCTCCTCTAAAAAAATCGCCCACAAAGCTCTTGGTATAAGGTTCAACAATAAATCGTATCTTTCCTGAGCCGGATTCGTCACGCATAGCGTATTCATAACGTGACACTCGTGTTAGTTTGATACTCTCTTCTGTCGAAAAAACTTGAGGAAAATGTTCGATGACGTACCCCGCCTCGCTCTTTATAACGTTTATTTGAAATTCATCGGTTCTTTCAGTAGACTCACGACCTGCCTGAAAATACACTTCTACTTGACCTAAATAAGTACCAGCAATATCTGTTTCTGGTTCACTACATGAGAAAAGCACAAAACTTAATAGTACGATTATTGTAAATAGTTTTTTCACAAGTTGATGTTTTTTATGTTTAAAAAATGCTCCGATTGAATAACAGCTTTTTTGTCGGCAAGGTCTTTTATTTCTTTATCGAGTTCATAAGTTCCCATTTTAATATTGAGGAACTTTTCTGCAAATATGACTTGGTGCTGCATGGGAATTTTTTGTTTTGCTGGACAAGATAGGAAATTTGATTTGTATTGCAGACTGTAAAGAGATAAGGCGGAGGAGGTTCAATAAGGTGTCATTTATATGAGAATGTATTTTAGTGATATTATGACAGTTATTCGTTAATCTTTTTTGGCTAAATATATAAAAACATTATCCACATAATGTGAGTAACTTTTAAGGGTTTACACTTGCTTTATAGCCAACAATTGAAGATATTTGTAATAAATCAATTGCATTTGAATATAAGCATAAAAGTACAAATCAGTCTTTTTTGCTCAATTGCAGTAAGATTTAGTATAAATAAAATAACAAAAAACTAATACTATGGAAGGCGTTGAGGGTTTAAAGAAACCTTTGACATGAATTGGAACATCCCTTTCAAAAAACGCTAAAGGTTTTATTAATCAATTTTGTTATTTTTATGAAAAAATTATTACTTACAGAAATCACATTTGAGGAACTCGAACAGTTAATCTCAAAAGGCGTCAGAGCCGTATTTAAAGAAAACCACAAAGAAACCAACCAACCTAATCAGGATGAGTTATTGACAGTTGCGGAGGCTGCCAAAATACTCAAAGTTTCTAAAGTCAGTATTCACAACTGGAAAAAGAACAAAGGATTAAAATATCATAAGGTCGGAAGGAGTACACGATTCAAGAAATCGGAGTTGCTGGAATTTGTAGCGGATAAGAATGTACATTAATTAGGGGTGCTGTATGGCGTCCCTTTTTTTTGTTGGGAAATATAAGAGGCTATAAATAAAAATGGCAGTCATCTACCACAATGACTGCCAAATATTATAATATAAAATTAATCTAATGTCAATAGTTAAAATATCTATATCAGATAGCTATACAAAGATACCTAATATTTTGGTATCAAATCAAGATTTGAGCGATAAAGAATTTAGATTATTATGCTATCTGTTTTCACGTCCTGACGACTGGCAGATAAATAATAATGATGTAATGAGAAGGCTTAAAATAAAGTCCCCTCATACGCTTGCAAAATGTTGGAAGTCATTAGAGGCAAAAGGTTATTTACTAAGACATAGAAAAGAAATGAAGCGTGGAAAATTTCAGGGCTTTGATTATGAATTGACGTTAAGATGCGCCTTGTCAGACCAATTACCGCATGTTACTAAACAACATGCGGATAGACGACATTCAGAAAGTTCCACTATGGAAGTAAATCATAATGGAACAAATGACGCACATACTAATACTGATATTTATACTAATAATAATAGCAATAATAAAAATGAAAGAGAAAGTGAAAAACTAGATTTTTCACGAGACTTTTTTTTAGATGAAAATTTAGAAAACTATAATGATGAGCAGGAAAGGCAAGAGGCGGAGGAGGAATTGGAAGGATTGATAAGTGCCATCTTAGAATGTTGGTTTCATATCACAAAGCGAAAGATAAAGGTAAATGCAAAATCAAATAGAGAATATGTTCGTAAATTATTCTTACTACCTGATACCCCACATTTTTGGGAAATAATAGGAGTAATAATTATGAAAAATTTGGACTGGAATCTTGACGATAACATGGTTGAAAATATAAAAGTTAGTACAATACTAAAAGAGGAGAACTTTAAAATCTATTTAATGGACTACAGATATTTTAGGTTAAACCAACATGCAAAACCAGAGATATTTAGATTGTTTGACAACCTTCTCTATAATCTTAAACTTGAAGTAGAAGCATATTAAAGCAAATAAGTTCCTCTAAGGATTTAGGTTAAAAACGGTTAATAAACGGCTATATGGGTAGATACAGTACAGGAGCAATTGAAACGGATTCAGCGTGTAGGATAGAAATGTCTTATTTGCTCAAAAATGGATTTTTACAAAAAGGAAAAACGATAAGCTGGCGTATGTCTTGGACTGGTGGGAGCAACATAAGTATAACAGGTTCTAATACACCAGCAGGGAAATATATAAGGCTTCAATACACATTAACGGAAAGAGAAGGAACAGCGCATGAGTATGATTATAAAATAATGATTACAAGCGTACCGAGCAATTTAGGCAAGGGAGAAGTTTTGTATTTCATTTGCCCGGTATCAGGTAAGCGGTGCAGAATATTGTATAAGGCTTATGGCTACCATAAATGGAAATCAAGAGAAGCGTATCAAAACAGGTTATACTATCCCGGTCAAAGGTCATCTAAGTTAGAGAGACACCCAGTGCGTTACTTTATCATACAGAACTCCAAACGATACAAAGAACTTTTAAGTAAGATGTACGGCAAACATTCTAAACTCACATACAAAGGAAAGCCGACTGCATGGGTGCAGGAGTTTGAGCGGATGGAAGAAAAGATGGAGGAGGCAAAAATGAAGTCTTCACCAATATTTCAGATGTATTTTTGACTTATCCGGCTAAAATGCCCGAAAAAGTGTTAAAGTTTGCTTTTTTGATAAAAAAATAACAAAAGTGTCCCCCTATGTGTCCCCCAAACAGAAAAACACACCATTAAACAACTGATTATCAATTGATTAATAGTGTGCTTTGTAGCCCCGATGGGGCTATATTTCCAACAAGAATGCTGAACTAGCTTCGTAGATGCTAAATGTTTGTAGAAAATAGTCGACCAACAGCATTTTAGCTGCGTAGCTGCGACATGTTTTTCGCCATATTAGCCCGTGTTAAAATAGGTTATTTTTTTCTTGTTTCCTAAATATCTCAAATATCCAGTCTTGATTGATACGCGACGGTTAAAACCGTCGGTACGGGTTCCTTAGTAAATAATCAACTTCTCCGTCACGGTATTTACCCCATCATCCACCACATAAATGTAAACGCCCGGTGCGTAACGATGTAAAAAAATCTCATAAACACCAGCCTCTGTAGCCTGCCAGTTTGCTTCATACACCTTTTGACCAAGATAATTATATAATTTGAATTCAGCCTGTTCATTGATCTCTGCAAAATTGATGGATACCTGGTTTTTAGCTGGATTTGGATAGACCAAAAGATTCGGTAAAACAGGGAAATCCATACCTTTAATAATTGAATATTCATAATTGCCGTCTGTATCGAAAACTTTTAAACGATAAGTATTAAACCCGGTCAATGGATCAGTATCTATAAAAGCATAAGATGTGGGGATATTGGTGTTGCCGGAGGCATCGACTGTGCCTATATGAATGAAATTGAAATCACCCATAGAACGATAAATTTCAAAATAAACGGTGTTCAATTCTTGGGCAGTAATCCAGTTTATATCTATTTGCTGACCGCTAGCGGCTAAATTAATATCCTGTATTTCAAAGAAAGGCGGATTGCAATTGGGATACAAAAAACCTTCATCTGTACCTACTAGTCCTTCGGGATCTGTTACGGTGAGGGACACTCGATAATAATAAGTCTCTTCAATGCAGCCCAACGGGGAAATTAATGTACTGGTCAGCGGATTATTATTGGTCGATTCGAGGTGGGAATGTGTATTATGATGGAGAATGGTTTGCCATTCATAAGTCAGTTCATTATTTGCATGTTCATTATCCACCACATTTGCGATAAGCGGAAGCTGGGTGGTCCCACTAATCGGATAAGTATCTCCATCTTCAAAACTGGTGATGTCCACTTGTGGTGGGGAATTATTGAGCGATACGAAGACATTATCTGTATCCATTTCGCCCAGACTGTCCGTTACCGTCAATGTTGCTGTAAAGGTATAAGGCGCGTTGCCAGGGGCAGTGTAGGTGTGGCTCGGATTAATACTAGTCGATGTATTCCCATCTCCAAAATCCCAATTATAACTAAGTGGTAAATTGTTGGGGTCGAAAGAAGCAGAAGCGTCGAAATTGACAGGTAGAGAACTTCCTCCATAATTGACATCTGACTCAGCGACAGCAACGGGAGGCGGGTTGCCGCCATAGCAGACTTTGAATAAACTATTTGAATAATAACGGAAATAATACAGGCAGCCATCGTTGGGATGAATGCCTAAATGGAGGATAAGACCAGAGTCCTCTGCAAATGGCACTACACTTGTCAATTCTTGTGCCTCATTGAAGTTGAAGCACTTTATCCAACCATGAAAATCAGAGACAAACAGGCAGTTTTGATAGTTTTCAGGAAAAGTATGGTGTGTATAAAATTCGCCAGCTATGATAGCTACACCGGAAAATGTATCAGATTCTACCGGACAGTCATTGTCTAATACGCTGATTTCGACGGCCGCTCCATTATCATCAAAACTGGGTACAAGGGTACGTGTTGTAGGAGACCAGTTGTCATTATTATAGCAGAAAGCAGGGCGATTATGCATGAATAAATTTCCATTCGTTACAATCTGCTGATTATCATCACAAGGGTTGGGGAAATTGGGAGGATTAAGCGACTCCTGGACGAGTAAGTCCTGATAATCGTAATATTCCTTATTACAGCTTCCGGAAACGAATAGTGGATTCGGCATGTCCAGATTGGGCGTTAAGGTGAAAGCATAAGTAACTTGAGTCTTCATGCCCTCATATATCGGCCAGCCAAAATTTTGTCCGCCTTCCTGTAAAACATTCAATTCTTCCCGGCTACCAGAACCGACATCTGCCAGAAATAAAACGCCTGGATTTCCATCGGATTCAAAATGACTGCCTGTTTCTGGTCTAAGTGCCATTCTGTACGGATTTCGCAAACCCAAGGCCCAGACTTTTGAGCCTGGAGCACGCGGATTATCCGGATCATAAAAAGGATTACTAGGAAGGCCATCCCCCGTAGCCGGATCAATGCGCAATATTTTGCCACTGTGCGTATTGACAAGCTGTGAGCGAAATGCACCCGTGTATTCTTCCGTTCGCATAATACCATCTGCCAGCCCTTCCTCCTCAAAATTTCCCTGTGTAGCTGCTCCATCACCGGCAGAAATCAGTAATGTGCCATCAGTTCCAAAGACTAAAGTACCCATGGAATGGGATTTTTGCATAATGGGCACTCCCGTGGAATGGTCTTCTCCAAGCAAGACGAATCGACTATCCGGAATCAGTGTTTCAAAATTATTATTTACATCTGCTGTGAAACGGGTAACTCGCCCTATAGTCGCACCCAGCCAGGTAGAATCGGGATGGTATGCCGCAGTCCCATAGTGCAGCAAATGATGACGATCTACAACATAAGCGGTATAAAAATACCCATTATCCAGAAAATTAGGATCTAAAGCAAAACCCAGTAAACCTAAGTCCAACTCAGTGATCACCTCTTCATTTATATCGAGTAAGGGAGTGGGATATTTCGCGCCAGTGGAATCTGCCAGGTATACCCGGCCTGCTTTTTCCCAGACGAACATACGTCCTGTCTCGTCAAAGGTAAAACCAACAGGTATATTCCAGCCTGCACTGACTTCTGTTTCATAAAAGCCAGGGGGTAACTCAATAGATTGGGCAGTGAATAGCTTAGGAATACTAATTAAAAAGAGAATAATAATATTTCTGTACGGCATAGTTCTTAATAAAACTTGTTCGAGTTCACAAGGTAGGGAATTTCAAGGGAGATATTATTGATACAATGTTAAGGGAACAAGAAAAAATGGTCGATAGCTGTGACTTATTACACCACAAACTACCGACCATTCTTTTTAATGTCGTCATTGTTTCATCGCAGTATTGCTTCTTGGTTGAAAAGAGTTTTTTGCAAAGCAAAAATCACTATAACAATTCCACAATCACTCAATTTCACAATGATACATTTACTCTCTAATCAGCTCGACTGAAAGCCCGTCTCTATTCAGCGTGATAGCATCGCATCCACTTTCCAGCACAAGATAAGTTGCCTGCGTTAGTTCAGCACCAGTTGTTGAATTGAGGTATATCTCTCTCATATCTGAGGCTACGATATAAGTTTTTTCATTGATTCCAGTACTGTCTGTAACACTTCCTGCAATCAAGGCATCATTATCGTCCACCAATAAACCATCTGGCTTAAAGACAACAGAAAGCGTGTCGCCATTGACAGGAACCAGCCATCTATCGACGATGTTGTCCGCTAAATCAGGTGCCACACAGGGGTCTTCATCACAGGCACTAAGTACCAGAATACCGCACAATAGTCCAAGTGCAAATTTTTTCATAGTTGGTAATTTAAATGAATTAGTAAAGAGTGACGTATAACAAATTTTGCACCAAGTTTTAAGGAGTGATTGAGTAGATGATTAAATGAGTGAATGTGGGCTGTCATTTCTATACTGTTTCATTAATTTCAGCACCAATCAAGGCATCATTAGGGTCAATCAATGTACCATCAGTTTGAAACTCAACAGAATTTCCGT
The DNA here is from genome assembly GCA_937951615.1 of uncultured Saprospiraceae bacterium. Lineage (GTDB taxonomy): Bacteria > Bacteroidota > Bacteroidia > Chitinophagales > Saprospiraceae > JAHDEO01. The sequence continues at coordinate 24,521 of CALFBH010000009.1, read as the reverse complement.
CACGGGCTACTTTCCATGTACCGATGATGTTATCCGCTAGGTCAGGAGCTACACATTCATCTTCTTTACAGGCAGTAATTGCCAGAATACCGGGTATTTTCACTGCCACTGAAACTGACATTAAAATTGCAACTGCGACTGATATTGACACTGATATTGACACTGATACTGACACTGATACTGATTCCTGTAAAATTCATTCCATTTCGACTGACAATTTTGTTAGATTAATGTATTTTTGCCCCACTATTTGACGAACAACAATAATTAAAGAAAAAAATCATGGCAGAAATAATCAGAATGCCTTTATTGAGTGATACCATGACCGAAGGAACAGTGGTAGCATGGCACAAAAAAGTAGGCGACCTGGTAGAAGCAGGCGAGACGCTGTTTGAAGTAGAAACGGACAAAGCGGTGATGGAACAGGATAGCTACTATTCTGGCATCCTCCTATACATAGGTGTAAAAGAAGGTGAATCTGTACCCATTGATGCCGTGATGGCTGTTATTGGTGAGAAAGGAGAAGATTTTCAGGCGCAACTAGACGCTGCGCTGGCTAGTTCAGTCGGCAGCCCTGCAAAGGATGAAGCACCCGAACCTGCACCAGCTCCAATGCCTGTTGCTGCACCAGCTCCAAGCCCGGCAGCTGCTCCACTTGCTCCCGCTCCTGCCCCCGCAGCAAGTGGTGGCAGAATGAAAGCCTCTCCATTAGCGAAAAGCATGGCAACAAAAGAAGGTATTGATCTCGCCAGTGTTGCAGGAAGTGGTGATGAAGGGCGAATTATAAAAAGAGATATTGAAGCTTATCTGGCTTCCGGTGCAGGTACAGCAGCTCCTGCTCCAGCAGCAACAGCCAGCTTCTCAGTAGCTACCGCCGGTGATGTAGACACGCCGCTCTCACAAATGCGTAAAACGATTGCCCGTCGTTTATCAGAAAGTAAATTTGGCGCACCACATTTCTATCTGACCATCAGTATAGATATGGAACGCGCTATGGAAACCCGTAAACGCATCAACGAAATTGCGCCGCAAAAAATATCTTTTAATGACCTGGTGATTAAAGCGGCTGCGGTGGCTTTACGCCAACATCCTGCTATCAATTCTTCCTGGCTGGGCGATAAGATTCGTCAAAATGGCAATGTAAACATCGGTGTAGCGGTAGCTGTGGACGAAGGTTTATTAGTTCCTGTAGTTCGTCATGCTGACATGAAATCATTGTCTCAAATCAATGCAGAAGTCCGCGAATTGGCTGGCAAAGCCAAAGAACGCAAACTCTCTGGCGAAGAAATGCAGGGAAATACATTCACGATTTCCAATCTGGGCATGTTTGGCATTGATGAATTTACGGCCATCATCAATCCGCCAGATGCCTGTATTATGGCTGTGGGTGGTATTATTGAAATGCCTGTGGTAAAAGATGGCGAATTGGCTGTCGGCAAACGTATGAAAGTCACGCTTTCCTGCGACCACCGTGTAGTGGATGGCGCAACTGGTGCAAAATTCCTGAATACCTTTAAGTCTGTATTGGAAGATCCGATTCGGATGATTGTCTGATAGCAGTCATCGTAAATAATTGGCGGTGTTCGAGTAAAGTATGGAATAGTCGCAAGGCGAATGTTTTTATAAAACTCCGGTGTTGGATGATTCAATGCTGTACTTTCAACAGAAGAATTCGCCTTGCGACTCTTGCGCTGCATTTATCCTATCTTTAGTCGAACACTACCAAATAATCAAAATGAATGATAAATTATTTGTCATTCATTTTGATTATTCAAAATCTTCGGTTGATAGTGAAGTTGCTTTTTTGTATCTTGTAGGGAACAAAAAAATATTCCTGAATTATGCTTCTAATAGAAAATAGACATCCCATTGTACAGTACTCCGAAAATATGACGGATAAGGAGTTTGTTGCGTTCTGCATGGCGAATAAAGATATGCGGATAGAAAGGGATAAACACCGAAATATAATCATCATGTCACCATTAACAGGAAGGTCAGGATACTACGAAACAGAAGTATTCACAGAGGTAAAACTCTGGACAAGAAAGCACGCAAAAGGTCTTGCGCTTGGCTCATCCTCTGGCTTTAAACTTCCCAATGGTGCGATGCGTGCGCCGGATGCGTGCTGGATCAGCCCTGAAAGATGGGCAACCGTCACCGAAGCAGATAAGGATGACTTCTTACCAGTTGTACCTGACTTCATCATTGAAGTTCGCTCCAAGACAGATTCGTTGAAAAAACTTCAGGAAAAAATGCTGGATTGGATAGAAAACGGTGTGCGATTGGGCTGGTTGATTGACCCAAAACACCAAAACAGCCACATCTATCGCAATGATGGAACTATTGAAATGATCGAAGGTTTTGATAAAGTGCTTTCTGGCGGAGAAATTATGCCTCATTTTGAGCTTGACTTAGGGCTATTGAAGATGCCATGATACCCTAATGATGAACTTTTTATAGTGATTCATCGTTCATCATTCATCGTTTATCATTATGAAAAAAACAGTCGTTCTCGGTGCATCCACCAATCCAAGTCGTTATTCTTATCTCGCAACACGACGATTGCAGCAGTATGGACATGAAGTTGTGCCTATTGGTATACGCGAAGGAGCCATTCATGGGATTGTCATCCAAAATGGAACACCGGATGTAGAAGATGTGGATACCATCACACTCTACCTGAATCCGCAAAGACAAGAAGCTTATTACGATTATATTTTAAATTTAAAACCTCAACGGATCATCTTCAATCCGGGTACAGAAAATCCAACTTTGATGCGCCTTGCTCGTGAGCAGGGCATTGCTACAGAAGCTGCCTGTACACTGGTGATGCTGTCTGTTGGAAATTACTAAAAGTGTCACAGGCATCCTGCCTGTCCATTCTAGCTGACAGGCAGGATGCCTGTGATACTCAAATAACAAACTATGGAACATCAAGTTGACATTCGTCGCTACGTAGATATGGCGAGAGATGGGATGGATTATGATGCCATAAAACGCGAATTACTAAAAGAAAACCCTGGCGAACAGGAGTTCAACTTCGTCATGAATCGAGTAGATCGAGAGTTGGAAAAAATAGAAAGTAAAAAAGTGAATCCACAAGGATACCTGCTCCCTATGGGTTTGTTCCTTTTTGCAGGTGGTCTTCTAGTTACGGGCATGACTTATTTTTCCGGCGGTAATGTTTATGTGCTGTATTGGGGACCAATGTTAGCCGGCGCAGTGATGGTATTGGCAGGACTTGCAAATAGACAATAATTATTGGTCATTTATCATTGTAAAAAATACAAGAAGATATTATTCGACAAGTTTCTTCATCCTACAACAAATCAATTAGAGTTAAACATCAAAAACATAATAAAAGGGATTCAATGCCCGAAATGCGGACAAGTAGTAAATTATGACAACCTAACTCCGCGAAAGCTAATTGGAAATTTCAGAATAACAGTTTCAAATTGTGTATTTGAATTCATAACGGTAAATGAAATTCTTGAACAACTAAATCGGGCTATAGATAATAAGATTTTTTTTACTGAATATTATCAATATGCCTAAATAAAGAAGCGGACATGGGAAATCCTACAAACTTACCCGACAAATGTTCAATGATAAATGATAAATCTTTCGTTTCTTTGTATCAATTTCCCAAAGCAATCAAGCAATTACAACAATTCCACAATCAATAAATATTTATGCCAAAAATATTAGTCGTCGATGACGAAGTCAGCATCCGCCGGACGCTGCGCGACATACTCGAATTTGAAAAATACAAAGTCGATGAAGCTGGTGATGGACTAGATGCCTTAGCCAAGCTGAAAAAAGACAATTATGATGTCATCATTATGGACATCAAAATGCCTAAGATGGATGGGATGGAAGCCCTCGAACGGGTAGCCATTCTTGCTCCTGATACGCCAGTTGTGATGATTTCCGGTCATGGAAATATTGAGACGGCAGTGGAGGCTGTGAAGAAAGGCGCGTTTGATTATATCTCCAAGCCGCCAGATTTGAATCGACTGTTGATTACCATTCGGAATGCAATGGACAAGTCGAGCCTGATTACAGAAACTAAAGTCTTGAAACGTCGGGTGGCTAAGTCTAAGACGCAGGATATGGTCGGCGAATCGGAAGGCATTCAGAAAATAAAAGATACGATTGAGCGAGTCGGTCCAACGGATGCGCGTGTACTGATTACTGGCCCAAATGGAACTGGTAAAGAACTAGTAGCACGTTGGTTACATGCCAAAAGCAATCGAGCTAAATCGCCAATAATTGAGGTCAATTGTGCAGCGATTCCTTCTGAGTTGATTGAGAGTGAATTGTTTGGGCACGAAAAAGGCGCGTTTACTTCTGCGATTAAGCAACGTATTGGAAAATTTGAGCAGGCTAGTGGAGGAACTTTATTCCTGGATGAAATTGGCGACATGAGTCTTTCTGCGCAGGCAAAGGTGCTTCGTGCTTTACAGGAAAATAGAATCACGCGAGTTGGTGGCGACAAAGAGATTAAAGTCGATGTAAGAGTTGTGGCTGCGACCAATAAAGACCTGCGCCGCGAAATTGCTGAGAAGAAATTTAGAGAAGATTTATACCATCGTCTTGCTGTCATCATTGTACAGGTTCCACCACTCAATGAACGCATAGAAGATATTCCGCTACTCGCCGACCATTTTATTCAGACCATCTGTGGCGAATATGGCACAGCACCAAAAAAGATTACAAGCAAAGCATTAAAAGCCTTGCAAGAAGTCAATTGGACTGGAAATATCCGTGAACTTAGAAATGTAATTGAACGGCTGATTATTCTCAGCGATAAAGAAATTACAGACAAGGATGTACAGGATTATGTCAATCCATCAAGTGCGAAAAAAGATGCATTGAAAGATTTATTTTCCCGCTTTGGCAATTGGAAAGAATTACAATCGCACCTGGAAAAAGAGTATGATGCGTTTAAGAAAATATAATTTTAGACGTTTAAAAAATATCAGCAACCTGAGAAGCCCTGGAGGCTACTCAGGTTTTTTGCTCCTCCTTTTGTTCCTAAGTGCCTGCGGCAAAGAGAATCCCGAAATTCCAATCAAAGATACTTATGCTTTTCTCGGTCATGTTTATGACTGGAACAGTGATGGGCGGCGAGCAGACCCGCGCATAGAACAATTACCATTTGATACTTATAAAGGCATTATGCTGGGCGGCGATGTGTGTGCGGAAGTAACACGCGACATCGAAACAGTCGCTTACATTGATGCTATTTTCGACCTGAGTAATCCACTCACCTTTTATGCCCTCGGCAACCATGATACTCGAAATGGCAATCTGCATTATATCACTGATGCAACGCAAAGACGTGATTTCTATGTGCATTATCATGACGAAACGGTTTTTATAGTCTTGAATTGTTCTTATAATCATGTGGATTCGCTGTGGGCAAAATGTGATGCCATGCAGGAACAACTAGACATGATACTCACGACACTTGACACCATGACTTCGCCCAATTTATTCATGCTGATGCACCAAGTTGTATGGGGGTATTGTGAGCCGGATATGGATACGCAGACTCATGCTAATGACGAGCGCAGTGTACATAAATTTCTTTGCGGAAATGATACAATGAGTCGATTTGACATGGCAATTTATCCAGAGTTGAAAGAATTGCGGGCCAGGGGAACGGATATTTATGTGATTTCAGGTGATGGTGGACAGCGGTCTAAAAAATACCATTATGAGTCGCCAGATGGGATTGACTTTTTCATTTCAGGCATTAATAACAGCCTGAATCCTGATGATACGCCGCCTAATCTGCTGCCTGTTGTCAATTTTAATCCGGATAGTATTTTATTGTTTCGGCAAGATGAAATAGAGCTGAGTTTTGATTGGGAATTTGTGCCTTTATAGGTACAGGCAAGATGCCTGTGCTACTGTGATATCCACATGCCGTTTACATACTTTGAATTTTTTGCGTTCCTTGTCGGAATATACTCTATAATCTGCAAAGCTTCTCTGTCGTATTCCTCTTCATATTTCAATTCAATAATCAAAGCATCATCGTGGTATAATGGGCGTTCAGGAATCTGGTTTTTGCCCATTAGTGATTCAAAAGTCTGTTCATAATCTAATGTCACCCGAAATTTCTTATCTGTTGAAACGAAGTATTTTCTTTTATAGCGATTATAATAAACTGGAAAAATAGCTTCTTCTGTCACCTGCATCTGATGGACTCTTTGCTGCAAAGCTGATAAATCCTGCAACTCCGGTTCTGGCATATCAAACATATTTTTAAAACCCAAAAAACCATGCTTGCCTTTTTGCTCTAGTTTTGCTTTGTGCAATTTCTTATTATACCAGCGCAGTCGAAATTTTGAACGATTTTGAATGCCGTCTATGTTTTGATTTAAATAATGAAAATCTACCGTATCAAAATAGATGTTATGGATTGTCCGCACAGGAAAAGCGGTGCGGAAAAATACCGGCACTTGCAAAATCAATTGCTCCCATTCTTGTAGTGAAACGCCTTTTACTCTGTATTTTCTTTCGTATCTCATCAAACTCAAATTCAAATGTCAAACTCAAATTCAAACGCGGGCAGGCTTTCCCTTTAGGAAATAAAAAGGGTTCGAGAAGGCAACTGCCTAGTTGAGTTCTTCTATATTTTTAAATGCCCAGATCAATTTCTGTTTGTCTAAATCATGCTGGAATATCAGCACTTTATTCACAAGTGTGTCATCAGCAATACCGGAAGCCAGAAAATGAATGCCTTCTTTTGTTTGGTAGTCAAATTCTTTGGCTTTGAAGCCAATATCGCCACCAACACAGATCACTTCAACACCCCGCTTTTTCACCTTTACCAACTTATGATAAATGTCAGTATAAAAATTATTTGGATTGATACATTGGACGCAAGTCGCACCTGTTCCACCATTCGTTACATCGGGTATCTGTTCTTCCAGTTCCGGATGTCCCAGCATCCAAATCAGTTTATGGTGCAAGATAACAAGGTGCGAAGAAGCTTGTATCGTATCCAAAACGCTATTCACCAATACCTGTTGTTTGCCCACAATATTACTCAAACTATCTTGGGTATCCAAGACTAAAAAAGTTATTCCATTATGATGGTGACTATAATAAGTCGGACGTTGTGTAAATCGCTGCACCCGCTCCAGGTCAGTATTATCGTGATTGCCCAATGACCAGAGCGTATTTGGATGATCCAGGTCAAATAGTTCGTCCATCAGTTGCATGGTCGCATCGTCTTCGGAGGTGTGTATGGCCATATCGCCGCCGAGCCACAGCATGTCATAGTTGCTGTAGTTGAGGTTTTTTACGGCATCCAGTACTTCTATGTTTTTATTGCTGCGGGTGTGGGCGATGTGGAGGTATGCTGCTTTTTCGGTTGGTGTGCAGGCGGCGAGTAAGCTGATGAGTAGGGTGATGTAAATTGTTGTCGGTTTCATTTGAATAAGATAAGTCTTTCGATTATTTCTTTCGCAGCAACAAAGCCAATATTCTAGGGATAGTCGTCCGGTCATCATCATCAAAAAATTCGTTTAACTCCACCAATTCCAAACCATATTTTTCTGCGGACAAGAGAAAATCAGAAATATGATGGGTATAACATTCCAAAACTTCTACACCCTCTTCCGTCTCAAATCGGGCTTTGCTACCCGCATATTGTTTAAAAGGATGCAGCTCGCCAATATACACATAGCCGCCCGCTTGTAAAGCCTTTGCCGTTTCCGCAAAAATAAAATCAAGCTGCTCAATATGTTCCAAAACCAGACTGAATACTGCTAAATCATAAGCATCTTCACCAAAAGTCCAGTCTGCTTTAATGTCTGCCTGAATAAACTGAACGGCTGGTGACTTTATTTTTTCTTTGGCTTTCGCCAACATTTTATCTGAAAAATCAACACAGGTCATTCGGCTAGATTTGGTCATCAGCCATTCCGTATTTTTGCCTGTTCCGCAGCCGATTTCCAAAACAATCTCAAAAGAAATCGTCGATAAAACTTTGCGCAGCGCGACTGCTTCCATATCCCGGGTTTTGTTGATGTTGGTGTCGTATTGGGCAGACCAGTTGTTATAGGCTTTTTTTGTGTTCATATAGACTCTTTGTCAGCGTGCATGATTTTCATGAGTAGTTTCTTTTATTTGCTTTCATTTTTTTCTTGCAAGTCATTACATAGTCAGAATTATTGATAGTATTAGGAATGGTCAAATATTCTACTTTAAGCCTCTTGTATTGTGACATTAACAATATAGAGTTATTGCAATATTCAGAATTATGCTTTCTTAGTATTTTTATTAATTCGTCAAGAGCTTCTTCGACAAGCACTGGAATAAAAAAAAATTATGCCCAGGAGGTTTTCGTTCTCTATCTTTTGCTCTAAGTTTCCTAAAAATCTAATTATAGAGATGCTACTTTCAACTTCCTGATTTGAAAAAAATATATCCTCAGAAATCTATCTTTTGTATCAGAAACTGGTAAATATTTTATTTGATTACCCTCACTTCTCTCCTTAATTAAGTAAGTGGAAATACAAATCCAAACGTCAAATTCAAATTCAAAAAACTATTGACAATAAGCCAATTAGTCAAATTGAAAGTGGCGTTTAGTTGAGTCTAGGCACTTAACTGAACAGAATTATTTATAATTTAAATTTTGAATACAAAACTAATTATCAGCATTTTATATCGTTTTAAACTTAAACTTAATCTTGCACTTAAACTTACTAGTTAATACACCACCCAAATTCAATCCACTTCCTCATAATCTATGAAATCGCCTTTATCGTCTTCTTTTTTACTCGATCGTTTATTGTTGTTTCGGCGGGCAGGTGCATCAATCATGTAAGGCTTTACGAAGTAGCGATAGCCTGTGTATAGGAGTAGGAAAAATATTAAGGTGGGAATGTTTATCATTAATCAAAGTTTCAGTGGCAGTGATAATATCAATTAAAATAACTTGCAAGTCAGTACAGCTACATCATCGGGATATTCTCCTTCGCCTCTGAAAACCTCAATGTGTTCCATCAGTTTTTTATTGAAAAATTCAGCTTCCATTTCACAGTTTTCATCGATAAACTGCTCCAACATTTCTACACTGAAATATTCTTTTTGGTCGTTTCGCAAATCCGTCAGTCCATCTGTATAGGCTACGAGCATGGCATTTTCTTCTACTGTGATTTCTCCGACTTCGATGTCTGGCATATCTGGGAAAACGCCTAGAATTGTGCAGCCTTCCTCTAGTCGATATTTCGCACCATTCATCAGCAGAATTGGTCGGGTATGTCCTGCGTTGACGTATTCTAGTTTGCGGGTATCTACATTATACTTTCCGACAAAAAAGGTAATGAATTTGTCCCCTTCGGTAATCTTCAGTACTGTTTTATTCAGGATTCTGATGAATTTGTCCATTTTCAATTTTCGACGGACAATCGCCTGGACATTTGCCTGAAAATTGGACATTAGTAAGGCTGCGGCTACGCCTTTTCCCGATATATCTGCTACACAAAATATAACGTTGCCGTCTTCCAGATCAATAAAATCAAAGTAATCACCACCTACGCCGAGGTGCGGTTTGTACACACCATCAAATTCAAAATATCCATTGGTTGGGAGCGATTTGGGAATGAGCATATTTTGTACCGCTCCTGCCAATTCCATTTCTCGTTTCAGTCGTTCTTGCTCTATTTGTTTTTTAAACAGACGTTTGTTTTCGATAGCTACCGCAATGATATTTGTAATGGTACTCACAAACTCAATGGTCTCGTAAGTGTTATCACTATCATTCAAATCGCCGACAAAAGTAAAAGCAATGGCAGTATCCTTGTGATATACTGGTACTACAATATCGTAATCCTGTAATAAAGGATGTACCTCCTCTCCTACCAGATTAGAAACACGTGTATATTCCAGAAAATGCTGCCCCATTTCTTCCGCATGGATAAAGTCTTCAGAAGCACCAATTTCAGCTTTGCAGACCCAATCTCCATTAGGTTCGCGGAAGAATAAAGCCATCTTTTTGATACTCAATTCCCAACTCAGGGTCTTTCTATATATTTCAAACAAACCATCAGCAGATACATTCTGGTTTATGGACTGCGTAATATACAATAGACTCTTAATCTGTAGCTGCTTAAGCGACAGTTCTCGTTCTAATAAATCTATGTTAGTTAAGCTTTCCAATGACTGATGAATTGTTTTATCCTCTAAATTAGTAAGGTATTTTGAATTTATGTCCTTTTTAGTTTTTTTTTTGATTGACCCGAAATCAAATCTTCTCCGATGTCTCTGCGATAATTCTTTCCTTCAAACTGAATAGTCTTTGCATTTTTATTGGACAACGCAAGAGCTTCTTCTATCGTATTTCCAAAAGAAGTAATCGCCATAACTCGTCCACCATTGGTCAAGACCTGCCCATTCTCAGTTTTTGTGCCTGCATGAAAGAGCAGACTGTCCCTGACTTTCTCCATTCCTGTCATGACTTTACCCTTAGTGTAAGCTTCTGGGTATCCGCCGCTGACCAGCATAATAGTCGTAGCCGTGCGTGAATCTTTTTCTATGGTATGCTCGCGCAATGTGTTATTTTCAGTTGCCATAAAAAGTTCGACTAAGTCATTTTTCAGTCGGGGCAGCACTACTTCTGTTTCTGGATCGCCCATTCTGCAATTATATTCAATCACAAAAGGTTCTCCATCTACCCGAATCAAGCCGAAAAACACAAAGCCTTTATACACCATTCCACTGTCATTCAATCCTTGAATGGTAGGTTCGACAATACGTTCTTCTACTTTTTCCATTAAAGCATCATCAACAAAAGGTACTGGTGAGACTGCGCCCATTCCGCCTGTATTCAGTCCCGTATCGTCTTCGCCAATGCGTTTATAATCTTTTGCCATAGGCAGCAATACATAATCCTTCCCATCAGTCAGTGCAAAGACGGAAAATTCAATACCATCCAAAAAATCTTCTATGACGACTTTAGCACTAGCAGCTCCAAATTTGCCATTGAGCATAGCTTTAAATTCTGTTTGGGCTTCTTCGATATCATCCAGAATTAACACGCCTTTTCCGGCAGCTAGTCCGTCGGCTTTGAGTACTATGGGCGTGGGCTGTGTAGCAATATAGGCTATGCCTTCTTCTATATTTTCTACCGTAAATTCGCGATAAGCGGCTGTAGGAATCCTGTAATAATGCATGAATTTTTTGGCGAAAGCCTTACTGCCTTCTAGTTGGGCAGCTTCCTGCGATGGGCCAATGACCGCAATGTGTTTCAGCTCTTCTTCATTTTTGTAAAAATCATACACGCCTTTTACTAATGGAGCTTCGGGTCCAACGACGACCATTTCAATCTTGTGGTCTATGGAAAAGGTTTTTAGTGCTGGGAAATCTTCGGGGGATAGATTTACGTTGATGCCGTGTTGTCTTGTTCCAGCATTTCCGGGGGCTATGTAGAGTTGTGTGCATAGTGGGCTTTGGGTCAGTTTCCAGGCAAAAGTGTGTTCTCGACCGCCGCCACCGAGTATTAAGATGTTCATGGTGTAAAGGTCGGAAATGTTTGTGATTATCCCGATTTTTTAAGGGGATGAAAAAAAAGTTGCTTCAGATTTATGGAATTTTTGTGTTTTCACCCTCTTTATATATAGACAACAAACAATTTTAGTCAATAGTGGCGCAGGGGCGAATGTGTTGAGGTGTTGAGGTGCGCGTGTGTTGAGGTGTTGAAGGGAGTGTTTTGCGGAGCAAAACACGACAACACGACAACACAATAAAAAAAAGAAAAATGGTAAAATCAGGGCTGTCATTCAAAGAAGAATTTTTGCATTATCTCTGGCGGATGAAGCGTTTCTCTCTAAGCAAGCTCCGGACGACAGAGGGGGCAGAAATTCAGTTATATGAGTTGGGCACCTATAACACGGATGGCGGCCCTGATTTTACCAATGCCCGATTACAAATTGGAGACACTACTTGGGCAGGCAATGTAGAAATGCACCTCTATACCTCCGACTGGCAGCTGCATAAACATCAACACAATCGGGCTTATGATAATGTTATTCTGCATGTTGTATATGAGGAAGATGCTCCGATTTTCAGGAAGAACGGTGAGCGTTTACCTTGTCTGGAATTGAAGGGACGATTTGAGGAGTCCTTGGTGGGAAGGTATCGTCGTTTATTGGCGAATACCTTCCCTATTTCCTGCACAGCACTCTTTTTTTCTGTCCCTAAAATTACACGAACTTCCTGGCTGGAGCGAATGTTGGCGGAACGTATAGAGGCTAAAGCTGAACATATTTCCAGTCAACTAGAAGCGAATAACAAGGATTGGGAAGAAACATTTTATCAATGCCTCGCAGCTAATTTTGGTATCCGTATCAATGCACAACCATTTGACATTCTGACACGCTCCCTGCCACAACGTATATTGGCGAAGCATAGAAATAATTTATTTCAACTGGAAGCTCTCTTGTTCGGACAGGCAGGTTTTTTAATGGAGACTTTTGAAGATGATTATCCTAAGCGATTGCAACAAGAGTATTATTTTTTGCGTAAAAAATATACGCTGAAACCGATTCATAAATCCATGTGGAAATTTCTGAGGCTGCGTCCAGCTAATTTTCCGACCCTTCGATTGGCACAATTTGCGCAGCTAATTCATCAATCACAAGGGCTATTTAGCTGGGTTCTTGAAGCTGATACCCTAAAAGAATTCGAGGCGCACTTTAGTATGCAGGCTTCTGCCTATTGGGATGCACATTATGTGTTTGATAAGCCCTCTAAACACAAGAAAAAAGTACTGGGACAAAAGACGATTCACCTGATTATCATCAATACTGTTGTTCCTTTTTTGTTTTTGTATGGCAAATTGCGCGACGAAGAAATATATAAAGACAAAGCCTTGCAATGGCTGGATTCCCTGCCTGCTGAAAACAATCACATTATTCGTGAATGGGCGTCCGTGGGATGCGATATTCAGTCTGCTTATCAGACACAAGGGCTGATTCAATTGAGAAATGAATATTGTCTGCCTAAAAAATGCCTGCAATGTGCAATTGGCTGCGCGATTATGAAGTGAATCAAAAAAAAGTTTTTAACTTTGCGGCATCATTAAAAAAAATTAGCAATGAGCGATAATAACGATCACAACTACGGAAAAAAAGGCTTCTGCCTCATGTATGGCTTTTTATTTTTTGCCTTTTTTGTCTCCGTTATTCTTTTTGTCTACTGGTCTAATTTCCGTTTGGAATTTTAAACCGACACTAAGATATTTTAAATAATAAAAGCGATAGCTTAATGAGAAATCATTAGACTATCGCTTTTGATGTTTTGAGTCTGTGTTTTATTACTTCGGTACTCTGGAAGACACGCCGTTATTATCGTCCCATAAGGCTTTGTCGCCTCCATTTACGTCGCCGTCCAAATTGTAGTCAGGTATAACGTATTGGCTGAAAATACCATTTTCACTCAGCCATATAGCCTTATCTGTAGCCATGATGTCATAACTTGGCAAATCACTTTGGTCTCCGTCGCCTGCAAACATACTCCAGGCACCTGTCGGAAGTTGCTTTTGTCCATAACTGGTGGCGTCTTTATAGCTGTCTGCTATACGGAAATCATAGGTGATGGCATTATTGATAATATTGACTCGTGCTGGTGACATGATGCCCATCTGATTACGATGTTCAATGACAACATATACATTAGTCAATCCTAAATCCGCTGTCAGTGGACAGCCATTGAGAAAATCAATGCGACCATCTTTCCGCAAAATGGCAGCAGCTCTGGCAATTTCCGAATGTCCGGCAATACCTGTTCTGAAAGCAACCAAGACCCAGTCTGTTTCATCGCCAATATAATTTGCATCTGTCCAGTTCGCTCCTTCTGTTCCTGCATAATTCCAAGGGGCTGTATTATAAGGCTGTCCGGCTGGTGTAGCTGTAGCAAAAGCGTTGGTCGGAGTCTGACCAGGTAATAGACCATATTGATGGAGCTTAGTTTCCATTTGACCTGTAGAAAAATTATAGGCCCCTTCGAGCCATACATGTAGGTCTACATCTATACAATCTGTACAACTTTCTACGACAATCTGTTTATTATAGATTTTGGTACATTCGTAATAATTGGTCACCAACTGAATGTTATAGATGCCTAGATTCGCCCAGGAAGTGGTTACTGCTTCTGTATTCGCAGTAGGCGTTGATGCTCCTGACAAAAACCAGGTATAAGTTGTTTCACCATTCAATAAATCTACAGTCAGCAAGGCATTTTCGCCCACACATATTGTATCGACCGAAATAATTTGCTGTATAGGGCAAGGCAGATTAGGGCGTCCAGGTGTGCCATGAGCTGAATTTATATTTGATGAACTTTCCCATGCTGCCGGATTTGTATTGTCAGAATTTGGCGTAACTAATGACAAAGTCGGCCCATTGCCGTCAGGAATGGTATCCCAGGGCAATCTGTCATTATATACCAGATAATCTGATAAACATTTATTTTCATCGAAAAGAGAAATACGTTCTCCTTTATTACTGAGTCCAAATGTGAAATCTCCGAGGTATTGATTATTATTTAAATGCGGGAACAGACTAGCGAAAACAGCTCCATTTTCTGCCAACACTAAAAACTCTCCCGCTCCTATGCTTGTTCCCGCAGGGAAAACAAATTCATTTGTATTATCGTAAAAACTCCAGCCGGAAATGTCCACGGTTGCTGCGCCAGCATTGTGGAGTTCTACCCAGTCGCCCGGGTCGAAGCTTCCATTATCGGAATTATAATTAATTTCATTGATAATAATGGCATCAGCTATACCGCTACAGATGCGGGAATTTTCTGCGCGAGGTGTGCCACAGGAATTATCGGAACGAAACCAACTTAGTACTTCATTATTATCCCAGTCAGGATTTAGCAACTCAAGGGATGGGCCTCTGCCGTCAGGTGCTTCGTCCCAGGGATTGGCATCATTGAAAGTCAGGGAATCTATTATATTTCCAAAAGCATCTGCCAGTTCCAGCCGCTCGCCGTCATTGCTGAGTCCGCCTTTATATTGTCCGTCCGCTGCAAAACCATAGACGTTTTGAAACTCGGTGGCATTTTCTGTTAAAATCAAAAAATCGCCTGGCTGTACAGTTGTTGGATACGGGAAGGTGTATTCCAGTCCATCTGTGAAACTACAATTGCCGAGGTTCACGGCTTCAGTACCTGTATTTTTCAATTCTATGTAGTCCAGTTCGGTAGAATCCATTGCGGCAAGCGTACACAGGCTATCTGGATGGTACATAATTTCATTGATGACAAGATTCGGATTAGCAATTTGTACATAATGTGCTGTGATGACATCGTTTTGAGTAATGCTCAAGGTGATAGAATCAGCAGTTGAGTTGCTGATTGCTGTGCCATTTGACGACCAGTAACTAAATTTCCAGCCATAGCTTTCATAAGCTTTTAAGCCAAGTGGCAGATTTTGATAATAATTGCCCGTCATCGGCAATTGAGGTAGAATGATTGAATTGGTTTTAATCTGCCCTTCTGCATTTGCTGGTGATATTTGAATGGTTAGTTGGCGTCGCGTACCAAGATTGAGGCAGCTTTGCAATTCATTATCAATCACATTACAACGAGCAGTCATAAAGTCTCGGATATCTTGAACATGATTTTGCCACTCTGCATAAGTACCATTATTATTTCCCTGATTACCTCCACCTAGCGCAACAGGCCATCTGTTCAATTGCCGTTGCATTTCGGGTTCTTTTTCTACCACCATTGCATCTAACAAAGGAATAGCATAATCGCAACTCCAGTAAGTATTCAGCATATCGTTATAGCGATTGGCTACAAAATCTCTGAAATCGCTGTTTTGATCTATCAGTCGTTCAAAAGCCGACAATAAATTTTCAGGATCGGAGATAGGCGAGTTGTTCAATACATCGCAGGGCGAGGCATTTGGAGTTATATCGGGTACATTGGAGTAATTGATATAATGGCCAAAAGAAGCGTCCATATCCCATAATATGAATTGCCATTTTTGTGCGCCGCCATCAGGATTTCTACCTCTCCACCAGGCTGAATTATAGTTGTTCCAGTCTTTAGAAACGATATAATTATTAAACAGGGCATAATCTGTCCAACTGGTCAGATTGATTTTACTATCTACATAATCGAAACTGGACTGGTTGCCCATATTATTATTAAAAATGTAGTTTATTGTATTGTCCCAATCTGCCGGGCTTCCGTATCTTATCGTTCTTCCTCCCCAATAACTGATATAGTCAAGGTCGTCCTCTTCCTGGTCGTAATAATGGCTTGTATAACTTTTGTGGACTACTTTTTCCCGAATTTCATACACGCCCCAATACTTACCATTGATATAGACGACACAAGGGCGATAGGATCTGTGGTCCATCTCAAGACCGGACGCATG
Organism: uncultured Saprospiraceae bacterium; assembly: GCA_937951615.1. Lineage (GTDB taxonomy): Bacteria > Bacteroidota > Bacteroidia > Chitinophagales > Saprospiraceae > JAHDEO01. Next base: position 8,104 of record CALFBH010000009.1, on the reverse strand, counting down.
TCCCCAGGTTTGTATAAAGGCATCTCTGATATGCGCACCTCCGCCTTCATAGGGATAGTTATCATCCCCAGCGGCTCTGATAATAAATCGGTCAAACTCATCTCTATCTCTTTGGTCATAAAACTTATGTTTCATCACCCCTCCATAGCCTGTTTCATCGCGTGCAAAAATATCGAATCCACGCTGAGGATATACCCAACTGTCCTGCCCGTGCTTATTGAGATTTCCAGCTACTTCGGTGACGAGTTCACCTGTTTCATCGAAAAATTCCCAGTGGGCTGTTGGGTAAAGGTCTATTTGCCCATCTAATAAAGTGATTAAATTATTTTTTCCTGATACAGACAGGGTATAAATTTCATGGTTCTCGTTAATTAAATAAGTATTGGTTTCTATAAAGCCAGGAATTAACTGACCAGCATTATCGTATAATCTTACTTTAAATACCGTTGTATTATTGAACGTCAATGGCGAAGTGTAAGCCGTACTGTTTTGGTCGGGATCATCAACTCTTGCAGTGGAGTTGTTGCCTGTGTTGAGTTCATAACGCGCTGTAAATCCTGCGGGTACATTTACAGTAACCGTGACTGCTCCAGGGTGCGCACCAGAAGGAATGTCTATATCAGGAAAAGGGGCATAATCGGAAGGCGTGGTATTATTGGCTGCATTTTGAGTTGGATTAGTGAAAACAGACCAGGTTTCTGCTCCATCAGTTGTTCTGCCTCTACTATGTCCAATCTGTGTCGCTGCTCTTATTTTATAAATGTCCACAAGATTCCCGGAAGGATCGGAAAGGACTACTTCTTCATCCAATTCGCTCTGGTCTATTTTGAAATTTGTGTTGACATTAGAGCTATTTGTTCCATCTGTGGTAAAAATTCTGTAATCTCCAACATTGATTGTTCCACTGGGAATTTGCCATTTTTGTGGGTTATTTTGATCATCACTCAGGTACCAGCCTGCAAGATTGATTGCTGAACCTGATGCATTATAAAGTTCGATCCAGTCTGGGATTTTGAAACCATGATCCGTTTGTTCGGCACCATTAAAACCAGAAAGAAAAACCTCATTGATTACAAGTTGTTGTCCGCCTGCACAGCTACAGTCTGCCTGCCAAGTATCATTATCTGTGTTTGGGTCTCCATCATCACAACTTGTTCCGATAAGTCCATTATTAAAACCAGGGCATTGGTCTTCTGCATTACAAACGCCGTCATTATCGCTATCTCCATCTGGCGTACCAGCACAGTTGCAACTCGCATCCCAGACATCATTTATAGTACAGGCGATGTTATCGTTGCAGGCTTGTCCGGGCGTGCCGCAAGTTGTGTAGGTTACGCATAATTCAATCGGACTATTTTCGGCTGTTCTTGTTCCTGTTCCGTTAATAATAAATGAAATCGCATTGCCGGAACTAAAGGCAGCATTGGAAATAACTTCATTAAGAATAGCCGATAAGTCAGGACTTTGCTGACTTGTTCCTGCTGCGCCAGTTGCCCATTGAGCGGGTTGCCAATTGACTTGCGCAGTAGTGCTGCTTCTGTTGCTGACATTAAAATTTGTATTGTTATAAGCTGCTGCATTGCCTGCCAGTTCTCCTTTTATCGTTAAATTGGCTGTAGTATTTGAGTTTTCATCGGCTGTAAACTGAATGTCTGCTGCTGTGACTGTTGCATTAGCGGGCAGGTTGAAGTTGGTGTATCTTAGTCCTGTCACCTGAAGGCCAGGCGTCCCAAATTCTGTGTCTGCTCCAAGTTCTAAATCGCTACTGGTGAGGTTTATCGCTCCAGTTGTTAGGGTTTCTTCGGCTTCACTTTCTATACTGAAGCATACTGTTGTTTGTGCTGTTGCAGTATTTGTAGCTAACAATAAAATTGCCAGTATTTTTGTTATTGTTTTATATGAGAATATTTTTTTTCTGTGTATAAGTAAAGTCGATGTTTTTTTCATAATAAATGCTGTGTTTTAGTGCTTGTTCGAAATAATATTGACATTAAAAATGCAAAAAAATATCGAACAAAACAGTCATTTTGAAAAAACTGACTTTAATATGTTTATTGACAACAGTTATTGAATTGGCATTATATAAGGAATACGAATTCCTTTAATAATTTTTATGAATGGTAAAATAAATCAATAGCATTGGTGATAAGATGATATATACATTAATCAACGCCCCCCTTGTGCCGACACATTTTCCTTACTTCGGGACTCTTGAAGACACTCCATTATTTAAATCCCAGAGTGCTTTATCAGCTCCATTCACATCCCCATTCAAATCAAAATCGGGAATCATATACTGCTGAAAAATACCATTATCATCCAGCCAGATGGTTTTGTCTGTTCCTTTTATATCAAAACTTGGAAAATCGCTTTGGTCGCCGTCTCCGGCAAACATAAACCAATTGCCGGTTGAGGATTGTTTTTGCCCAAAACTGGTGACATCTTTATAGCTGTCTGAAAATCGGAAATCATAGGTAAGTATGTTGTTTGCAATGGGTGCTTTGTTTAACGACATAATTCCCATATGGTTGCGGTGTTCTACGACAACATAGACTGAATCCAAACTGATATTTTCCAGTGCGCAACTCTCTGGGAAGCCGATACTACCGTCTTTATACAACAAACCTGCTGCCCTTCCTACTTCGCTGCTTTTCGCAATATCGGTACGAGTAGAGACCAACACCCAGTCCACAACATCATCGGTGTAGTTGGCATCTGTCCATCCTGCCCCTTCTGTACCTGGGTAATTCCAGGGTACAGTATTATACGGCTGTCCGGCTGGTGTAGGGTTCGCAAGATTGCCTGGTGGCGTTTGTCCGGGCAATAAGCCGCGAAGCACGTTGAGCTTAGTAGTCATTTCTCCGATTGATGCGTCATAAGGACCTTCCAGATAAGCATAGACCTCCAAATCTATACAGCCTTGTTCTACTGTAATATTGACCGTAGCTTCATCGCATAGTGACACATTAAATGCATTGCCTGGAAGCTCGTAATTGACAATCAATTTGGGTGCGACTGCTGCACCACCATCATAAGATTCAGAGGTACGGACTCCTGTACCTTCTATGATAAATGTCATGGCATTACTGCTTTGCCAGTCGGCACGACTGACCACTTCCTGAACGACTGTGCTAATATCTGTTGTACTGTAAGTATTGCCTGCTGTCCAGGCTGGAATGTTTGACCAGTTTGCTGCGCTGGTTTTTGTTTTTGTGCTTATCGCAAATGGAGTAGTTGGAAGCGGAGCTGCATTGCCAGTAGCTTCTGCACTAATGGTCAGCGAAGTGGCTTCTGCATTATTTTCATCGGCTGTAAATTCCAGATAGGCATTGGTGATAATGGCATTTTGTGGAATATTAATATTGGTGATGCGAATACCTACTGCACTAAAAATTTCAGGGCCGTCTTCCATGATGTCGAGGTCTCCACTGGTCACGTTGATTGAACCATCTGAAGCGAGTTCTTCTACATCATCTGTACCTGCGCTGACTTGTCCGGTAAAAATATTCGGTTCAATGGAATTGACAGTCGCATCATCACATACCTGATACACAAAACTATCACTCCCTACAAATCCGAGATTAGGCGTATAAGTAAATGTTCCATCTGAATTGACAATTAGTGTCCCATTAGCCGGTGGCATTAGTGGCGTAGTTGTCCAGTTCAGATTATCGCCATTTGGGTCGCTGTCGTTTGGACTGAGGTCGTCATTGAAAGGCGTTTCCTGAATGGCTGTAAAATTATCATCCATCGCTATGGGGGCATCGTTGCAACTCACTACTGTTACTTGCTGATTATAAATTTTTGTGCATTCAAAATAGCTGGTTATCAATTGTATGTTATAAGTGCCTGGTGTATTCCAGGTTACAGTAGTACTGCCTGTTGTTGCGTTTGAAGGTGATGCGCCAAAGACAAACCAATTATAAGTCATACGATTATACAGGCTATCTACAGTAATGCTAACTGGAAAACCGGCACAAATTGTATTAGGAAGTATAATCGTACTTTCAGGGCATGGAGTATTTGGGCGTCCTGGTGTGCCATAAGTTGAATTGATATTAGAAGAAGACTCCCAGGATAGCGGCAGGATATTATCCAAGTCGGGTGTAATAAGCGAAAGCGTTGGACCATTGCCATCGGGAATGGTATCCCAGTCCATTTCATCGTCGTAGGTCAACTCGTCAGAAAGGCATTTATTATTATCAAATAAGCTGATTCGTTCGCCACCATTGCTCAAATTGAAGCCCATGTTGCCGATAAAATCTGTTCCATTATTTAAATGAGGAAAAACATTTCCAAATAAAATATCATCTTCTGTCAACACTAAAAACTCATCGGCTTCCAAAACCGTTCCGGCTGGAATACTAAAGATATTTTCACTATCATAAAATCCCCAATTGGATATATCTACTGGAGTCGCATTAGGATTGTACAACTCTATCCAGTCGCCTGGATTGGGTGAATTACCAGAATTATAATTAATTTCATTGATGACAATTTCCTGTGTTGGTGTTGTGCAGGGGGTAGAATTTTGTGCGCCGGGTGTTCCATCTATTGGAGCTGATGCCTGCCAGTCACTTGCTGCAATATTATCTGTGGGGATGGGATAATTTAATTCCAGAGAAGCTCCAAAACCATCTGCCAGTAAAGCCCAGGGGATGCCGTCATTATAACGAACAGAGTCTATGATTGTCCTGATAGGATTTTGTATGACCAGGCTTTCGCCATCATTATCCAACTTACTTTCTTCCCATTGAAAGACCTGATAACCATTGCCCAGATATTGAGCAGCATCGGCAGCAATTACGATATATTCGCCTGCGGCAATTGTTGTTCCTTCTGGAAATTCAAAGCAAATACCAGACTCGAAGGTATATTTACTCAGGTCGCGGGCCTTACTATCTGGGTTGTATATTTCTATAAATTCTTTATTATTAATCGTATCATTTGGATGGTAATGAATTTCGTTAATCACTACATCTAATGCAGGTTCAAAGACGGGCGTCAATGTCGTATTAAAGTTAAAAGATTGGTACAAACTAGCATCAGTACTGCCTGTTTCCTGCCATTCTACAAAACGATATCCTGAATCAGGAATAGCATGTATATAAAAAGGAATACCGGAGTGATAGGTTCCTGTATAATTGTACGGCAGTTTAAAATAACTGGAATGCATAGCGACTTTCCCACCAGAATTTTGATTAAAATTGACACTAAGCTCAAAGACATTGGTCAATGAAAACTCTGCTTCTATATGCTGTCGGACGTATTGTCCTCGTTGTGCGACAAAATCTTTTTGATTTTGAATTTCAGTTTCATAATTAGCGAGCGTATGCCCATAAAGTGCATTAGCATCGGGCAGATCGGCTAGGATTTCATTATAATAATCATCCATTATCGGATCAAAAATTTCATTAACAAAAAGCAATTCCAGATAAGTATTCATACGCTGGATATACTCAGCTCTGAATTCATCGTTTGCCAATAATTTGTGATAAACAACATTGGTCTCGTAGAAGTAATGATTATTGGCAAATGTTTTTAGTATTCCGGTGGATAAATTATCTTCAGCAACGTTATCTATACGAAGGGCTGAGTCAAAATCTACCAGGCACCACCTCCATTTACCAAGTCCCTGCTCTTTCCATACTTTTTGATTATTGGGAATCCAATCTCGGTTATTAAAAAAATGTCCCGCTGTTATATAGTTAATCAATTCGTCTGTATCTATCAATTCCTGTACATCTTGATAATTATTTGGCGTACTATAATCACCTTGTCTTATTTCATTGATGAATGTTCTCCATTCGACGGTATCACCGTGGGTAGCCCTGTGTATCGGCCACCATTTGACTGGATCGTATCTGCCTGGATTTTTTATAATATCAACCTTATCTCTGTCTTTTACATTTTTGAAATCATTTTCATAGTGCCACCTATCGTATTTTTCTCTGATATTTTGAATGCCTACGTATTGCCCATTGAGAAAGATAATAGCTGGCTGTCCCAATTGACCATCTATATCTACCCTGTCTTCCAGCATACGAGCGATAATGAGGTCTTTGGAAAGCTCATTAATTTTATTATTCCCACTTCTGACATATAATCGCTTGAAATAAGCCAGATCATTATCAGGAAATATCGGGTAAGTAAATGCATTATCTCCGGTATCGCTGTATTCATCTCTGAAATAAAGATTGAGTGGTTTTTGTGGCTTATTTCTTTTACAATTACCGCCTATTTTAATACCGATATTATTTTCTGCTACCAAATTTCCGTCTTTAAACACTTTTAGGTGGGCGGGTTTTTCCCAGTCCTGATTCCAGTTCCTATCACTGGTAGAACAATATCCTGTTATCCCATTTGTACCTACTACATAAATCCCTTCTGTATCACTCCATAAGTCCGTCGGATTCATTGTAATATGAAAAATGGGTAAAGAGGACGTAAAATCAACTAAATACGTGTGGGTAGTAACAAAGCTATCGGCAAAACCATTTTTTACCGCAATCGCTCTTATGCTTTGTATAGATGATACACTGATTGGACTGCTGTATATACCACTCGATGTTGTTGGGACACTGCCATCTATTGTATAATAAATCGTTGCCCCTATTTCAGCAGTAATCGTTGCCGTTTGTGTGCCAGTGTACAAACCAGTTGGCAGAGAGATGACAGGTGGAGCGAGCTGTGGTTGGCTATTATTATTTGTAGCCGCAGGGCTTGCAGGAATAAGTTCTGAAAGATTTGCACTGCCATCAGGCAGTCGCCCGTATCCATAGTCCGTCGGTAAATCTGAAAATGTAATGTTATCTATAATTGTAATGCCATCTGATCCGGTCAGCACTACACTTTCTCCGCTACTGCTAAGTTGAAAATCAAGGTGATTAGCTCCTTGTGTTGGCTCACCATCTGCCCACAACAGCAAGAAGCCACCTGCTGGTACAGTGGTCAGAGAAGGATCAGTAGCTGGGATTTGCCAAGCAGTAAGATTCCCGACATCGTCTGAAATATAATATCCAGCTAAATCAATAGGACTTGCACCAGCATTATAAATTTCAATAAAATCGTTATACTCACCGTAGTCGTCGGTAATAATATTATCGTTGGCAGCTACAACTTCATTAATATACAGTTGTGCATTAATGGGTTGTGCAAAGATAGCAATGCTTATAAAAAGCAGGAGTATGTGTAAAGATCGTAGCATGGAATGCTTTATTTAATCGTTCAAAAATGTTTCGTACGAATTTTCTGGCTCAAGCCATAATATATTTATCTCGGCACTCTCGAAGACACTCCGTTATTCAAGTTCCAAAGGGCTTTATCAGCACCATTGACATCACCATTCAGATCAAAATCTGGAATCAGGTATTGCTGAAAAACACCATTATCATTCAGCCAGATGGCTTTGTCTGTTCCTTTTATATCGAAGCTTGGAAAATCGCTTTGGTCACCATCGCCGGCAAACATAATCCAGTCGCCAGTCGGGGCTTGTTTTTGTCCAAAACTGGTCGCGTCTTTATAACTGTCTGACAATCGAAAATCGTAGGTAAGTGTGTTGTTTGTAATGGCTGCTTTGTTTAACGACATAATCCCCATATGGTTGCGATGTTCTACGACAACATAGACTGAATCCAAACTGATATTTTCCAGCGCGCAACTCTCTGGGAAGCTGATACTACCGTCTTTATACAACAGACCTGCTGCTCTACCGACTTCACTACTTTTTGCAATATCGGTACGAGTAGAGACCAGCACCCAATCCACTACATCGTCGGTGTAATTCGCATCTGTCCAGGCTAATCCTTCTGTGCCAGTATAATTCCAGGGAGCAAGATTATAAGGTTGCCCAACTGCTGTTGGACTAGCAAGATAGCTAAGTGGTGTTTGTCCGGGGAGTAAACCACGCAGTACATTCAATTCAGTTTTCATTTCTCCCAATGAGGCTTCATAAGGACCTTCCAGATAAGCATAAACATCCAAATCTATACAACCTTGTTCTACTGTAATGTTTACGGTAGCTTCATCGCAGAGCTGCACATTTAGTGGATTAGTAGGAACGGTGTAGCTCACCATTAATTTGGGCGCGACCGATGCACCGCCG
>CALFBH010000008.1 GCA_937951615.1 uncultured Saprospiraceae bacterium | reverse complement strand
TATCAAAAAGGGGTAAAAGTAACTTACAAAGAATTCAAAGAACTTGGAAAATCAATTATCCGAAATCCAGATTTACATAAATGGGACATTCTGATTAAATATTCACCCGACGGGTAGTTTATTTTTTTCGCCTTCCCTTATTTTGCACTTGTATTTTGAAGCGGGCGTCGGAGACATTGCTCCAGTTGGAGTAGCCGCCGATTTGGGTGATGCTGCTGTTGCCGAGGCGGACTTGGTTACTGCCTGTGGGTTGGACGTCATAGCCTAAAGCTGTGGAGTTACTATAATTACTTCCAAATGAAGAAAATGCATTGTAGCCAATGGCAGTATTATTAATGCTGGATGTATTGGCATACAAAGCCCCATGTCCTATCGCTGTATTTTTGGATCCTACAATATTAGCAAATAAAGCATTAGCTCCAATAGCTGTATTGTTACTACCTGTTGTATTATCCCGCATGGCAAGATTTCCAATAGCTGTGTTCGAGTATCCTGCCGTGTTATCACGTAAAGCAAAACCTCCAGTAGCCGTATTAGCTGTTCCATATGTATTGTTAGTTAAAGCAAATCTTCCTGTAGCTGTGTTGGAGTATCCTGTTGTATTGGAATAAAGAGCTTTTGCACCTAAAGCAGTATTGGAATGAGCATTTGAAGGTCCCAGTCCATTATTGTACAATGCAGAATCTCCTATGGCAACTAAACCGGAACCATCAATATTTCTGTAAAGTGCGCCCACTCCAATAGCTACATTATCATCACCAGTTTCATTGTTATGTAATGCCTCTTTACCGTTAGCTGTGTTGTTATTTCCTGTCGTATTCGAACGTAAAGCAGCAAAGCCATTAGCAGTATTACCACTACCTGTCGTATTGAAAAATAAAGTCTCTACTCCATTAGTTGAATTGTTACTTCCTGTGGTATTAAAAAACAAGGACTGCGTACCGTTTACAGTATTATTACTCCCCGTTGTATTGAAAAATAAAGCAAAATATCCATTAGCTGTATTGTTAGAACCCGTTGTATTGGAAGCACCTGCATCAACCCCTATAAATGTATTTGCTGTAGCTGGAAAAGAAATATGATTCACACCAGCACCACTTCCACCAAAGCCCTGCCATGCAGAGCCATCATAATATTTAAAAGTATCATCAGAAGTGTCATAAACCATCAGCCCTCTGGCTGGAATGGATACAACTGAAGTACTGGCAACTCTCGGAATTAAAATCCCTTTATCAGCAGCTCTTACTTCTAGTGCTGCGCTGGGGTGAGCAGTCAGGTCGGGACAGTTGATGCAGGCGGCATCTTGCTCTATGGCAATGTTTTGAGCATTTGCGTTTATAAAAAAGAATAGTGTACATGTAATAAGATAAATGGTTCTTGTGATGTGCTGTTTCATAATTGGATAAGTTTTTAGTGATAAAAATTATAGATAGGATGTTGGTAATTAGTGTTATTGTCCAGACGTTTTTTTGACGTTTTAATAAAAAATATTTTGTTTTGGCAAATAGCTTCTGGAAGTTACAGAACAAATATAAGTATTTTTGCAATAAAATTAAGCTCCACCGACGACTTTAGCCGTCATGAGCGTAGTGCAGTTTTCTGCAAGAAAACCATAAGTCCGGTGGACTTATGAAGAAGTGAACTGCGACAGCAGGTGGGTAAGCAAATTCACTTGACGGCTAAAGTCGTCAGTACGGGTATTCATCAAACAATAGGGATTTTGTACCTGACTGAATTCAAACTTGAGCTACGACAATACAAGATAATCTCCAAACTTTTCCCTAAATTTGAGCAAACAAAACAAAAGAATAATGAACAATCGAAAATCGCTGACCCCGCTCTTCTTCTTACTCTTGATATGCCTTAGTGCCATTAGTGTAAACGCACAAAAAAAAGACAAGGACAAAGACAAATGGGACGTCAATAATCCACCGGGCGACTGGCGCACGGTAGAATTTAGCGTCAATGAAGGCACCTGGATGAATTTGGATGTCAGTCCTGACGGGCGTGATATTGTGTTTGACCTGCTAGGCGATATTTATATCATGCCGATAACAGGCGGTACTGCAAAACCTGTTCGCACGGGGATAGCCTATGAGGTGCAGCCGCGTTTTAGTCCTGATGGAAAGCAGATTTGTTTTACCAGTGATGCAGGCGGCGGCGATAATATCTGGATCGCCAATCGGGATGGCTCGGATGCCAAACAAGTGACCAAAGAAGATTTTCGATTGCTGAATAATCCCGTCTGGATGCCAGATGGTGAATATATTGTCGCTCGAAAACACTTTACTTCTGGGCGTTCATTGGGTGCAGGGGAGATGTGGCTTTACCACAAAAGCGGCGGCTCTGGCTTGCAACTCACTAAGCGCAAAAATGATCAGCAGGATGTCAATGAACCAGCGGTATCGCCGGACGGTCGTTATGTGTATTTTAGTGAGGACATGTATGGAGGTGGTTATTTTCAATATAATAAAGACCCGAACAGCCAGATTTATGTCATCAAGCGTTTTGATCGCGAAAAAGGCGAGACGAAAACCATCATTTCTGGTCCAGGCGGGGCGACTTGTCCGCAGGTATCCAGAGATGGAAAGAAACTGGCTTTTGTACGTCGGGTGCGGACGCAAAGCACCTTGTTTATCCATGATTTGGAAACAGGCGAGGAGTGGCCCATTTTTGATGGATTGAGTAAAGATCAGCAGGAAGCCTGGGCAGTTTTTGGTGTCTATACGGATTATAACTGGATGCCGAATGACGAGGATATTGTAATTTGGGGCAAAGGGAAAATCTGGAAAGTAAATATAGCCAGTGCAAAAGCTACAGAAATCCCCTTTACTGTCAATGCAAAACATCAACTTGCAGAAACAGTCCGTTTTGACCAGCCTGTAGATTCTGATAAATTCAATGTCAATGTCATTCGTCATGCAAAAACTTCGCCCGACGGCAAGACTTTGGTTTTTAATGCAGTGGGTTATTTATGGAAAAAATCATTGCCCAATGGCAAACCACAACGCCTCACAGGTGGCTCGGATTTTGAATATGAACCTTCCTTTTCGCCTGATGGAAGAAGCATTGTCTATGCGACCTGGAATGATGAAGCGCATGGTGCTTTATACAAAATTGCCCTTACGGGAAAAGCAAGACCCATCAAACTAACGGCTGAAAAAGCCTTTTATCAAACGCCTTCTTTTTCTCCTGACGGACAATCTATTGTCTATAAAAAAGGTGGTGGAAATGGACATCAGGGTTATACGCATGCCAAGAAGCCGGGGATTTATACCATGTCTGCTAGTGGTCAGGATGTTCGACAAATTACAGAAGGTGGTTCTTATCCTTTATTTGATAAAACAAGTAAAAAAATCTTCTATGAAACTGGCGGTGGATTAGAGAAAAAATACAAGCAAATCAATATTGATAAAACAGAAGAGAAAACGCTGTTTACGGCTAAGTATGCGCGTGGCTTTACGCCAAGTCCTGACAATAAATGGATTGCTTTTACAGAGTTGTTTAAAGTCTATGTCGTTGCGATGCCGCAGACGGGGAAGGAGTTTGAACTCAGCAAAAGCACCAAAGCAGTGCCTGTCCAACAGATCGCGCGAGATGCTGGTATCAACTTGGATTGGTCGAAGGACAGTAAGGAGCTACACTGGACTTTGGGCGAAGAATATTTCACCGCAAAACTAAGCGACCGCTTCCTCTTTCTGGAGAATGCCGCCGACAGTATTCCACCAATGGATACAGTGGGTTTACGCATCGGATTGAAACTAGATACCGATAAGCCTAAAGGCACAATCATTTTTCAAAATGCCCGAATCATCACCATGAATGACAAGGATGAAGTGATTGAAAACGGGACGATTATAGTTGAAGATGAAAAGATAATTTATGTTGGGAAAAACGATAATGCGCCTTCACCAAAAGGTGCAAAAATGGTGGATGTAAAAGGAAAAACCATCATGCCCGGACTCATCGACACCCACGCCCACCTGAATACCTGGCGACAAGGACACAGCCCACAAAAACAATGGTCTTATTACGCCAATCTTGCTTACGGCATCACCGCTACGCATGATCCGTCTTCCAATACGGAAATGGTTTTTTCACAATCAGAAATGGTGAAAGCTGGACATTTAGTCGGACCGCGCATCTATTCTACGGGTACGATTTTATATGGTGCAGATGGCGATTTTAAGCAAGTGGTAAACAGTCTGGAAGATGCTAATTCAGCCATGCGCCGCATGAAAGCCTTTGGTGCATTTTCTGTGAAAAGTTATAATCAGCCTCGCAGAGAGCAGCGTCAGCAAGTCATCGAAGCTGCAAGGAAACATGGCATTATGGTCTATCCGGAAGGCGGTTCTTTCTTTTATCATAATATGTCGATGGTCGTGGACGGGCATACGAGTGTGGAGCATAATATCCCTGTTGCTCCGCTGTATGATGATGTGATCCAGCTTTGGAAGCGCACAGAAACAGGCAATACGCCAACCCTCATTGTCAATTATGCTGGCATCAATGGCGAGTATTATTGGTATCAGAAAACCAATGTCTGGGAGAAGGAGCGCCTGCTCACTTTCACGCCTCGTGCAGTGGTAGATTCGCGCTCCCGCCACCGCACGATGATACCCGATGAAGAGTACGAAAACGGACATATCCTAACCTCGAAATCTTGCAAAAAACTCAGCGATAATGGTGTGAATGTGTGCATGGGCTCGCATGGGCAGTTGCAGGGACTTGGCGCACATTGGGAACTATGGATGCTACATCAAGGGGGCATGAGCAATATGCAGGCACTCCGCGCAGCGACGATGAACGGCGCAAAATATATCGGCATGGAGACTGAAATCGGCTCCTTAGAAAATGGTAAGCTGGCTGACTTGATTGTATTGGACAAAAATCCTTTAGACGATATTTATAATACAGAATTTGTTCGCTATACGATGGTGAACGGTCGTCTTTACGATGCCGCCACGATGAATGAAATCGGCAATTACGATAAGCCACGCGGCAAGTTTTACTGGGAACAAAATAAGTACAGCAGCAATTTTGAGTATCATCAGCAGACGGGGAGTTTTATGCGGCCTACTTGTGGGTGTTTTGGGATGCATTGATGTTGGTGATTGGTGTATTGGTAACTGGTGATTAGTTGCTATTCGTAGATAGATTTGATAAAGCGCGATGTTTGGCTTGGCTGGCATCGCGCTTTTTTAGATACTAATCAAAAAAATCATGAATGTTGAGGTTAAATCAAATATAAATTGTACCTCACTTTTATTCACTTTATCATTATGTTTTACATAGTCATTGTGGTATTTTGTATAGAAGGTAATGAGTTGATTCAGAAGGTTAGTAATTTGTGGATTGACATTTTTTGTTTTTAGATACTTGCCTAAAAATTCTTTAATTTGATTTTCAAGAGATTTATTATTTTCAAAAAGTTCCTTACAGAGCTGCTCAAGTGATAATCTGAGGTCATCAAGCATATTTCTTTCATAGATACCGCTTTCTAACTTTGAAAGTGCGTTAGAGTATGATTTATGAGCATCACTGTACGATTGTAATAACTGTTGAACTTCGGCATAAAATGCTTTTATAGAGCGTTGTTGCTTGTTGAGAATATAATCCGTTTCATCTTTACAACACTGGATGAAAGCTAATTCGTCTTTAAAATCATCTTTCCATTCGAAGTCATTTTTTAGTCCAAACAACTCTATTTCATCATCTTTAAGTTTAGTAGATGTAATTTTAACCTGCTGTATATCGGAAGGCTTAATTTCAGTTCCCTGAATTGTAATAAAGCGTTTTTGTGAATGTTTTATTAGAAAGTCTTTATCCAATTCTTTCCAAGTAAGCAATATTCTATATTTTTTGGTTCCATTACCAGCAATCACTAAATTGTATCGTTTATTATTGTTAGACCTATTGGATATTTTAGGATGTAGTCCGTAGTCTCGAAGACACTGTTCGATGTAATTGATAAGTTTTTCTTGTTTCTCTTTCTTAACTGCTTTTTGATTTGCGTCATGCTGACTAAAAGTAGTGTAAGCTGCTAGTGCCGTATCAAATAATTTATCAGTATGCTGAATTTTTGGCATAGCTAATTTTACATCCTCATCATATATGTTTTTTAGAGGTTGCTTCAAATACCTGCTGAAAAGTTGGTCAATCTCAAATTGTTTAGAGTATATTACTTTAGAATCATCCTTGGCGTATTTTATCTTGGTAAATTGCTTCAAAGCTTCATCTCTTTTCGCTCTGCTTAAATGTGATAGGTGAGTTCGGTAGAAATTCTTGTATTCACTAATGGCTTTTTCATTTTGAATTTCGACCTGTGTTTTGCCATCTTGTAACATAGATTTTAGTTTCTCCTCATCAATTGTAGCAGGTATTTGTAAATTCTTCATATCTAACAATTTTCAAAATTTATTCCATCAATTTTTCAATAGGTTTTTCTCGTTTTTCATCAATTTTTTCTGTCATAATGTCCTAAAAATACCTAAAAACCAACATTTTGTCACCTATGTAAGGGTAAAACTATTCCAAATACATTTGTTTATTTTAGACATACTTCTATCTAAGGAACTAAAAACTTTCTTCTTCTGTTGACTTTCCAAAAAACAAACACAATCAAAAATGTCAGTCCAAAATAAAATAACAACAAAACTCACCAATAAAAAAAGCAACTGGCAAACCAAAGCCGAATGGCGCGAAATCAATAAATCATGGTTGCGACATTCCCGTCAAATTGCCTTGAAAATTGCTAAGACACTCAAAGCGCAAGGCTTATCACAAAAGCAACTGGCAGAACGGCTGCAAGTCTCTCCGCAGCAGGTCAGCAAGATACTGAAAGGTACTGAAAACATGACTTTAGAGACGATTGCAAAAATAGAATCCGCACTTGATATTTCTTTAATTGGTGAAGCCTTGTACGTGGAAGCAGATACAAAAAAATGGGCAGGACAGGTATTAAATGAAGAGGGCGAAAGCTATGAATGATATCTGAAAAATAGTCCACACCTTTTCGATTCTGCAAACCTCACAAAAAGTACTTATCTTTGGTTAAAATTATCACCTAATCATGACCGTTCAAACACAAGACATATCAAATAAGCAACATGGGGTACATCGGTCTTAATGCAGCCTTCGGAGAATTATACACCTAGATGATTTATTTAAGTATTTGAAGAAAAAATAACATAAAATGACCTTTCAATCACAAGTGATACCGATTATTCAACTGGAAGACATTCGCATATTTACCATAGATGAATATCATCGCATTGGTGAATTAGGTATATTCGGAAATGAACGGGTAGAATTGCTCAATGGCAAAATTTATAGCAAATACGGTGGTGGCATCCGCCCGTTTACAATAGACGAATACCACCAAATAGCAGACGCTGGACTACTTGATAATCAACGTGTTGAATTACTAAATGGAATTATTAGAATTATGGCTCCGATGAACGCACCCCATTTTGGGATGGTCACTATGTTAATGCGCTTGCTCAATCAATTGGGGAATGACACTTATACCTATCTGTCACAAGGGCCGCTTAAAGTATTGGACGTTAATGAACCCGAACCAGACATCATGGTTGCCAAATATCGCAAAGATGCATATATGGGCAAATCCGTTGAACCGGAAGATGTGCATTTACTTATAGAGGTATCTGACAGCACACTGAGAAGAGACCGTACAGAGAAAATGCTCACGTATGCGACGGCAGGTATCGTGGAATATTGGATCATCAATATCGTGCATCGTCAAATCGAAGTATTCAGGCAAGCTGAAAGTGGTGATTACATGTTTAGAAACATTATAAGAGATGGCGAGTTAAGCTGTGAGCGTATTGGGTTTACGCTGGACGTAGAGGAATTATTCAGCCATTTAAAAAAGTAAAGTCAATGCCTGACGACAAAAAATACGACGCTCCATTCAGCTATGTTTAGACATGCGACAAGGCTGGTTTTGGTCATACTTCTGCTCACACAGAGCAGTTGCCTATCCACTACTTTTCATAAAACTAAACTCTCTAATCTACATTGGTTACAGGGAGAGTGGAAAGGCGTTGGCTTGCAACTTAACTTTCCACAAACCTGGACAATGGCATTGACTGTTGAAGGTGATTTATTCAACATCAGTTATCCGACTTTGAATTGTAGTGGGGAGTGGAAAATTCGCTATACCAGCAATCGAAACCGAATAGAGTTTTTAGAAGTCATCTGGCAAGGGCGGGATAATTGTGTCAATCATGCTAAAGTCATTATCACCCGAATTGATAAATATCATATTTCTTATAGTTATTTTTCACCTGAAACGGGAAAGCTTGAGGCTTCTGCCACTTTGGTAAATACTAAGTATAAGATGACTTTGCGGACTTAGTGAAGTTGAGTCCATAGTCCACGGACGATAGACGATGGCTGTAAACCAGTTTGAACGATTTTAATCCGTTTTTTAAATGCCGTGGATAGTTTTTGAATTTGTATTTGACATTTGAATTTGAATTTAATCCTCATTCTCCCGTTTATACAAAAAAATCAAATAAGCATACCAGCCCACACCAAAGGCGTACAAGACCACAGTAATCAGAAAAATAGTTACATAGCGATATTCCATCTGGCGCAGCCAGGCAAACAACTGCATACTCACAAACCAACTCCCCGACCAGATAGAAGCATTCAGTGCAGAGATCATTTCCTGATTGCGTTCACCCACATAATACATCGTCAATTCCGAAGTCATGGGACCAGCGGCATTCATGAAGGGCTGGCGAATCATGTAGAAAAATACTGCAATATAAATAGCAAACCAAGCCTCCTGATACCATTCCGTTGTTGCCATAATAAACAAAGCCAGCACCGCAAGTCCCTGAAACAACGTAATGGCAATCCCATAACCATACTTGCGCCGAATAGAAGGCATAAAAATAATCACAAAGGCAACCATCACATAAGTCAGCGCAGTCATAATGGAAAAAGTCCCCGCTTCAATACCGTGTACATTGAGGAAAAATAGATTGATAACAGGAATTGTAAAACCAGCTCCCACAGCAATAATCAGCGTAGGAATAGTGGCACTGATAATGCGTTTCCAATCATAGGGCCGCACAATATCGTACACGGAGTAAAATATGGCTGAAAGACCAGATGCCTCGCGTATAGGAAGCGGGTCGGAAGGCTTTTCAGTGATTTGAATTTTGGTGACAAAATAAAATCCACAATAGCCAATCAGAGAAAAAACAATCAACATATTGCGCTCGCTAAACAGGACAGGATTGATGCTATATAAAACAAAATTAATGGTGCCAGCAACAAAAGTCGTGACACTCCACATCTGAAACCACATCGCAATAGCTTCGGAATGCTGCTCCTTTTTGACATTCAATAAAATAAAAGGTAAACCAGCCACCTGCATAAACACAAAGCCGACACCCCAGCCCCGCATTGCCCAGTTGAGCAGAGTTGTATAATGATTTTCAGCCGCATAAATGGAAAGCAAAGAAAAGCTCGGCACGACGAAACAAGCAAGATAGAAAAAGGGTTTGAGTCGCTTACCGCGAATGAAAAAACCCAATGGCGCAGCCAAGAGCATGACCGCCATAAAACGTTGCGCAACAACGCCGGCTATCTCGTAATCAGGATAGCCTTCTTTCTCCATAAAATAATTGAACAGAATAAAAAAAGCAGCATTGATGAGTTGCAGACAAAACTGAATACCCACAAGGTAGTAAGCATGTTGCTCGACATTTCTGTACGCCCCGATAATCTCTCTGACTCGTTTGAGCATTTGCTGGTGTATTGAGTTGATTGACTTAGGAACGTGTAGGAATAGCCACTCAATGACTTAATTAACTTAATAGTTTAGTCGATAGTCCATGGTCGATAGTCCATAGCTCCAATTTAACAATATTCCTGTTTTTAGTAAGTTTTGCACGCATTTTGCAGAGCAAAATGAAATACTGAAATGACCTGAGTACTAAAAAACAACCATCGACTATGGACTGTTGACTATCGACCTAAACTGTTTTAAATCAATTCGTCCGTACCTTTTGTGCCTCCTGAATAATCAACTCATTAGCATTGTCTTTCTGTATAAAAGAATAACGTCCACCACCAGCATCTGAAAACTGCAAGAGGCGATATTTCGTAGAACCGACTTCCTTCTTTCCATAGAAAAAGACGGTCAAATATTTTTCCTCCTTGGCATTTCGTTCAATCATACTGATAATGCGTTTATAAGTTTCAAAAGCACCATCAGTTGCTAAGATAATTTTGTTATTGCCGCCTGGAATCATACTTTTATCCAAGACGGTATAAGCCTCGCGCAAACCACGTTCTACATCTGACTTCCCTAAGGGTCTAAGTCGATCCAGTGCGCCATAAATTTCTTCTGTATTAACGGATGAGGTCGGCTTGAGTACCGTCTTGGCTTCACCTGCAAAAGTAACGATAGAGACGAGGTCTTCCGGTCGCATTTGCCCCAACAGATATTTGAAAGAACTCTTCAGTAATTCCAGTTTTTCTGGCGTGTTCATAGATTGGGAGACATCCAGTAGAAAGACAAGGTTATTGGCTGCATAACCTTCCAGTTGGGTGCTGGGTGCTGACTTAGGCGCTGGTTCGGGAATGGGAGCGGACTCTTCTACTGCGACTGGCGGCTCAATTTCTTCCTCTTCTTCGTCAAAATGTTTGACCTTAAACCAGTGTGGCTCTTCCAGTAATTTGACTAGCCGGACTTTGGAAGAATCTACGTATTTATTGTATTGCAAAACCAGTCCACGTCCAACACGATTGAACTTATCCAAGACCCGCCGATTATAAAAATAATAATGCGGACCATGCGGCGCGTACGCTCCACTGCTCATGTCGGCATTCATAAATTCTTTGCCATAGTCCCGAATATCTTCTGCTTGCTTGATCACAAAATCGTAGCGCACAAAAGGCCCGCGCCCCTCATAAGTCTCGCCTTTATAGCGAACAACTTCAATATTTTTACTTTCAGTTTCTCTAATCAAATCAATCGCAACATCCAAATCACTAACGGCAGCACCTACACCGCCAATGTTATTATTTCGTAGCGCGAAAAGCATATCGCGTGACGGTTCAACCAAGCTTTGCAATTGTCGGGCATGGCGCATATATTCATTTTCTGTTTTGGGCTTCTGGTAATAGGCTTCCATGTCTCCCAATGTGCCTTTCATCCGCTCATTATAGCTTCTAAATTCTTCAAAATACCCTTCTGCTTCATCCAGTAAACGAAATAGCGTCTTTTGTTCGGTTTCTCCTTTATAGATTTCTTCGCCAACAAATCTTTCCAGCCGTTTGCTCAGTCCTGATATTTTATCCATGACATCTTTCATTTGCTGAATGCTGCCATTGAGATAGGTCCGGTGATTTTTGGGTAGCACCTGCCCGGCTTCGAAGGCGCGTGTATAAGCGCGTTTGGGCGGAATGTAATAATGCAAATTGTCCAAAAATGCTTCATCTTCATAAGTCAAATCCCTGAATTTCCGCTTGTTTTCTTCCAATTCCATGTAGTCAATCAATTGCTTATTCAGGTTGGCCATCTTTTTGCGATAAGCCCATAAAGCATGCATATAGTCATTGGCAAGGTCGGCATAATTATTATAAGCCTTGTGCGCGGTTTTACTCATGACCTGTTGGGCTTGTGCCATAGGTGATCCACACAGAATGAAACATAGTAATATGAACGGTAGGTTTTTCATTTTATAATGATATTGTTTTACGCGCTAAAGATAGGTATTTTTTTATTGCTGATGCAAAAGAAACAATATCGAATATCGAACAAGGAATCTCTAATTTTTACGCATTTTGCGGAGCAAAATGATATTGTTTATCATTCATTATTCAGCTCAATCGTTTTGATGAGTTTGAAGGTTTTATCATAGACGTGCATGTTGACTGTCACAGCTCGATTTCCTTTTTTGCCTTCAATGATGATAATTTGGTCGTTTTGAAGATAATAATGTACATGCCGATCTCGCTTGCGCAACTCTCCCAATTTATTAAAATCCTTATCATAAGTAACGAAGTAGAAAGGCGTAAAGATGCCTTTGCTTTGTAGCGTCAGGATATAATCATCTGTTGGTATGATGTCGCGGAGTTCTCCACCTGTTACCCGATATTGAGTGATAAGCGAAAAGTCTTTATTATAGGTGGACATCACGCCATTAGAAACATTGGAGCGTTGTCGAAAAACGAGGATATAATCTCGTTGGCATTTATAACTCAAATCTCCTAGTGTCCATTCAATATGCCCCAAACGTTCGTAGTTGTCGGCATCATAAGCCACAAGATAATTTAAGGTGTTTACCCGATGTTTTTCTCGCACAACAAAATAGTCATTATTGGTCAGATAAGTGATTTGTCCGAAAGACAGTAGCGGGATGAACAGCAATAAAAGAGGCAGTAATTTCTTTTTCATATTTTTAAAATAGTTATGTACTTAAGTAATTGTGTGATTGAATTACTTTCTTGAGACGTAAATAAACAAAAGGGAGTTCTCAGTATGTAAATTTATTTTTGTACAGTTCCTAAGCCGATTAGCTAAATTACTACTGCCACTGAAACTGAAATTCTTATTATCTTTGAAACATGAATATCAAAGCCGCTTTACTAGCAGAACATTCAAAGCCGCAGGCTATACGAATTCGGAACTATATCGGTAGTAATACGGAGCGTTTTGAGGAATTGATGCAATGTTTTTTTAGCGAAGAAAAGCGACTGTGCCAGCGAGCTTCCTGGGTACTTAGTCATTGCGCAGAACGCTATCCCCACCTTATTGTACCACATTTGAAAGCGATGATTGCCCAACTCAAGAAGCCGATTCATGTTACTGTCAAACGGAATACAGTTCGGATACTGCAACTGATTCATATTCCTGAAGACCTACAGGGCGAGCTCGTCAATATCTGTTTTGATTTTTTATTAGACCCGAAAGAAGCCATTGCTGTACAAGCTTTCTCTATGACTGTTTTGTACAACATCACGCTTAAAGAGCCAGAATTAAAAGAAGAATTGCGTGTAGTGATAGAAGAGATTATGCCGCATGGCTCGGCGGGTATCAGAAGTAGAGGGAGAAAAATTTTGAAAGCACTGACTAAATTATAGCGTGTATAAAAAAACACCAACTCGAAGATCATCAAGGTAGTGATAATATTTTTCATTGCTGTCTTTTTTTAATAGGTGACTAAATCCCAATTCAGCACATATAGTAATGAACCAAAATTCAAGCAACATGAAAAAAGTACTTTCCTTTCTATCCTCCTTCATGCTCATCTGTTTTATTACTCCATCCGGCTACGCACAATCCCCCACCCATCCGGTTATGTTTTGCACGCAAGTGCCAGATGTTTCAGATTTTGCGACGCTGATGTCCACCTTTGCCAATCATGTTCCTTCTGTGCGACAAGCTCCGCGAGGTGGCGATTTATACATTCGTTATCCCAATGGAAATTTAAAAAACCTGACCCAGTTGGCAGGTTACGGGGAGGCAGGAATGCAGGGCGCAAATGCCATTGCGGTACGCGACCCGCATGTACATTGGAATGGCGATAAGGCTTTGTTTAGTATGGTCATTGGCGCGCCAGCGCAACAATACGCCTGGGAGACTTATTATTGGCAAATCTATGAAATCACAGGTTTGGGTGAAAATGATACGCCAGTGATTACACTTGTTCCTAACCAACCCAATAATTATAATAATGTCAGTCCGATGTATGGAACGGATGATCGGATTTTGTTTGTGTCAGATTGCCCACGCGGCGAAGCAGCACATTTGTATCCACAACATGACGAGTACGAGTCCACTAGAATCGTAACAGGTCTATGGCGCATCAATCCGAATGCCTGTTCGGGCAATCCTTCTTTGGAAATGCTCACCCACTCCCCTTCCGGTGATTTTACGCCGATCATGGATAGTTATGGGCGAATTGTATTTATCCGTTGGGATCACCTGAAACGCGACCAGCAGGCTGATGCTGATATTATTTATGGCAATAATTACGGCACATTTAATTATAGCGATGAATCGCCCAATGCTGCTAAAACAGACATTTTGCCCGACATAGAAGTCTTCCCTGAACCCCGAGCTATCCGCACCGATCTCTTCGCGCTTCCCGAATGGCAGAACACCAATTCACACGATTTTAATATTTTCAATCCCTGGATGATTAATGAAGATGGAACGGAACTAGAAACGCTCAACCACATCGGCAGACATGAATTGACCAGCTATTTTGAAAGTAATTTCCTCAATGATGCCAACCTGACTTATTTTACGGATCTTGATGGGATTGCTTTGCGCAATTTATTTCATATTCAGGAATCGCCGACTACGCCAGGTTTGTATTATGGTACAAATGCACCCGAATTTGGCACACACGCATCAGGCATGGTCATCAGTCTGTATCTTCCCAAAGGAATGCCCGCAGATAGTGCCGTTCTTACTTTTATCACGCATCCTGACACTCGATTTTCGACCAACACACCTTCGGCTCAACACTCGGGCTTATACAGAAATCCTATTCCATTGGAAAACGGGGATGTGCTGGTCACACACAGCAGCACGACCGAGGAAGTGGACAATATTGGTACATTTAATATGCCTATCAGCAAGTACGATTTTCGGCTGCAATTGCTGGAACCTGACGGCAGTTATTATAAAGCAGATGGAAATTTCCTTACGGGAAATGGCATTACAAAATCTATATCCTATTACGACCCCGACAATTTGATTTCTTATAATGGTTTATTATGGGAAACTTTTCCGGTCATCGTAAAACCTCGTCCACTGCCGACCACATCGACATTAAATACGCCCATCCCATTGATTGAACAAGCTTTATTTGATAGTGCAGGCGTAAACATTCACAGTTTTCAAAACTATCTCAAACGCCACGATCTTGCTTTGACGGTGGCCAGAAATGTAACCAGTCGAGACATTGCCGACCGCCAACAGCCTTTCAATTTGAAAATCAGCGGAAATGGTACACAGACCATCAATCCACAATTGCCCGACAATATTTACGAAGTAAAATATATGCAATACCTACAAGGCGACCAACTAAGAGGCATCGGCGGCATAGATAGTCCGACAGCAGGCAGGCGGGTTATTGCCCAATATATGCACGACTCTACAGCTACGCAGTATAACCTGCCAAGTACAGGCACGCAAGGCAGTATCAATCTGGAAAGCGATGGCTCAGTAGCCGCCCTAGTTCCTGCCAATCGCGCCATGACCTGGCAACTGACAGATGCCGATAATAAACCCATTGTACGTGAGCGAATATGGATGAGTTTTGTGCCTGGAGAGATTCGGGTTTGCACTTCCTGTCATGGAGAAAACCAGTTCAATCAAGCAGGCTTGCCCGCCCCTACTAACCCACCTCTAGCCTTAACAAGTTTATTAAACCACCTAAAAAGTATAGATGCTGATGGCGACAACATAGCTGATATTGAGGATTATTATCCCAATGATGCAACAAAGCAATACGGCGAAGCAGTTAGTGAAACTTTTGTCAATCAACTGAGCGACTGGATGTCCAGCAATGGCGGCAATGATGGCGTAGAATGGGCGAGTATTCCGGGCGATATTTGCAATGATGAAGTGGCTGTCATCAACAACCGACTAGAAGATAATACAGGGACAAGCGATGCCCTCACTCGCATAATGGACCTAAGCGATTTTTCGACTGCCATTCTTCAATTCGATGTGGCTTATGCTCGATATGATAATACTTTCTTTGATGCTTTGCGCATAAAAATAGCTTCCTGTGATGGCGGTTTTACGGATGTCGTTTATGACAAATCAGGTACAGCACTTGCAACTGTTCCCGATCAAACCAACGTCTTTAATCCAAGTGATTGTTCGGAATGGCGGACAGAATGTATCAATTTATCCGGCTATGCCGGACAGGTCGTAGAGCTGATTTTTGAAAATATCGGCGGCTGGGGCAATCAGTTGTTTTTGGATAATATTCTGGTGATGGAGGAAAGTCCAGTGACTGCCTGTTCCGATGCTTCTCCGCCCAATATTATTGTAGATAATTCCAGCATTGGCATCTTATCCGACCCAACAGATGATGTCCTCACAATTACAGGCATTATTGGCAGTTATCAAATTCAGATTTTGCGGGCAGATGGTACAGTTTTTCAAAGTCTACAAGGTACAAATACGCTGAATATTGACATTAGTCGTTTGCCGGCCGGCTTATACTTTTTGTCTATTATTCAAGATGGAAATGGGCTGGTTCGGGTGGAGAAGATTTTGAAAGAATAACCGTACTGACGACTTCACAGGCTGACCGCGAACATCGTAATGACGACTTTAGCCGTCAGGTATACTTATTTTTTATTTATAATAAAATGAATATCATTTTACTATAAATTCACTTTTCACTTTTACGACGGCTAAAGTCGTCGATACGGTTATTTACGGTCAGCCTGTTCAGCCGTCAAGTCATCTTATAAAAGAGAACCCAAGATGGTTACCATTACAAAAGTGAAGGTATAAATAAGCAATAAAAACAACAAACATGCAAAAAAATAACCTACTCCCGATTCTATTCCTGATGATATTCTTAGCTGCCTGTTCAAGTAGTAAAGAAAATCGAGTAGACACTAAAGAAGCTCGTAAAGCAGAACACCTTGTTACTCGTCAAGCAAAAAGTGCAGAACGTCTTGCCGAACTCAAAGCAAGTAGAAAGGCTAAAGCAGAAATAGCTATCGCAAAATACGAATATGAAGAGAGTGAAGTCGCAGCGGCTGAATCACCTCCATTAGCTATGGAGAAAGAACGTATTAATATAGACCCGGAAATTCCTTCACCAGGCGACAATTATAATGAAGCAATAGAAAACCCATTCATCAAGGTCTCCGAACAAGCCATCTCCACTTTCTCAATAGATGCCGACGGTGCATCTTACTCTAATGTCAGAAGGTTTCTTCAGCAGGATAATCGCTTACCGCCTGCCGGGGCAGTAAGGACAGAAGAGCTGATTAATTATTTCGACTTAGACTATGAATCGCCAAGTGATTATCATCCTATTGCGCTGAATGGTGAAGTCAGTCAGTGCCCTTGGAATACTGCCAACAAATTGGTTCGGATTGGTATCAAAGGGAGTGCTATACCTGAAGGGCAGCGATCTCCTGCCAACTTTGTTTTTCTAATTGATGTGTCAGGTTCTATGAATGGTCAAGATAAACTGCCCTTACTTAGAAATGGCTTCAAGTATTTTGTGGATGGCTTATCTGCCGATGATAGAGTGGCTATCGTTACCTATGCAGGTTCGGCTGGTGTTGTGCTGCCTTCTACCTCGGGCAAGGACAAAGATGCCATCAAACGAGCTATTGATAAGCTGGGTTCGGGCGGAAGTACGGCAGGTGCAGCGGGAATTATAACAGCCTATGAAATTGCGCAGAAAAACTTCATAAAAGGAGGAAATAACCGAATAGTCATTGGGACAGATGGCGATTTTAATGTCGGCCCATCTAGTCAGAAAGAATTGATTAGTTTGATTGAAGAAAAAAGAGACCTCGGTATATTTTTAACAGTCTTGGGTGTTGGGCGTGGGAATTTGAATGACGGAACTTTAGAGCAAATAGCCAATAAAGGCAATGGGACTTATGAATACATTGACCATCTAAAGCAATTGCAAAAAGTCTTCATTTATGATTATAATAAATTTTATACCGTAGCCAAAGACGTAAAAGTACAAGTAGAATTTAATCATAAAAATGTCAAATCTTATCGGCTGATTGGCTATGCGAATAGGCTATTAAATAAGGAAGATTTTGAAGACGATACCAAGGACGCCGGAGAGATTGGTATTGAGCAAAACATAACAGCACTGTATGAAATTGTGCCTTCCGGCAATTCTAATTCTACTAATGCGCCGACCTTTACGATAGATTTCAGGTATAAAAAGCCAGATTCGGATACCAGCGTTCCGCTGAAGCTCGACATATTCGACAAGGGAAATACATTTGATGCGGCTTCAGGTTTCATGAAATTCACGTCGAGTGTGGCTGCTTTTTCAATGCTGCTCACAGATTCAAAATACAAAGGCACAAGCACTTATAAGGAGGTTGGCAACTGGCTCGACTCTGCAAAATTAAAGGATAAAAATGGCTTTAAAGCAGAATTCAAAACTTTGGTAGAGAAAGCCAAAAAATTAAAATAAATACTAAGTAGTCTTTCCAGTTAATTCTGTCGGGTAATTTGGCGAAATTTAGTCGACACTATTAACTGGAAAGACTACTAAGACCCGCTACAAAATATGTTTTTATTTTATAAACTTCTTTGAATACACACCATCTTCCGATTTGAAATTCAGTACATAAACGCCTTTCGGCAAATCGCCTACCTGTATGGTACCAGCTATTATATTTTGAAATGTCCATTTTTTACAGGCTCTTCCAGTGATATCGTAAACAATCAGCTCTAATTCTCTGTGTGGAGCGGCCGTTCTGATTTCGAAATTCAGTTCATTCACAGTGGGGTTAGGATAAAGTAGCACATCATTTAATTCAACCAATTCTACAGTAGTGTCAGTAAAAATAAGCATAGGCGCGAGTATAGAATCTGGCGTAATAGTGCCGGTAGTTACCCCATCCTGGATATATCCCCTAAGTTCCCGCGATTCAGAATAAGTGCCCGTATTAAAAGAATAACGTATCTCTCCAAGCCCTTCCTGCCATGTACGGTAGAAAGCATCCGTCCATGTTGCTATTAGCACATTCGGATCATTCACATACGGTGCTATGAATGAGGGATCAAAATGACTACTTATTGGCCTCGATGGTTCAGCAGCTGTACCCATCCATTTTATCCATTCTCCCTCCTCATTTTTCCCATGGTACATAGTGCATAAGCTTCCAGGCGAACTTCCTGCACCGTAATTTGCTGACCAGGAGACTAATTCATCAACAGGACTGATAAACAAATCGCGGGGGTAATGCTCAACTACATCTCCACTGTAAAAAACATGGTAAAGGGTATCAATCGTCACTATGGTATCAATTGGTCCTATATTAAAAATATTACTGCGAGTAATTTTCCGTATTTGATAAGTAATGGAATTTGCAGCGTCCTGCCGGTCAAGAACGGTAATTTTAATGTCGCCATTGGATCCTGAATTATAGTAACTACTACCAAAACCATATTGATACACGTCACCTATATCAAAATCATAGATATCGTCGAACATGGGTAAAGTTGCACCAAGATCTCTACTTTGAATACCAGACAACTCATAATAAGTATCCTCTAAAATATTTGGGAAACGAATGATTCCATGATTTTCGGATAGTATTATCGTATCATTATTTGATAAAACGATGAGTTTGGTTTGATCGATATTACCAAAAATCTGCGATTGATTGATCGCTGTTACCTCAGCTGTAATACCTGCATTTGGAAAAACCGTCCAAGTATCACCTACAGCAGCTTGAGTTGCTATGACAATCGTATCATCTGTTGTAAACTGATAAACACCAGCACCCATATCTTCCATTTTATGTCCTAAAAACTGAGCTTGATTTCTTAGGTAATGAAAATAATAACCAAGACTATATGAACAGGTGTCACAGAATCTTATAATCTTATTTAAATGAGCCACTTCGGTATTGGACGATTGCGTAGAGTCTATCCAGATTGATGCATCAGCATAGGTGTTATCATTTAAATCTGAAGAAAATGAAGTGTATGTGGAATCCCCCACCAAGTCATACAGATACACATCCCCCTCGACGACTGGTATCCAGTTTTGCGCAAAAACCTGAGAAGAACAAGCGCAAAGCAAGCAACATAACAAAGTATTAAGTGGTCTCATACTGTAAAATATTGTGGTTCAAAAAAATGAGGTTATGTATTACAATCACAATATATAAAAAAAAAGTCAATAAAAAGGTGGAGGATTTTTGGGCTTTGTCGAGCAAAAAGCAAATCAATGGAAATCATCGCATCGACAGGCTTGATGTTTTTAGCTGGTTATGCTTATGTTTAACTAACGATGAATGATGAACTATAAATGATGAATTTTATATGAATTTTGCTTTGTAAAATGTTGTGTATTCATCGGTCGTCATTTATAGTTCATCGTTTTGCTGCTATTCCTTTAAAATTTTCTTTACCTGAATTTTATTATTATTCAAATTCTTTATTTCAACAAAATACAAGCCTGTCGGCAGTTCATTGGTATCTATTATATAGTCTGAATTTAGATTTAAAGTTTGATATACGTTACCATTAATATCTAAAATCGAGAGCCGATAATTTCCTGAAGCTAACTTGATTTGCAGGTCATCAGTTGTGGGATTTGAAAAAACAGTAATGGCATCTGTTTCTAATAAAATCTCTGGATTTACAACTATTGGGGCATCAAAAGGCGTAATAATTCCTGTTGTATCCCCATTTTTTATGTAGCCTTCAAGATGGCGATTATAATAATATTCACAACCATTTGTACCCAGTCGATATAGTGTTTCTCCAAGTCCTTCTTCCCAAACCCTGTAATATCGCTCCAAACATCCATCATTCAGATACAACAAATCAGGTGTGCTGCCTTCGAGCGCAAAATTACTGATCATACTTGACCCAAAAACATCCGTCAGGTCTGTAGCTGCAAAGTTCACCCACTTATCATCTTCATTTTGTCCATAATACATTCTGAGATATTTATTGGGTGAAAGGTCTAAAAAAGGATGGATACATGATTGTTCAAAAAAGTTGAACTGATTATAACAATTATCAGCTTCAATATCCAATAATCTCCCTGGCGTAATATCAGCCATCTCATCTTTTGAAAATATATAAGACGAATACGATGTGTAGAATGTGGTATCTGATGTCGGAGGAAAATAATATTGATCGGACGAAATATTATACGTATGCTTTTTTACATCATACTGTATATCAGATGCTGATTCTATCTTATCCAATATCTGAATTTGAGTAGTCTTGTAAAAATATGGAAAATAACTTTCCGCCCTTTCATCATACTGGAACACATCACCCACTTCAAAATTATAAATCTCTTCGGCACCCGGAATAGTAAAACCCAAATCACGGGTTTGAATACCAATCAATTCATAATAAGTCCCGTCATCAAATTTTGGAAAACGGACGATTCCGTGCAATTTTGACAATACAATCTCCTCACCTGTGGACAGTGTAATCGTTTTAAGGGAATCAAGAGCACCTAATAAAACGCCTGATTCGACATTGCTTACCTGGGCAGTTACATTCGCAGCAGCATTAAAAAACCAGGTTGCTCCAAGTGCTGCCTTCGGGAAAATTTCCCAGTTGGTATCTCCTTCAAAAACAATTTTATCATTAGCCGCAAAATGAACCATACGATGTTGCAAAAACTGCGGCTGATTGCGATAATGCTGATTCCAGGGACAGGTTTCACAGCGTGTGACGACTTTATTCAATTCATAAATAGTTTGCCCCGCACTCACCATAGTCGAATCAATGGAAATCGTCGCATCGGCTGGATTGCTGTTTTTTAAAACCAAGCCGCCATAACTTTGAATAACATCGTCAGGTGTTGTCGCGCCGACCAGCTCATAATGATAGGTATCATTTTCGGCAATGGGTATCCAGTCTTGCGAAAAAGCGGATACAGATAGGGTAAAAACAAAAAACGTGATAAATAAATAATTAAATAGTCTCATATTGTAATTTTTAATGTAAAAAATTAAAACTAAGGTCATAGGGACACTATTTAGTAGTAGGGTTTTGCATTTATTTGGTTGTACTTTTCAATAAATTAATGATATTTGATTGGTCAAGTGATGGTATTTTCATAATTTTGAATTGAATATTCAAGTATAAAAATATTTCCTAATCCCCTATTACTAATAACCAATCAACCAATATGTGGTGGAAAGAAGGTATTGTCTATCAAATTTATCCCAGAAGTTTTAACGATTCCAATGGAGATGGCGTGGGCGATTTGCGGGGCATCATTCAGAAACTCGACTATATCAAAAGTCTGGGTGTGGATATGATTTGGCTTTGCCCGGTCTATCGCTCTCCCAATGATGATAATGGCTATGACATCAGCGATTATTACAATATCATGGAGGAGTTTGGCACTATGGCTGACTTTGATGAATTGCTGGAAGGCATGCACCAGCGCGGGCTGCGACTTATCATGGACTTAGTGGTCAATCACAGCTCCGATGAACATGCCTGGTTTCTGGAATCCCGCAAGTCAAAAGACAATCCTTACCGCGACTGGTATATTTGGAAAAAAGGCAAAGACGGCGGCCCACCGAATAACTGGCTTTCCTTTTTTAGCGGTAGTGCGTGGAAATATGACGAGACAACTGAAGAGTATTATCTCCATTTGTTTACACAAAAACAGCCTGACCTGAATTGGGAAAATCCAAAAGTCCGACAAGCTTGTTATGATGCCATGAAATTTTGGTTTGACAAGGGCATTGATGGTTTTAGAATGGACGTTATTTCGCTAATTTCCAAAAACCTCGCCTTCCCTGATGCCAATACGGATGACTTTCAATCCATGATTTCTTCCTATTCCAATGGTCCGCGTGTACACGAGTTTTTACAAGAACTGAATCGTGAAGTTTTGTCGAAATATGACATCATGACAGTTGGTGAAGGTCCAGGAATAACGCAGAAAGAAGCCCTGGATTATGTAGGTGCAGACCGCAAGGAACTCGATATGGTTTTTTCGTTGGAACAGATGTTTTTAAATGATGGACCAGGTGGGAAATATGATTATCGCCCAATGGATTTTCTGCGTTTTAAAGCCTTGTTTGACGAATGGAATACCGCTTTGGGCGAACAAGGCTGGGGCAGCATTTTTCTCAGCAATCACGATTTCCCTCGTGTGGTATCGCGCTATGGCAATGATAATGAAAAGTTCCGAAAAACATCCGCCAAAATGCTGGCGATGCTTTTGCTCACCCATCGTGGAACGGTCTATATTTATCAAGGCTGCGAAATTGGGATGACCAATGTCGCTTTTCCATCTATGGACGACTATAAAGATGTAGAAGTCCTCAATGCCTGGAAAGAATGGCAGGCAAAAGGCACAACTGAAGCCGAATTTCTTCCGCGCGTGCATGTGCAGGGACGCGATAATGTCCGCACGCCTATGCACTGGGAGGACTCCGAAAATGCCGGTTTCACAACAGGCAAGCCCTGGATAAAATTGAATCCCAATTATCCAAAAATAAATGTCGTAGAAGCAGAGGCAGATTCAGATTCTATTCTGCATTTTTATAGAAAAGCCATTCAGTATCGCAAGTCGAATAAGCTGTGGACTTATGGCACTTACGTGCAATACCTGAAGGAAGATCAAAATATTTTTGCTTATCAGAGAGTGTACGAAGGACAAGCTTTTTTGGTGGTTTTAAATCATAGTGACGATGCTCAAACTATTCAACTTGCTGATGTCGGTTGTGGTGGAAAATCGCTGGCTTATCGCTTTGGCAATTATGATGACAAATATGAATTTGACAATAAAGAAATACAATTAAGAGGTTGGCAAGGGCTTATTTTTGAAGTCTTGTAAAATTACTTTTTTATACTTTTCAATGTAAATATTAATTGTAAGATAGTTGTTAATGCAAACCCAATTAGACCGATGTAGTGTTGTTTTACTGCACCCAGCAAGCTTGATTTGACAGTTGATAATTCATCTGACATTTTTGTTGTTTCGATTCCTTCAACAACTGCTGCGGTATCAGCAATGAAAATATTGTAAATCATTGGAATCAATAAAACTACCAACACAGCAATTGGCAACAATTTTTTATCTGATTTGAATATTTGGGCAACAGATAGAATAAAAGTTCCTGCAATGATAACTCCCAAAGTATATGGAAGAACTCCTACTATTCTTTGTAGGGCTGAAAAAGTCAATCTTATGTGATCCTCAGTAACATCTGCTGATTCATTTATCAGTAAGCTGACAACGTTTCTTTCCAATAAACCAACTACTAACAA
The DNA here is from genome assembly GCA_937951615.1 of uncultured Saprospiraceae bacterium. GTDB lineage: Bacteria > Bacteroidota > Bacteroidia > Chitinophagales > Saprospiraceae > JAHDEO01. The sequence goes on along the minus strand of CALFBH010000008.1, from coordinate 42,531 downwards.
AAGTGTAAATCCCATTGTACAAAACACAAGTAATATTACTTTTAATTTCATCTATTTGATTTTTCTTTTTCACTTCAAAAAAACACCTTAGTCGCTCCACCAGCCCCATAGCCTTCATGGAAACCACTTTCAAAACGCAGCACACTCGGATGCTCTTTTAGGTGGCGATGAATTTCTTCACGCAGGCGACCTTTGCCCTTGCCATGTACCACATAAACAAAAGGCACACCAACCAGCACAGCTTCATCTATATAGTCTTCAAAACGTTTCAGTTGAAAAGCTAATGCAGCAGCGGCATCCATTTTTTTATACTCGTCCGTTAGGTTATAAATGTGCAAATCAAGAGATTCTGGAAAACTGGCTTTGGCTGCTACATCGTGTAGTTTTACTTTCATCCGCTCATAGACATCCTTTGACTCCTCTTCCTCTGGACGCTGGCTTTCCGTGTAAGCTTTAAGGGTATCACTTCGACTAATAGGCGGCGCAAAATCGTCTGCTATTTTATAGACATGCGCCATGGTATTCAAGATCGGTGCATCTGCTATTTTTTTAAAGAATTGCTTAGGCTTGAGTTTGAGCTTTTTGTTGACACGCCCATCCTGCCCTTCAGTTGTCCATCGCCAGATGGTCAGTTCAAAATTTGGATAATCATTGAGGTCTGATTTAGGTAAGGTGTCGAGTTCATCAGCAGTCTGGCTTTCTACACTACCGCTTAGTGGAAACTGAGCGTCTCCGATATACATCGAGCCATCAAATACAATTTTCCACATTGTATTATTGATAAGTTGGATATAATAAGCGTAAGTTTCGCCGTCTTTATCGAATATAGGTTCGAAGGCTAAAAAAATTCCTGTTTGCATAGTGGTCAAGGTATCACTAAATATTTGTTTACACAAATATTTATAAAAACAACTATCGACTATCGACAACTTAAAACAACTTCAACTGCGGATTGCGAATTCGTAATTCGTAATTAACCCATTCCTCCATTCAGTTTACAAAAAAATTACTTAAATTTACACCAATATTAAAACAATGATTATACGTTTTTGTCATATTACACTTTTTCTTCTCTTTGCTTATTCCATCACCGCACAGACAATGCGGCGTGGTTCTTACCTTGGTTTTACAGGTGGTGTTGGTACAGCATTCGTGGCGAGTCAGTATAATTATGGGCTGCAAAAAATGACGCCTATTCCTGGCAATGCCTACACACTTGGTGCTGTAGGTGGTGTAACGCTTAAAGGAGGACATGCCATACATGGAGAAGTGGTTTTTTCCTGGCAAAGTCAGCGTTATCAGGATGTGTGGGATGTAGAAGGACAGGAAGTCTTGGTCGGCAAGGATTTGGATTTGACTTACCTCAAATTTCCTTTAATGTATCGGCGTGTTATCGGTATTCCAAATGGCGATAAAGACATCGGAGATTCCAAATTTTTCTGGGGACTTGGTGTAGAGATGGCCGCTTTATATGATGCCCAGCAAGATTATAGTATCAATGGGCAAGTCGATGATTTTGTGTTTGATACCGACTTTAATCCTACTTTTGAAAACCCGCCACCAAATGCATTAGATTTATTTAAAATTCTGGACACTTCCGTCACGGGTACATTTGGCTGGGAACGTTTTATGTCGGAGCATTTTGTGTTTCAGGCAGAAATAAAAGGTGCAGCTAGTGTACTCGACATCAATCAGGAAAAATGGCGGCTTTCCAGCAGCGACTACTCCCCTTCTCGAAATATTGTGCTGAATTTTAAATGCGCCCTTATTTTTTATGTGGGTAGAGTGGAGCGATTGGATTTGTATTGATTTAGAAGAGAGACCGCTGCGCTGTGAGACCGCCTTCGGCTGCGAGAAGAGAGATCAATACCGACAGAAATGCGAGAGAACTCCTCCCTTTTGGACAATTGCTTTTGCGAAATACACGTTATTATTCGCAAAAGCGATAGGTTTTAACCTGCCGTGTATATCTGTTTCGCTTTATGTATCCGTTATTTTATAGCTATGGACTATCGACTGCGGGCTATCGACCACTAGTTACCTGCACTAAAATCGATTCTACTACCCTACTAAATATTCTGAATAATCAACTCCGCCAAATCATACACCATTACATTTTCCTCTTTCTCTTTTGCTTTTACACCATCTGACATCATCGTCAGGCAAAACGGACAATTCACCGCAATAATATCTGCGCCTGTATCTAGTGCTTCTTCGATGCGTTCAATATTTATACGCTTATCCCCTGCCTCATCTTCTTTGAACATCTGTGCGCCACCTGCACCGCAACATAAGCCTGTGGTTTTGCTGCGCTTCATTTCTACCAGGTCGGTATCCAGCGTTTCCAGCACTTTGCGTGGAGCTTCATAGACGCCATTTACTCGCCCGAGATAACAGGAATCATGATAGGTAATTTTCTTGCCTTTGAAGGTACCGCCCTCATTCATTTTTATACGCCCATCATTGATGAATTCCTGCAAAAGCTGCGTGTGATGCACAACTTCATAATTACCGCCCAAAGCAGGGTATTCGTTTTTCAAAGTATTGAAACAATGCGGACAAGCAGCCACTATTTTTTTGACTTTGTACATGTTCAAAGTCTCAATGTTCTGCAATGCCGTCATCTGAAAGACAAATTCATTGCCCGCACGACGAGCAGGATCGCCTGTACAACTTTCTTCATTGCCCAATATCGCAAATTTCATCCCGACCGCCTGTAGTATCTTCGTGAAGGCTACCGTGACTTTTTGCGCCCGCGCATCAAAGCTGCCTGCACAACCCACCCAAAATAAGATTTCCGGTTCTTCTTCTCGTGCGGCGTAGTCCGCCATCGTTTCTATTTTCATGTTTGTTGTTTTATGTTGTAAATGTACAAACTCCCATTCAAATGTCAAATCGTATTGGGGACTTATTGGTTTTCAAAAATCAACAGCACTACTCCACTTTCACCCCATTTTTATACGTATATTCAAACAATAGTTTACCTTCCTGATCATAGTATTTGGCTTTGCCATCTAGTTTCCCAGTTTTGTAAAAAGATTCTTCTTTAATCGTGCCATCCTGATAATACTTAGCCGATTCGCCGCTTAATTGTCCATTTACATAATTGGATTTTAAGGTCAGCTTATTGGTATTGCTGTATTGCTCACGCGTACCGTGTATCAGCCCATTCGCATAATATAGTTTTTCGGACGGACGTCCATTATTCATCTTGAGGGTTACCCCGTGTTCTACGCCATTGCGGTAGCTGACAATCTCGTTGATATAATTCCGATTCAGATCGTAACTGATCCAAGTCCCGTGCTTTTTTCCAGCCAATAGGTCGCCCTCTTCTTCAATTGCTCCCTGTGCATTTTTCTTTACGGCTTTCGATAAATCACTTTCGCCAGGATAGGCGGTCGTTTCATAATCGCCTACATTAACCGGCGTGGCTGTTTTTGCATTTCCACCGCCTGAACCGCAACTAAGCAATAGGCTAAGTGCAAAGAAAGGAAGGATTAAAAATACAAGTCTCATGAGTATCTTTTTTTAATAGTGAAGGAAATAAATTTAAAATCAAAACTGACCTTATGTCTCGCAAAGTCGCGAAGACGCAAAGGAATTGTTTTCTTCAGCAAATATAAAAATCGAATTTGATTAAAATAAATTAATTACGAATTACGAATGGATTAATTACGAATCAACTCAATCACCAGTCATCAATAACTCAATACACTTAATTAACTCAATCACTGCTCTTTCCCATAAGTCAGCTCATGTAGCACCTCCGTCACGCGGTTGGGATAATCGGTGATAATGCCGTCTACATTCCATTGAATCAGTCGTTTGATGTGGTGTTTCTCATTGGCTGTCCAGGGGATGACTCGTAGATTTTTTTCGTGTAATATTTTTACTTTTTCTGCATTTAATAAAAGGTGATTTGGGCTATAAATGGCTGGCATAAAACCGAGGTCTTTCAGATTTGCTTCGATGCCATCATTATTGGACACCAGAAAAGCCATTATAATTCCTGGATTGATTTGGTGCAATCGCTGCAAAGGACGCACATCAAAAGATTGAATACAAGTCTTTTCCAGCATTCCAGAAGTATTGATGGCATCATACACCAGTTGGGAAAATTTGACGGGTGATGGTGTGAATACATTGTCCCACATTGGTCGGCTTTTGATTTCGATATTATAACGAACAGGTGGTAATTTTTTGTCCTCAATATGCTTTTCTATAATACGGAACACATCTTTCAATAGCGGTTTATTCGCAGTCATCTGGTGCTGCTCTGGAAAATCTGGATTGCCCCGCAAACCACAATCATAGCTGCTGATTTCATCGTAAGACATGCCAAATAATTTCAAAAAGTCCTCTTGGTCTTTTTCTACTGGATCACCTTCTGGCATAGAGCATATTTCGTGGCTAAACCAGGGTTCGTGCGACACAACAACCTGTCCATCGCCAGAGATGACAACATCCATTTCCAATACATCTACACCATATTCAAGGGCTTTCAGGAAGCCGGGGATGGTGTTTTCGGGCGCGTGTCCGCGTACCCCTCGATGTCCCTGGAGTTCTATGTCTTTTATTTTTGGTTCGGGCGTACAGGTCATAAAAATGATGGTGAATAATAATAGTGTGGTGTATTTCATAGTGTGAATTAGGTTTTAAGTTTAAGTCGAAATTTAAGTTTAAGCTTAAGTCGAAGTTTAAGTTTAAATCCTAATTAAGTAGCAAAGTGTTGCCGAGGGCAACATCCTAGTTAGACTTAAACTTATTCTTAAACTTTTAAAGATTCAGTAAAAACTCCATAGTATCTACATCATCTGCATAGCTGTGCAGCGACAGATTTTGACTTGCTCCAAAAGGCACGGTATTCAATCCGTCAATTGCTGTTTTGCTGACGACATAATGTAAATCAGCCTCCCGTTCTTTGAGTTGCTCAATCAGCGTTTCTTTTTTTGTGTAAAATTCGTAATTCAGGCTGGCAATACGGGCATACAAAGCTACATTTTCCTGCAATAATATAGAGCCATTGGAATAATGAGGAATATTATTCAGCAAGAGCAAAGAGTAATTATAATCGTAATTATTTTTAAACTTATTATGTTCAATCAAGTCGGAAAAGCGTTCCCAGTTTCTCATTAAAGGCACAAAATCATAGCCTTCCGGCAAATAGAATTTCGATATATTCCGACTACTCAATCCAAAGTATCTGAAAGCATCTTTGCCTAATTTTTTAAAATCTTCATCCGTTTCCTGCCCATCCAATATCGCTACAGAAGTCCTTCTTTTGTGGATAATATTCGGATATTTTTGAAAAAAAGCCTGAAAATGGGAAGCATCTTCGTTCCCACCGACTACGATGATGGCTTCAAAACCTTTCAGTCGTTCTAAGATAGAAAAATAATGCCCTGCTGCTGGTTCTATTTCCGTCAGCACATCTATCAGATAGGGAATCATATATTTTTCCCGCTCCGATAATTTGATGAGGGCATGGTGTCCAGCAACAAATACACATAATAAATCCTGAAAACCCGCCAAAGGCACATTGCCGCCCATGACCAGTCCGACTTTCTTACTTGTCTGCCCTTCTGGAATGGCATATTGGTTTGCCCAATGTTTTAATTTTTCTTCCTCCAGCAATTCTTCTCGAATGGCAGCGAGCATCAGTCGGGTGTTTTCTTCTGTCAGCCAGCGGTTGTGCTGATGGGTTTTCCGAATTGCAGCATCCAGTTGTTCGTCCGACTGTCCGAGCTGTGTACCCAATTTTGCTAATAAGGTTATGCGGTCTAAGCGTGTCATCATAGCTGCAAAAATAAGAATTTAGTACCAAGTGAACACTATCATTTCGACTTGGAATTTGTACACTTTATTTCTATTCTTGCTCCTATATGACATAGAAGCTGATTTTTTCCAAAAAATACCGTATTTTTGCGGCTTCAAGAATTCAACCTTTGAGGTAAAACAACGTTATGTTGTTGGTATTCCGTTGCTGTCGCAAAAAGACAACAACACATTAACACCACAACACTACAATACATAAAGAAAATGGCAATTATAATAACTGATGAATGTATCAACTGCGGAGCTTGTGAGCCTGAATGCCCGAATAACGCCATCTACGAAGGTGGTATAGAATGGAAATTCAAAGACGGTACAAATGTAGCAGGCGAACTTCCATTGGAAGATGGCACTATGGTAGACGTAGAAGCCGAGCAAGCTCCAGTAATGGATGATTTTTATTTCATCGTACCCGAAAAATGTACAGAGTGCAAAGGTTTCCACGAAGAGCCTCAATGCGCTGCCGTCTGCCCAGTGGACTGCTGTGTTCCCGACCCAGACAGGGAAGAGACGGAAGAGAAGTTGTTGGCTCGGAAGGCTTTGTTACACCTCTAAATTCCCGAAAACCTTCGGTTTTGTCGATGGTCAATAGTCCATGGTCGATGGAAAATACATAATACATTTTGCTTCGCAAAATGCGTAAAATATTGAAAAAATTGCTTTCCTGATTACAGCCATCGACTATCGACCATGGACTATGGACTAAATAATTAAAGATGCTAGAAATAATCTGGGGTTGGAAAACCACTGCCATGATGGATGTCTGGACGATTGAGCATCTACTAAGTGGACTCTCCGTCGGTTCGCTTGTTATCAATTATAACCGCAAAATTTTCAAACAACACTTCAGTATTGAAGATGCTAATCTCATCACCCGACATTTTGATGTTATCGGCGTTTTGTTGCTGGCTTTCCTTTGGGAAACCGTGGAACATTACCTAGAAACCGGACTGGCTGGTGGCATGGTGGAGTATTGGTTTCAGGGCGTAGAGTTCTGGCCCAACCGGATTATCTTCGATCCGCTGATGCTGGTTTTGGGTTATTTAATCGCTAAACAATATCCAAAACTGGTCACGCCTGCCCGTATCTGCTCTTTTATCTGGCTGATGGTGCATGTTTTTATCTTTCCGCATTCTATGTATTTGCATGAGTTGTTTTGATTGTGTTATCGTGTTGTGGTGTTGTGGTGTTGATGTGTTGATGTGTTATCGTTTTGTACACCTTTCGTGAGGGCTTTTGTGGAAAGCTGGTTTGCTCAATCTTCTTCTTTTTTTCTTTTCAAAATAATAGCTCCATTCGGGGTGGCATGTTGAATGTGTACGTTCTGTGCGATTGCTGTATTGCAATTCCTGTAATGGTTTCGTAAACCTGCGCGAGAGATTTTGCGAAAAGCTGGTTTGCTAAACCTTCTTCTTTCTTTTTACAAGGCTGCGTATTAACAAATTGATTTAAGAATTGAATGCCCTGAAAGGGCAATATATGTCAGCGATGGAAGTATTCCATCGATAGTCAAACCCACCACCTAAGCCCTGCATGGGCGACATTTAGCAGTACACTAGATGTTTATTTCGCCCCCTCAGGGCTTGTAGGCTGTTCGTTTCTTACGAGGGATGTTATCCCTCGCTGACATATTTCGCTCTTTCAGAGCTTTCTGCAATTTATATACTCGAAATCCAGACTTGATGTTTTGCAACATGCCACTCCGATGGAACTTTAAATGATATTCGCTATTTGTTTTCTATCAAACATTTCACTCCTAATAGAGCTGATTCTGGACTTTTAAAAGTACAACTCCATAGATAGCAACATGTTGAATGTATACGTTCTGTTAGATTGGCATAGTTGATCTAAAGTGCAATTTATTATACACAGATCTGTTTATAAGATATTTTTTCTTATATTTGAACTTTAGAACTATTTAGAAGCCATTTAAGCTAAAAAACTGATAAATTCGATAAAACACAGCTAACTCGCAATAAGAATATTTCCTAATCCCCAACCAATAAACACACCAAGGCTTTGATTTTCAGTGATTTTTGAGTTGTATTTAACACTATGAAATATGAATAATGATAAAAAAAATACTTCGTATTTTATTAAGAAAAAAATTTCTGAAGGAAATTTTAAGGAAGCCATTAATACAGTAAAGAAAAACTCTCCTTTTTCATATGATAACACAATAGTTACGATAGAACTTAGGTACAATTTATTAGAAAAGGAAAAAATGAGAGGTAGTTTACCTTCTGAAAAATACCTCAATCTAGTCAGTCACATTACTTCCGATTTATTGGATTATCTGGATACGTTAAAAACAAACGATACGGAAGAAATAATCCAAAAGGGAAAGGAAATAATCTCAGATAACTTAAGAGAGGTAAAAAACGAATATGATCAAAAAGTCACAAGTAAAAATCAAATTAAACAGGAAATAACTCAGCTACATAGTATAGTAAATCAAATTAGTCAAAAGCTATCAAGATTAGAAGCAGGAAATTACATGTCCAAAATGAACGAATTTAACGCTCCATATTTCGACAAAAATGCTACTGTACTTGATTCGGAAATATTTAAACTAGTAGGGATAGAAATGAGTAAAAACCTTAATTACATTGTATGTAAATATGGAAAACAAATAATTTTAATCCAACTCATAATTACTATTTTGAGTATGTATTATTTCAAGTAATTCTACCAACATAAGTTTCCCATAAAAAAAAGACAGACACCAAAAGATGCCTGCCTCCCATTAAACTAAACTTTTTTGAGTTTGTTTTTTGAATTTGAGTTTGAATTTAAACCCTTATTCTTTGAAAACCTTTCTAGCAATCACCTCATCACCAGCCTGAATGCTGAGTAGATACATGCCTGCTGACAAGTCATTTGTATTCAATTGTAAGAGAACATGCTCCCCTGCTGCGGCTATTTGCGCTGTAGAGATATTGCGTCCCATGACATCCGTTAGGCGAATGGTGAGGTCGCTGGCTGTGCTGAGTTCGAGTTCTACATTCAGTACATCGTTCATTGGATTTGGGAAAACTTTGAGATTGTCTAAGAACGTGGTGGCTGTTACGTCTGTTGTTACGCCAGAATCATTGACGACAAAATCTATGTCCATATTGGTTTGTACGATGGGCGTGATTTTATAGTGTACGGGTGTATGTGTGATATTTGGAATCATGACCTGTACATAATAATCGCCGAAGAATAGACCGGTGAAATCATAAGTGCCATCGGCGTCTGTGAGGTCTGTAGCGATGATGGTGCTTTGGTCTGCTCCATACAGTACGACTGTGATATCTTCCAATGGATCGCCTGGTCCGCTATTGCCTACAAACTCTGCTATGCCGCCGCTGTAGCTATCGCCTTCCCAGAGGTTGCCGCCGAGGTTGCCATTGGGTGAGGTATCTATGGCGATGGTTTCGCAAACGGTTACTGTACAACTATCTCCATCTATGACATTTAGACAAACGGTATAAGTCTGTATAGAATCAGGTGCAGCATAAGTATGTGCTACGATAGCTCCTGTATCTGTCGTACCGTCACCGAGATCCCACCAATAAGCAAATGGTGGTGTGCCGCTGACTGCACTGGCAAAATAGTAATCATAAGTATCCGGTTGTTGTCCTGCTACGCCAAAGTATTGGAACTCTGCCCAAATATTTGCGCAGTTAAGCGAGTCTGTATTGTTTGTACATTCGCCAGGCGTCCAGTCGATGACACCAAAGCAATAGTAAGCGATACATTCATTATCATAAGTCACGCCATCGCAACCGCAAACGGGATCGTAGCCGGGGCAGTTGGCACCAAAGTCCACAATCGACCAGTCGAGACAGGTGTCTTGCTGATTGAAGCAGGAGCCTTGTGTCCAGGAAGTTACGCCAAACCAGTATTCTGCTTCGCATTCGTTATTATACGTCACGCCATCGCAACCGCAGACGGGAATAATGACTGCTGGACAAGCTATATTCGGATCTATTTGCGACTGGTCGATACAAGTATTGCCGCCTACAGTAAAGGTGACACAATTGCTACAAGATACACCTGCTGCATCTGTGACTGTAAGACAGGCTGTAATTACGCCTGATATGTTATAGTAATTAGTCGGATTTTGTACAGTAGAAGTATTGCCATCGCCTAAATCCCAGGCATAAGTATAGGGTGGAGTACCACCTGACACACTAGGGAAAAATTCCCATCCGCCTATGGCTGTTTGTTGTACATTTATTTGAGAAATATAGCAATTATTAGTGCTGGTACTGTCTATTGCTGTCACCTGCGTGCAATCTGTACAACTGACTCCCACTGCATCTGTTGCAGTCAGGCAGACATTATACGTCCCTTCAGCAGCATAATTGTAAAAGGCGTTTGGGTTGTTTGAGGTCGCACCGTCGCCAAAATCAAGGAGGTAAGAATAAGGGGCTGTACCGCCCGTTGCCGAACCGGAAAACCAAAAATCTAAAAATACGTTTTGATAATTAAGATTAGCCGTGCAAGTACCACTGCCTGTTCCCTGGCAAGTCAAATCAACGACAACATCATAGGACGAAACAGGATTAGGAAAACCACCCGTTCCTGTAACTATTGAATTAGCACACCAGCTAATCACCGTCACGCTACCTTGTGGGCAAGCTGCAAAATCTGGATAGGCAATATAATAGTAGCCGGTAGAATCGGTATAGGTGGTGTCTATCTGCGTCACGCCGCAGTAATTTGCAGTTACTTCGACATAGGTATTGCCTACCGGTGTGCCGTCTGAATTGCTTACTGTGCCGCTGACTGAGCCAGTTGATTGTGCCATTAGCGATAAGCTGCTAAAGCATAAAAGGGTCAATAGTAATTGTAATTTTTTCATCTGTTTGTTTTTATAATATTTTAATGAATGGAATCATGTCGGGGATTGATTTTTTATAGTTTAATTAGGCGTTTTGTTTGTATCATGAAAATAGTTTTATTGTGAAAAAAGGGAATCGAATTGAGATGTAAAAAATCAAAAGTCATTTTTTACAAATTGCCTGACGACAATTCCTTCCTCGGTGTAAATCTTCAGTACATAGGCCCCAGCTACCAGATCAGGAAGTGGAATGCGCGTTGAATAATCATATATTGTTCTGTGGGAAAACAGGACTTGTCCGAGTGAGTTGTAGCACTCTATTTGTTCGACTTTCAAGTCTTTGGATTCAAGATGTAAATAGTCTTTTGCTGGATTGGGAAATACTTTTATGTTCTTGTCTTTAATGATATTTTCACTAAAAGTAATGAGGTCTATCAACACGGAGTCTCCGTTTACGGGCGTCGTATTTAGTTCTTCATCAATCAGTCGGATGTCTTTAATGTTCAATTTAAAATCAGGACCTGGCGCGACAATATCTATTAAATTATCCTCAATAATCAGCGAAAAAGTACCAATCCCGCCCATTCCTGACACTGGTGACTGGTTCGTTCTACAGATCGCAACATCATAGGTGCCGAAACCATTATCTCGCCCCAACTCTAACAGTTGAACCTGATCAGGATTGATCCATTGCGGGTTGGTTGTAAAAGCTGGTGTCCCTGCTACTACAAATGCAGTATCGTATTCAATGCTAAAAGCAATTCCGTAAAAATCAACTGCGGCGTCAGCTACTTCAATATTAAAAACAAGCTGTGTATTCTGCGCTGTAATAATGGTGTCCACTGGACCAAAACTAAGTATCGGTTCCCCTATTCCTGCGAGAATAAAATCATCAGGAATCACTCCCCCATTTTCAAGTCCGTAATTTTGCTGAATGACCAATAAATCGTCCTGATCTATAAACCCGTCTCCATTACAATCTGCATAAGCATAATTAATGGGCATAACTGGGTTGCCAGGAAAGTCCTGATTCCACAAACTGGGAATAGTTTGTTCGCTCCAACTTGAATTTATAGAATCCCGAGCAGGACCAGTCGTTCCAAAACCTACGCCCAGATACAGGACATCTACGTTGGTCGTTTTCCCATTATCATTAATGTCCCCTGGCCAGACGAATTGCTGGGATTGTACTTCAACATTGCAAAATACTAAAGCAATAAATAGAAGTGATTGGATATGTATTTTTGTACTAAACATAGTTCGTTTTATTTGATGACTCAAAAATAGGCTGATTTTTCGCTCAAAACAACTACATTTATAGGCATTTATCAATGAAAACTAATTAAAAATTTAATTGAAAAATTATTCAACTAATTGACATATAGTTTTTTATAAAAAAATCACCCTATCATTTTATCAAAAAAAATCAACATTATTCTATGAATGATAGCAAGTTAATAGCCTTATTGAGAACATTCAATAAACCAGAACTACGAAAATTTCAGGATTTTGTGGCCTCGCCATTTTTTAATACAAATGAAGAACTGCTTGTTTTTTATGCTTATTTGAAAAAAATTGCCCCACATTTTCCTTTGAAAAAAATTGAACGACAGTATGTATATAATGCCCTATTTCCTCAACAAAAATATGACGACAAACACTTAAATTATCTCATGAGTTTTTTGTTAAAACTAGCAGAACAATTCATAGGGCATCAACATTATTGTGAGCAAACAGGCTTGCAACAATATCACATCATCAACTCCTATATCAGCCGAAATCTGGACAAACACTATCGCTATATCCTCAATAAAACAGCAACTCAATTGGAGCAGCATCCGCATCGAAATAATGATTTTTATTATCAGCGTTATTTATTGGCAGATTCGGAAAATAGGTATTTTCTCCAACAACAAATACGTAAACAAGATGAGCGGCTTCGACGGGCTTCCGATTATTTTGATGTGTATTACCTTGCAAACAAGCTCAAATATAGTTGTGAATTACTAGACCGAAAACATATCTTCTCTACAGATGAACAACTCCAACTCACAGATGAAATAGCACATTATCTTCAACAATTTCCACATGATGACGTGCCGCCTATCAGTATTTATTATCGTATTTTTTTAATGCTGACCGAAAAAAGCCCTGATGTTCATTTTGAAGCCTTAAAAGTTTTAATAGAAGAATATATCCATCAGTTTCCAAAAGAAGAAATGAAGGAAGTGTATGGATATACTATTAATTTTTGTATCCGTAAAATCAATGAAGGACATCAATATTTTGAAGAATTATTCAATCGTTATGTTTATGGCTTGACCCATGAGTTATTACTGGAAAATGGTCGCCTGCCTCACACCACCTATAAGAATATCACCAAAATTGGTTTGCGACTACACAAATTTGAATGGACTGAACAAATGATTGTTGAGTATAGCAAAAAGCTGTCCCCCGAATTCAGAGAAACAGCTTTCAATTATAATATGGCTGACCTTTATTATTATAAAAAAGAATTAGACAAAGCCCAGACCTATCTATTTCAGGTAGAAACGACCGACATATTTTACAACTTAGACGCCCGTAAAATGTTGATGAAAATTTATTATGAACAACAGGAAACAGAAGCCTTGTTATCCCTGATTGCAGCTTCTCAAATCTTTCTAAAACGCAGTGAGACAGTCACCCCGCAAGTCAGAAAAGGCTACATGACTTTCATGGGCATTATGCTCCAATTAGCACGACAAAAGACAGTTTCAAAAGCTGCCATTCTCAAAAAAATGGAAGATCTTGCCTACCTTCCAGATAAGAAATGGCTCTTGAAAATGCTGGAAGTTGGGTAATTACGAATTGTTTAATTACGAATTACGAATGGGATAATTACGAATCACCGACACCAAACACTCATTTACCTGGCAATGATAATTTTTTCCGTCTTATAGCCCATTACGACCGTTTTTTCATAATTCTGTGCTGATAAGAAGAGTGGGAATAGCAGAGACAAGAGAGTGATTTGCGTGATGTTTTTCATTTTTATGTTGTTTTTATTTGATAATTTGAACACAACAATTCAAAGATACGCATATTACAGAACTTGAAATAGGTGTAAATTTTGCCCTTTGTTCTGAAAAAAATTGCCCATACTTTCAACTGCACTGCGAACATCTGTCTAAATTCAACTGTTTTACGTCTAATTATTCCATGTTAATGCAAAATTGCTCTTAAATTAGCCTTTTATAGAACGATAAATGATAAACGATGAATGATGAATAATAAAATCAGGCATATTCATCGTTTATCATTTATCGTTCATCATTAAAAAAAAAGTATGTTCAAAAAAATAAAGCAGCTTCTTGGCATAGAAGGCGTCAAAATGAAAGTCATCCTGCCGGAAGAAATTAGTTTAAAAGAAGGCTTGATTACAGGCAGTCTGAAATTTACCACCATGAATACGCAGCGTATTGCTTATATTGAGGTCAAATTGATAGAACGCTACACACATGGGCGCGGCAAAAAAGCCAAAAGAACAGAAGAATTTCTATTGGGCAAAGTCCTGCTTGACGATGGTTTTATGGTCTACCCCGAAGAAAGTGTATCCGTCAATTTTGAATTGCCCTACAAAAAAGTACAGTCCAATATGGACGCCTTACAAGATCGCGGTGGTCTGCTTGGCGGGCTGGCACGCGCTGCCAAAGCTTCCCGTGGCGTGAAGTCGGAGTTTCGTGTGGAAGCGGAAGCAAAAGTAGCTGGCACCGCATTGAGTCCTTTTGATCGGGAAATTGTCAATTTCGTTTGAAATTGATTGTTAAATTGTTTGATTGTTACATTGCTGCACTGCTACCTTGTATTTTTTTGCTGCACAAAACACGAACCATCTAACAATAGAACAATGAAACAGTGAAAACCATGAAACCAATAATGCTACTACTCAAACTCATCGGCTTAGCCCTTCTGTTATTCATCGTGTATGTCGTCGTCGCGCTCATACATGGTACGCTGACCGATTTTAAGCCCGACGATGTCATTCAACTCGACTTAGACAGTACGTCCGATGAAAAAGTGATACAGGATAGCGTGCTGACTTTCGCCAACTGGAATGTCGGCTATAGTGGACTGGGCGCAGAGTCCAATTTCTTTTACGACAGTGGCGGTTTTCTGACCTCCAAAGGCAAGATGATTCGCGCACCAAAAAAGAATGTCGAGAAAAATCTGAACGGCGCGGTGCAGTTCATTCAGGACAATCCCGCAGATTTTTATCTTTTCCAAGAAGTTGATCTAGACTCCAAGCGCAGTTATCACATCAATGCCCACCAGAAATATACAGATGCCTTGCCTGGCTATGCTTCGACTTTTGCAGTCAATTATAAATCAGCCCGCGTGCCGCTGCCCGTCTGCGAGTTTTGGCGCGTTATGGGTAAGATGCATAGCGGATTGGGGACTTATTCCCGCTTTCAACCTACAGAATCCGTCCGTTATCAGTTTCCTGGCAGTTACGACTGGCCAGATCGTATTTTTCACCTAGACCGCTGTTTTGCGACCCATCGCTACCCTACTGCTTCTGGCAAAGAATTGATTGTTATCAATACGCACAATTCGGCTTATGATGATGGTACGATGAAAAAGCAACAGATGGAATATTTGAAAAATTATTTACTTAAAGAATATAACAAAGGCAATTACGTGGTCGTCGGTGGCGATTGGAATCAATGCCCGCCAGGTTTTCAATATGATAGCTTTTCACCAGGCAAAGGAGAAGGCTATTCACAAATTAACATCAAAGAAGACTATCTCCCTAATTGGAAATGGGCTTGCGATGAAAAAGTACCGACCAATCGCAAACTCACCGACGTCTATGAAAAAGGCAAGACCTTCACTACTTTGATAGATTTTTATTTATTATCGCCCAATATTGAAGTATTGGAAGTTAAAGGCGTTGATCAGGATTTTCAATATTCCGACCACCAGCCAATTTTGATGAAGATTAAAATGAATGAATGAGTAGATGAGAGAATGATAAAATGAGTAAATCTAATCATTCTCTCATTCAATCATTCCCTCATTCCCCACACACAATGAAAGCAGAGGTTTCGTATAAACGAATTTTGGCGATTTCGACGCCTATTATGCTGGGAAGTGCCGCACAAAATGTGATTACCCTCACAGACGGTATTTTTCTGGGCAGAGTGGGCGAAGTGGAACTGGCTGCGATTGGTTTTGTGGGCGTTTTTTACCTCATTATTGCGGCAATTGGCTTTGGCTTTTCACGGGGCGGGCAGATTATGATTGCGCGGCGCGATGGGGAAGGCGACATCGAAGGCGTGGCCAAAGCGACTTATAGCCTTATCTATTTTGAGTTGGCACTGTCGGTGATTATGTTTTTCCTGATGTACTTTGGTGCTTATTATTTCTTTTCCCTTTCTGTCAATTCTGATAAAATATTTTACAAAAGTCTGGAATACCTCGACTACCGAATGTGGGGCGTATTTTTTAGCTATATTGGTGTGGCAGTTGTTGCATTTTATACAGGCATCTCGCGGACAGGCTTTATTTTGGTGGTCACTGTTTTTCTGGGCATTGTCAATATCATTCTCAATTACACCCTGATTTTTGGCAAATTTGGCTTTCCTGAAATGGGCATCGCTGGCGCAGGCTTAGCCAGTACAATTGCAGAAATGGCTGCCTTTGGACTGTTTCTGTGTTATATGTTTTTCGATAAAAACCTCCGAAAATACAATTTATTCAAACTTCCAAAAGTTGATCTGTCTATCATCAAAACTCAGTTTCGGGTGTCTGCGCCTATTGTTGCGCAGATGGTTGTATCGCTGGGTAGCTGGTTTATGTTTTTCAGCATTGTAGAGAACCTGGGCGAGCGCGAACTAGCAGCCAGCAATGTCGTGCGCATGGTTTATCTGGTGCTCTCCATTCCTTGCTGGGGCTTTTCTACGGGCATCAATACCTTGGTCAGCAATGTCATCGGACAGAAGCGGATAGACCAGGTTTTTCCAGTCATCAATAAAACTGCTTGGTTGTGCTTTCTCTTCACACTTACGCTCACAGGACTCATGCTGCTCTTTCCCGATCCTATCATGTCGCTCTTCACGCCTGACGTTCAGGTACTCGCTACCGCCCGCCCTACCCTTCCCATTCTGGGTCTGATTCTGCTGATTTTTTCTGCGGGTTCTATTTATTTCAATGGCTTAGTCGGCACAGGTGCTACGCAGGTCAGCTTGTATATTCAGACGGTTTGTGCCGTTTTCTATCTTGCCTATATTTACACCGTCATCGAAGTACTGCAGGGCGGTCTGAAACTCGCCTGGTCTGCTGAGATTTTGTATTGGCTGGTGATGTCTGCGATTAGTCTTTGGTATTTGTATTCTAAGCGGTGGATTGGGGTTAGGGTTTGAATTACGAATTATGAATGGGTTAATTACGAATTAAATTCAATCATTTGACCAGTCTAGTTACCAAGAACTATCCCCTTTCTGAAACTCAACAACCTATACGCACTTCTGATATGGCAATCGCAAAAACGTATACATTGAACATGTCGCACCTGACGGAGCTTTAAAAAATCTTAACACCCAATATTTCCACAAACATTTCGCCCCGAATGGGGCTGTATTTTCAAAAAGAGTGCTAAACTAGCTTCGTAGATGCTAAACGTTTGTAGAAAATAGTTAACCAACAGCATTTTAGCTGCGTAGCTGCGACATGTTTTTCGCCATATTCGCCTATTTTAGAATAGATAATTTTGATCCGTTTGCCCTAACGAGATAATGGAGCGTGGATGGCTCTTTAGCTTTAGCCCTGTGTCCTTCAAACACAAAAAGACCTGATAGATTTTCGAAATCTATCAGGTCTTTTTACATCCAAGTCTTTTTAGACAAACGTCCTGGCAACTTCAGTCGCCGCTTGTATGCAGGCAGTGCTTTAATTACGAAAAAGACACCACAAATTAGATTAAACTATTCCGACCTTTTCATGTAATAATCCTGTCAGTAATCGCTACATTTACATACTCACACATTTTATTAAAAAATATAAATACTGCAAACATGAATAAACCTAACGTAAAAGATTCGATTAGAGTATGTTGGACATTTTTCCTTAGTATTCTGATTTTATTTTCAACACAAATGACAATCAATGCTCAATCAAATTGGGTCAGAACAAACCCTGGTGGAGGTGGCGCAGTTTCCATGATTACGGGAACTGCCAACGGCACAATCCTATCTGGCTCAGATTTAAGTGGCGTGTATAAGTCGGTCGATAATGGACAATCTTGGACACCTATTGGCTCGGCACAGGGTTTAACTCGGACACATATTACCAGCCTTGCGCCACATGCAAGCGATGGCAATACATTTTTCATCGGAACGGGTTCTGGTATTTTCAAAACGAATAATGGCGGAAATAATGTAACACAAGCTAATATCGAGGTAAGTGCAAATAGTGGTTTGGGCTATGTGGAAGCCATCGAAATGTGCAATGTCAATCAAAACAAAGGATATGCCGCACATCATGAATGGTGGAGTCCAAATCTTACCTTATTAAAGACCGTTGACGGCGGCGATAATTGGTTTATACTGACCGGAAATAGCTTACCCGCACAGGGAAGTATCATGCGGATGATGGCACACCCACAAAATGATGATTTGGTCTATGCTTTGTTGGGAAAAGGCAGGTACAATTGTAGTAATCCCTGGCTGTACAAATCAACGGATGGTGGTTGGAATTGGACGAGAGTAGCGCAGAATCTTGGCGATATTTTGGATTTTGACTTGCATCCGACCAATCAGCAAATTGTCTTTACCAGCACCTTTCAATCGAATGGTTGTAATACCAATGGAGTGTGGGATTATGCAGCCGGCGATGCAAGTACGGGAGAATTGTATCGGAGTAATGACGCCGGTTGGAATTATTATCAAATCGGGGATTATACGGGATTTATCAATGTAAGTACAGCAAACCCGAATGAAATAAGTGTGACCAATTTTATATCTGCATTGGGTGACCCTAATGGCTTGATGGGAACTTGGAAAACATGGGATAACGGTAACTCATGGTATCAGACAGGGAGTTTGTCAAACTGGGTAAAAGGCTGGCCCGTAATGCAATATGCTTATGTCAGTAGTTTTTACGGCTTTAATAAGACGGTGACAAAAGATGAATTTAATTCCGGAAATTATTACGCTACTTATGGTGGATGGGCGTGGGTGACACCTGATGGTGGTGCTAATTTTACCAATGTTGCTACAACAGAAATCAGTCCCGGAAAACACATCTCTACAGGAATGGATAATATCAATGGAAATGCTATTGAGGTAAGCGATACAGACCCGAATATCATCTATGTCGGGTATTATGATTTAGGGTTTTGGTACTCACGAGATAGAGGACAGTCATGGACATTTAGTATTCCCGATTCGGATGCACATGTCTGGTATGCCGATGGTGGCTCCAATGTCAATTTTATCGTAAATGACCCCGCAAGACCGAATGTAGTCTGGGCAACTTTCGGAAAAGAAGGCACATCTACGGACGGGGCGGTATTCAAAAGTACGGCTTATGGCGAAAACTGGCAACTGAGTAATTCAGGATTACAATATGTAGGCAATACGACACATGGCATGTCTATGGACATGAACAGTCCAGTCAATAATAGAACCTTATTTGTCACACAGGATGGCGATGTATTCAAGTCTGTAGATGATGGAGCTTCCTGGTTTATGGTGCTGAATAATGGAGGCTTAAAATTTACAGCAGTCGATGAATTTAATTCGCAATTGGTGTATGCTGGTGGAGAAAACGGTTTTTGGCGTTCAACCAATGGCGGAACGAACTGGGCACAAACCGGACTTCCTGAAATGCGCAACCAACAAAGTGGCACTGCTTTTAGAGATGATATTGTCCCTACTTTTGAAGGGAATAATGAAAAGGTTTGGAATGGCGTTTTTGAAATCAAAGTTGATCCAGCGATTCCAAACAGGGTTTACGCAAGTGCCTATGGCAATGGTAAAGGCATGTACAGAAGTAATGACGGCGGATTGACCTGGACTAAATTATATACCGACAACTTTATGCGGGGCATTGCTATCCATCCTACAAATTCCGACTTGCTGTATATCTCTTCGGGAAGTGCCTACCATTCAGGTGGCTATGATGCAGATTCAAAAGGTTTTCTGACTTCAGAAGATGGCGGACAAACCTGGAATTCCATGAATGCTGACATGAGTTGGCCTTTTGGGGGGAGAATGGAAATAGATAAAGGACCCAATCCCAGACTCTGGGCATGGTCACCTGGAACGGGTGTGCAATATACTCAAGTTCCTGGAGGTGTTTCGGAAGGCTGCATCACTATAGATAATGATTTTAACGATTGGTCGTCTATCGCTACACTTTCTACTTCCAATGGATACACCACAAAAGCCGCTGATGATGATGACGCACTCTACATGTACATTGATGGCAATATCGACCAAAGTTATCAAATCTTTGTGGATGCCGACAATGATAATGCAAGCGGCAACGAATACACCGCAACCAATTGGGGACAAATGGGCGCGAATATTCTGATAGAAAACGGCGACATTTATACTTATAACGGTACAGGTTTCGATTGGATTTGGGTGTATCAAGGAACAGTCAGCGCAAATAAAACCAGTGCAGGACTTGAATTAAAAATTGATAAATCTTTTTTCAATACCAATGTCGTCAATTTCGGTTTTCTAACCAGAGACGCCAACTGGACACAAACTGGATTTACACCAGCTAGCAATGCAGCGACACACATTTTTTCCGCTTCATTGAGTTGTGATGTTTGTCCTGATGCGGATGGAGATGGCGTATGCGATGCAGACGATGCCTGCCCCGGCATCGACGACGCGCTCATCGGTACAGCTTGTGATGATGGCGACTCCTGCACACAAGGCGAAACTTATAATTCAAGTTGCCAATGCACGAATGGCACATACATCGACGCTGATGCAGATGGTGTTTGCATAGGCAATGACCCTGACGATAATGACGCCTGTACTCCGAATGCTTGTGATACTTGTATTTCCGTAGATGGTAATTTCAGTGATTGGTCCTCCGTTCCTATTCTATCTATTTCCAATGGCTTCACCATAAAAGCGACGCATGACAACGATGCTTTTTACATTTATGTTACAGGTAATTTGGAAGCGAATAATCAATTCTTTTTGGATGCTGACAATAATAATTCAGGCGGAAACGAATATCTCAGCGGTAATTGGGGACAAACGGGTTTTAATTATTTAATACAAAACAATAATATAGCTAGCTATATAGGTTCTGGAGCAGATTGGATTTGGGATGCTTGGTCACCAATCAACGTACAAAAAAACAGTACTGAAATTGAAGTGGAAATTGACAAATCCTCTTTCACGACCGATATTATTAATTTTGGCTTCATAACAAGGGATGCTAATTGGGCACAAACCGGATTCTCGCCTTCCAATACACCTGCGACTTATACGCTCTCTTCCACATTTAGCTCATGTAATAGTTCCGCTGCCGACCCACACATCATCACGTCCGCCAATTCTATAGAAATTATCCCTAACCCATTGGTGGACAAAGTCGTCATTGATGGTGTTTTTGGTGGATATACACTTCAGGTTCTTGATGTCAATGGCACATTAGTAGCTGACTATACTGGTACAACTGCACCTTTGATTATTGACCTCAATACGTTAGGAGCTGGCATTTATTTTATTTCTATTGTCAACAACCTTAATGGTCAGATCAATATTCATAAAATGATAAAAATGTAACTGATAATAGTTTTCCAATTGGACGATACACAAACAAAAAGACCTGATAGATTTTTAAAACCTGTCAGGTCTTTTGCATTATTTTCAAAAAAAAACTAAACCTACCCAACCCTTTCAAAAAACCCCTCTGTCTTTCTAAGTGTACAAGGAAGTAAAGATAAAATTTCATTTTAGTCAACATTAAGTTATGAAAAACCTATTAGCCATTGCCCTGATTTGTATGCTGGCATTTGCCTGTAAAAAATCAGATGACACTTCACAAATAATTGAATGTGAAGATGTAGAAAATGTAAACGGAAATATTAGCAACCAAGAAGAATATGACATTATAGAAGCTGTGTTGAGCGAACATTATTCGACTACAGGCTTTTTACATATTGTAGAATACACTGAAGTTTGCTCTTCTTGTGCAGAGCTTAGTCATTCATTTCTAAGTGATAATGGTATTAATTATGACTCCACGACTGTAAGCAATTATGCTTTAAAAAATGATATAGAATGGTATTGGAACGAACAGTTTAATACAACGAATGTAATGATCAACAAAGAAGAATTAAATTGTTTTTTCGACAGTGGTAATGGCTGGAACAACTACTACGCTAAATATGAACAGTCCTCCGGTTATCTTCAATTTGGGCGACCTGCCACAAATGGGGCTGATGAAGCCATTGTACATTATGGTGAATACTGTAATTACCTATGCGCTGCTGGTTTTATCGTTCTACTGGAAAAAATTGATGGCGTCTGGCAGGTCAAGCATAACATCAACACTTGGATATCCTAAGTCAATTTTAAACAAGCATATAAAACATTAAAAATCAATATTATGACAAAATCAATTAAAATTCTAGCTGTACTGCTCGTCTTAGGTGCGATGAGTCTGCAAAGTTGCATTCAGGATGAATGTACCTCCCTTTACACCTACATTAAATACACCCCAGTTTATAAAACGATTGACGACATTCGTCAGGACATTCAGATATTGCCCGCAAGGGAACTGAAACAGCCGGGCAAGATTTATTTTTATCAAAATTATATCTTGTTGAATGAATTTCGCGAAGGTTTGCATGTTATTGATAATGCCGACCCCGCCAATCCAGTCAATCTGGCTTTCATTCAGATTCCCGGCAATATGGATATGGCAGTAAAGGACAATATCCTCTATGCCGACAATTATATTGACCTGCTATCTATTGACATCAGCAATCCTGAAATCCCAGTATTGATGACGCGCACAGAGGAGGTTTTTCCTTCTATTTCGCTAGATCAGGACTTAGGACATCTGGTGTATTATGACCAAGAAGAAGTGACGGAAGAATTGCCTTGTGGCAGTATTGGCGGTGGCTGTTCGAACTGCGACTCTGCTGGCTTCTCTCCTACCCTTTCAAATTCAGATGCCAATGTGAGCAGTGGCGGAGGCTCTAGTCAGTTTGGCTCTACAGGTAAAGGCGGTTCTATGGCGCGTTTTGCTTTGTATCAGGACTTCCTTTATACCGTAACAGAAAACGCCATTAATGTATTTGACATTGTCAATTTAACCAGCCCTAACCTCTCTGGCACAGTGAATATCGGCTGGGGAATTGAGACAATTTATCCTTTCCGCGACAACCTGTTTATTGGCTCACAAACGGGCATGTTTATTTATAGCGTAGCCAATCCTTCTAATCCAACGCTGTTGAGCGTATTTGAACATGCGCAGGCTTGTGATCCAGTTGTCGTAAAAGATGACTTAGCTTATATCACGCTGCGCGGCGGCACGCCTTGTCAGAATTTCACCAATCAACTGGATGTTGTGGATGTATCCAACCTAAACAATCCGCAATTACTGGCGACTTATCCAATGGACAATCCGCATGGATTGGCGATTACAGAACAAGACGTTTTGTATGTCTGTGATGGCGATAGTGGCTTACGCGTAATGGATGCTACAGACGAACTGAATATTTCAGAAATCGATCGCATGAATGAATTTTCAACCTATGATGTCATTGCACTTCCCAATTCTGTGGTCATGGTGATTGGTAGCGATGGTTTGTATCAGTTTGATGCGAGTGATGTTAATGATTTGAGGCGACTGAGTGTTATTCCGGTGGCTAATTGAGTTGCGGGTTGTTGAGTTGCGGGTTGCGAGTTGCGGGTTGGCGGGTTGCGAGTTGCGAGTTCATAACCCGCAACTCGAAAACTCGTAACCCGCACGCAACTCGAAAACTCGAAAACACATTTAAATTTAAAATAATGAAAAAAATAGTCAAAATAGCTTTATTCAGTTTCCTTTGTTTGTGTTCAATAGGACAAAGTTTTGCGCAAACAGAAATTGAAGACATTAAGTATGTAGATGCCCTTTATCTCAATAATGGTAGTGTATTTCGCGGAAAACTCGTAGAATATAAACACGACGAATACGTCAAAATCCAAATACTTGGTGGTCAGGTGATTACATTCCCAGCAGAACAAGTCCTGAAAGTCGTGCAGGAAAACATCCATGCTTCTGGCCCCAAAGCGCGTCTTATCCGCGAGTATGCTTTTAAAGAGAACGGTATCTATAATGAGACTTACTTCAATATGCCTATGGGCAATGACCAATGGGGTTGGTGGGTATCTGGGCTTGGTTTACACCATGTCATGGGTTATCAGCACAATCGCTGGATTGGTGCAGGTCTTGGTGTTGGAATAGACGCTTACGAAATCGGCAGTAGTCATAATGTCCTACCTATTTATCTGGAAGCCCGTGGCTATTTTCTAAAAAAGAAAGTCTCTCCATTTTATTCTATGAATCTGGGCTACGGCATTGCCTTAAAAGACCAAAACTCAAACATCGTAGAAGCAAAAGGTGGACTGATGTATAATCCTTCGCTGGGCTATCGTTTTGGCGGACATCCCAATGCCAATTTCACGCTTGCGCTGGGTTATAAAGTACAAAAAGCTAGCTATACCCGCCTCGGGTGGGACGGCTCAAGATTTGAAAATAAATATACTTTCAAAAGAGTGAATTTGAAACTTGGAATCTTATTCTAAGTGGAAATACAAACGTCAAATTCAAAAAAATTATTGACAATAAGCCAAATTAAAAGTGGCGTTTAGTTGAGTCCAGGCACTTACTTGAAGAACAATAAACTTTATAAGACAATGAATAAACTGATTTTATTAACTGGCTTAATCGTACTCTGCTTTTGGACAGCTTGCGATGACGAAGAGCCAAGTCCAAGCTGCATCACATTAGAACAAAATGCCAACTGGATAACAGAGAGCTTTAAGACACTTTACGACATACAGTTTCCTGCCAATTATGAAGGAATAGGCATGGTAGGATTTGAGGGCAATTTCTTTGCAAAGAATAGAACAGACAGCCTGGTTTATTTCAGCTATAATTATTGCGCTCCATTGTATTGTGAGGATTTTGGAGATCTACTCGCTGATCCTGTTCCAGCATCTATTGAAGTCATAAGTACCGGAGGTGGTCTATTATTGTCTCAAGTTGTTGAGTTTTGTGATGATACCAATGAGATTTTTGCCATACTTTATCACGATACAGCAATAACTTCTACTGGCAGATTATATATAAAACAAGGCAATGATTTCCTAGAAGCATTGAGTATAAACTATGACCAAAGTACACAACAAGAAGTCGAGGATATTATAAAAACGATTAGTGAAAACTAAAAATAAACAATGTATTTGAATTTGAATTTGCTTTTTGTCCCGATAATTATCGGGAGAGTTTGAGTTTGTTTTCCTAAATTAGCAGCGTAAACAATCTTTTCTAACCAAATTTTTTATCATGTTCAGATACTTGATTATCGTTTTTGCCATGCCACTATTAATGGCAGCTTCCTGCAATACCGGGACAACTACCAATAATGGAAATAATGGCGACGATGAAGAACCACCTGCAAACACCCTTAAATGTGATGCAGCAGATCCAGTCGCAGATGTAGCCTGGCTCAAAGCAATGACCGAAGGCATACCAGCAGGTGTAAAGGCAGAAATTACTCGCTACGAACTAGATGGCGCGTATTTCTTTTTGTATAATAATTGTGTAGGTTGTGCTGATGGCATGGTGACTTTATACACTTGCGACCAAGGTAAAAAATGCACGATGGGCGGCATTGCAGGCGTCAATACCTGCGGTGATTTCTTTGACCGTGCTGGTGAACCAACTTTCACCTGGAGAAATTACGAACCCGCACCCGGTAAGTAATGATGAATGATAAACGATGAATGGAGAACGATGAACTATAAATGATGAACGATGAATATTAGACATTTTGCATAGCAAAATGAGTACAAAATTCATCATTCATCGTTCAACATTCATCGTTATAATAAGCTATGGCAAAAAACTATTCCGACCGTGAATTAGTGGATGGTTGTATCCGTAACGACAGACTCTTTCAGGAGTTGTTGTATCGGAGATTCTTTGCCAAAATGATAGCGATGTGCCTACGTTATACCAATGATAGAGAACAGGCTTTGGAAATAGTCAATGATGGTTTTTTACGGGTATTCAAAAAGCTGGATACTTTTAAATTTAAAGGTTCACTGGAAGGCTGGATACGCAGAATTGTTTATCACAGCGTTTCAGATTATTTTAGAAAAAATTCAAAGTATTTAGAACGTATTGTACTAGAAGAAAAAGATAGTGAACTCGAAGCAACAGCCCACGCAGACCTGTATGCAAATGATATTATGGGGCTGGTTGGACAACTCCCGCCAGCTACGCAGCAAGTTTTCAAATTGTACGCAATAGAAGGCTACACGCATCCCGAAATTGCAAAAAAATTAAATATTAGCGACGGAACGTCTAAATGGCATTTATCCGAAGCCAGAAAAAAACTCAGGCACTTGCTTGAGCAACATAATTACGTAAGATAAAAAATACAAAGAACACCACATTTTATGTCCGAAAAAGAACACATACAAAATATCAACGAGGAATTTACCGATTTTGCCTGGAGCAAAATGCGGAAAACTCTTGATAAAGAAATGCCTGTAAAAGATAAGAAAGACCGCCGCCTGTTCTTTTGGTTGTTTTTCTTTTTTAGCCTTCTTGCAATTGGCATTTATTTTTATGTTGTCAATGGGCTTTCTCCCATTACTGAAGTTGCACCGATTGCTTTGGACAGTGACAGTGGCAGTCGTAGTAATAATGACAAAAACAGTAGGGCTAATAATGCCAGTGTTAATCTTAACCCCAATCAAAATAATACTTTAACAGCAACTAAAATCACTGATACAAAAACAGTACTGACGACTTTAGCCGTCAAAAAAAACAACCCTCCAGCGGCAACTTCAGTTGTCAGGAAAAATAATATTCCTACGACAGCTAAGGTCATCGGCACAGAAGATAAAAATGTACAGGCGACTTCAGTCGCCAAGATAAACAACATTCAAGCGGCGACTGAAGTCGCCGATACGAAGGAGGCAACTTCAGTCGCTAGTATAAATCCAGTAATTCCACAATCCCACAATCCCACAATTCCACAATCTCCCCAATTCCCCAGACCACATAAATTTTCACAAACGTATAGCTGGATGCTAGGGACAATGAACAGTAACCAAGCAAGTGATTTTGGCGGACTGACTACTGGGCTTGTCGCCAATTATCGTTTCAATTCAAAAATAGGAATAGAGACAGGCTTGAACTATGCATGGTCGAAAAAACCGATTACATTTTATATTGTTTCCGATAGTACGGCAATTAATACTGGTTCCAATTCTGATAATATAGAAACAGTCAGCGACCCTAATATTGCACAAAGCGAAGAGCTAGATATTATTAATCAATTTGAAACTAATTCTTTCCATTATTTCAGAATGCCAATACGCTTCACCTATAAGCCTCACAGAAAAATTCAATTACATAGCGGAGTAGAATTCGCTTACCTTTGGAAGACAGGGGCTTTGATTAATAGTTTTGCACAAAATGATGCAACTCTTTTTACGGGCACTTCGTCGATGCGCAGCAGTTCTTCTTTTCAGAAATTTGATGCAAATTTACAAGCAGGAATACGCTATTATCCAATACCCAAATTAGGACTCGGACTGCATTACCGACAAGGCTTCACAGACATTACCGCTGATAAAGGCGGGCATTTTAATAGTGGATTCCAGTTATCTGCTCTTTATCAATTTGCACCTCGGTAATTTTTAATCATAAAAAAAATTCCATGAAAATAGAAATCATCCTTTTGGCAGCCTGTCTGAGTTTTATGTCTGTCCATGCACAACAAAACGGAGAGATGTCCAAATCTCAAAAACGCTCACAGACCTATAGCCTGACAGTAGGTGTAGCAAGTATGGATAAGTTTAATCATCTAGGGCTTACATCAGGGCTTATTGCCAATTATCGTTTTAATGAAAAAATTGGGCTGGAAACGGGATTGAATTATATTCGTAGGAAAAGCATATCTATAAAAGACAATAACTACTTATTTTATATGGGCTTAGATACCTCATATTTTGCTCCTGCTCCTGATGGCTTTGAACTCATCCATACCTGGAGAATAGATTATTTTAAAACCCCTATATTATTTACTTATCGCCCACATCCAAAAATTCAGTTGGCAGCAGGCGGGGAATTTGCTTATACATCGGGCTGGTCTTATGAATTTAGTTATAACATGGAAATTGACCCTGAATTGAGTACTTTCTATGAAGCCAGATATGATGGCCACTGGAGTTCCATCTGGCATACAAGTGTACTTGCAGGCATTGTTTACTTTCCTCTGCCACGTCTGGGGATAGACCTGCTCTATCGAAAAAGTTTTCAGGATACTGGAAATACCGGTCTTCAATTTTCATTACGCTATCAAATTATTCCTTTTAAATAGTCTGATAATCATAAATAAGTTTTATTTTTTGCCCAGTTTACAAGCAAATTATAAAATTATGAAAATTCAAGCTGTACTCCTGCTGATTTTGGGCTGCCTTTCTCTACAAGCTCAAAAAGTCAATGTATTTAAACCAAAATCCTTCAAGATAAATGGCTATAACATCAATGTCGAAACGATGGGCAAGGGTAATCCTGTTGTATTTATAGCTGGTGGACCAGGCAATTCACACGATTATTTGCAAGGTAATTTTGGGCATTATCATAAAGATATGCAGGTCGTTTTTTTTGATGGACTGGGTAGAGGTTTATCGGAAGATGCCAAGAACGCTAAGGAATATTCAGTCGATGGAGATGTAGAAACGCTGGAAAGTATTCGCAAAGCACTAAAACTCAAAAAATGGTCGCTGGTTGGTCATTCTTATGGCACGGTAGTCGCACAGGCTTACGCACTGAAATATCCCAATTCTATTGATAAAATAGTTCTGATTAATGGTTTCCACAGCGGATTGATGTGGCAGGAAGCCAATTGTGATACCTATAATTTTTATTCCAAAACACACTTTCCAGAAAAATGGAGACTAGTCGATTCGCTGCGCCAGGAAGGTTATGTATCCAGCGACCCCGAATTTAAAAAAGTGTATGGTAGTTTTCCAACGAAATACATTTATTACCATAATACAAAATTCAGTCAGCCTACGCCCAAAGACGCAAAGCGCACCTGGAGCGACGAGGTGTATTACACGATGGTCGGCAGAGATGGCGATTTTCATGTAACTGGCTGTATTGGTGATATAGATTTCAGAAGGCAACTAAAAACCATTCAGTCTCCTACATTAATTGTAGCTGGACGATATGATGGTGTTTCCACGCCTGAGTATGCTTTGCAATACAAAAGATTCATGCCGCAGGCGCAGTTTGTCATGTTTGAAAATAGTGGACACAATCCTTATTTAGAAGAGCCAAAGGCATTTTTTGAAGTATTTGACCAGTTTTTTGGGCTTGAGTGATTGGTGATTGGTGATTGGTGATTGGTGATTGGTGATTGGTGATTGGTGATTGGTTGTCCTCGGCTTCGCCTGGACAACCGAAATGTCAGTTGGTTGAGCGAAGTCGAAATCAACTCTTAGCCCAAGTTGAATATGTAGCCCCCAACTTCTTATCAACGCTGGTCAAAGAAGTTTATATGTTTACAGGGTTTATACAATAGTGATTATTTTGCGAAGCAAAATACGTCTTTATCAAACTATGTAAACTTTATAAACCCTATAAACTACTGACCGTGAAAATGTAAAATTGGGGGCTACTATTTCAACTTGGGTTAGCTATTCGTAATTAGGGTAAACGCATCAAATTAAAAAGCAACCTGAGTCGTATGACGATTCAATTTATTCAGGAGTTCATCGTCCTGAAAATCATCATTATGTGTGGATAAGCAACCATCGTCAGCCGACTTTTCTTCTTCATTTTCCAAATTTAAATTTAATGCGGTGTTCAAAGTATGGAATAGTCGGCAGACGAAGGATTTGATTAAAATTAGTGGTTTGTTCCCGAAAATATGCGGTATTTTCAACTGAATTCGTCTGACGACAACGGAATTTGCTCAACGATGCTTTGATAGAACACGACTAAAATTTTGATGTGTTTGCCCGGATTCGTAATTATCCCATTCGTAATTCGTAATTAAATTAAATCTCCACCACAGCCATCGTCAGTCGGCAAATGCAGGTCATTCGGTCTTTCTCGTCTTTTATCTTGATGTCCCAAACATGAGTCGTCCGTCCGATTTTTATAGGCGTACAGGTAGCCGTCACGATACTTCCCTCTCTTGCAGGACGCAGATGACTGGCATTGATTGTGACACCTACCGCCGTTTTTCCACTTTCCTGAATACACAAAGTAGAAGCTACACTACCTACAGTCTCCGCTAGCACAACAGATGCGCCACCATGTAGAATGCGAAAAGGTTGTACCGTATGTGCATTCACGGGCATCGTTGCGCATAGATAATCATCGCCAGAATCGCTAAATTCTATACCAACATGAGAGACCATTGTGTTTTCAGAAGTAGTATTGAGGGCTTCTAGCGTAAAGTCATTTTTCCAGATTTTCATATTTTCGCAATTGGTGATTAGTAATTAGACTTTATTGGACGAAGGTAAGAACAATTTTTATGCTAAAACGTTGTATGTGTCTGTGACTTTAATGTCAAATACAATTCAACTATGCAGAAAATAAACACACTAGGCGCATTGAAAGCGTCAGCTTATCAATCAAAATCCATCAAAGAAGAATTGCGGGGCAATTTGATTGAAAAATTACAAAAAAAAGAAACCGTCTTTGAAGGCATTTTGGGTTTTGATGATACGGTACTGCCCGATATAGAGCGAGCGATTTTGTCTAGGCATAATGTGCTGTTGCTCGGTTTGCGCGGACAGGCAAAAACACGGATCGCTAGATTACTCACGCATTTATTAGACGAATATATTCCCGTTGTAGCAGGCTCAGAACTCAATGATGACCCACTACAGCCACTCTCTCGTTATGCAAAGGATTTGATTGCGGAGAAAGGAGATGATACGCCCATAACCTGGATGCACCGTTCGGAGCGATATGTAGAAAAACTGGCGACTCCAGATGTGAGCGTAGCGGATTTGATTGGTGACGTAGATCCTATCAAGGCAGCGACACTCAAATTGCCTTACTCTGATGAACGGGTGATTCATTTTGGATTGATTCCAAGAGCGCATCGTTGTATTTTTGTGATTAATGAATTACCGGATTTGCAGGCACGGATACAGGTGTCTTTGTTCAATATTTTGCAGGAAGGCGACATTCAAATTCGAGGGTTTAAATTGCGTCTGCCGCTGGATATTCAATTCCTATTCACCGCAAATCCAGAAGATTATACCAATCGGGGCAGTATTATTACACCGTTGAAAGACCGGATTGAAAGTCAGGTACTCACCCATTATCCTAAGACGATAGAACTGGCGCGGACGATTACTGCACAAGAAGCACGCATTGCCGAGCATCAGCAGAAAAACATCCACGTTGCTGACATCCTGAAAGATCTTCTTGAAGAAGTTTCATTTACAGCAAGAAATAGCGAATTTATAGATGAAAAAAGCGGTGTGTCTGCTCGATTGACCATTTCAGGTTATGAAAATCTACTTAGTACTGCCGAGCGACGGATGCTTATCAATAAAGAGAAAAAAACCAATGTTCGTGTTACTGATTTCTGGGGTGTCATTCCGGCAATTACCGGCAAGGTAGAATTGGTGTACGAAGGCGAACAGGAAGGCCCTTATGTCGTGGCTATGAATTTATTGGGTACAGCCACAAAGAAAAAATTCCTGGAATTTTTTCCGCATCCTGACCGACTGAAAAAAGGCGAAGAACGGGATCCTTATGGCGCCATCAGAATGTGGTTTGCCAATGGAAATGTGGTAGATTTACTCAATGATTCCACCGATAAAGACTATAAAAAACAACTAGAACAGGTTGCCGGACTGGAACGACTGGTCAATAGCATTGATGTGCCAAAAGGTGAAAAGCACTTATACATGGAGTTGGTGCTACATGGCTTGTCAGAGTTCAATGTGGTGAATAAGGATGTAATGGAATCCAAACTGTCTTTCGGCGATATGTTGTCGGATATGTTGGGGGATTTGGAGTGATTTGGGGTATTGGGAGTGTTAGGGTATTGGTCAGACTTGCCTTTATTTCGGCTTCGCTCAATACAGGCAGTTTCGCTCGGACAAGCAATTGATTGAGCAAAGTCGAACCAATATCAGGCTGGAAGCCTGATGTACCTTATTCCTTATAAAAAAGACTTCCCCAAGTGGAGAAGTCCTTCTTTGTAATAAAATCAATATAATATCTTCCTTATTTCAGTAGTTTATTATTGATGCTAGGATCCATTTTTTTTGCAATACGCAGGTATTTATCTTGATTATAAGAATCATCCAATTTGCTATAAATATCTGCAAGTAATAGGTAACCATAAGCATAGTCAGGATCCAACTCCACCAATTGCTGCCCAATTTTCAGGGCTTTCATATAGTCTTCCAAATCTCGATAAGCCAAGCCTAAACCATAATAAGACTCGCGGTGACTGGAATCCATTTCTAATGTCTTTTCAAACTGCTTGATGGCTGCATTAAATCTGCCAAACTGAATGTATGTCATGCCCAGATTATAAGAATAATCGGGATTGTCAGGCTCCATTTCTATGGCTTTTTCATAATTTTTAGCGGCCTGGTTATACTGTTCTTTATTATAATAACTGTTGCCTAAATTATAATAAACATGTCCTCCTGCATCCCCACTTCCAATTGCTTTTTCGTAATGAATCGCTGCTGCGGTTTCTCTGCCTGTTTCAGCATAAATATCTGCCAATAGTCCATGCGCCCGACCATGATTTTTGTCCAGTGCGAGGGTCTTTTTTAGTGTGGCTTCTGCCTTTTGATTGTCTCCTGATTTGAACAGGGCGACAGCCAGATTATAGTGGTATTTTGCATTTTTCGGGTCTTCTCTCACCGCTTTTTCAAAGGATGCAATGGCTTCTTTTGAATTACCTGCATCCATGGCCAGTACTCCTTCGTTATAAATTTTTGTCTTCTTGCTATTCAGGGCTTTTTGCGCACCTTCATAATTTTGTGCTATGGCAATATCGTAATGTTTGCGCATCTTGGCTTCATTGCCTTGTGTTTCATAGGCTTTCGCCAAAAAGAAATGCGTCTCTCCGTCTTGATAATCGTTTTGAATGACTTTTTCCAAATGAGGAATGGCAAGGCTAGATTTATTGGCACTTAGGTAAGAGCGTCCAAGATAACGCTGTAATTCTGCATCTTCAGGTTTCAGGGCTACTGCGCGGTCAAAATAGCTGGCTGCCTGACTGAAGGTTCCTGCATTATAATGGATGATTCCTGCATTGAGCAAAGCATCTAAATGGTTTTTATCCAAAAACAATACTTTGTCATAAGCTGCCAGTGCCTGCTGCTCACTGTTTGTTTTTTCATAAATCAAAGCCAATAGATAATTTGCATCAGCCGTTGATTTGCAGGTGACTGATTCTTCTGCTTTTACTCGTGCTTCTTCGTATTTTTCTTGTTTGTATAATGACCTTGCGAGGCGATATTCTATACGTCCATCTTTAGGTCCTGACTTCGAGGCACTTTCAAGATGTTTTTGTGCTTCGCTATCATTTCCCGCTGTCGCGTGTAGTCCGCTCAGCACTAGTTTTGCTTTGGTATAATTGGGGTTCACACGTAATGCGCCTTCTAGGTGTTCAATGGCTTTTGCAGTATTGCCATTATTATTATAAGCCAATGCCATATTATACAATAGCTTTTCGTCGCCAGGTTCTAGTTGTGCAACCCGCTCATAACTTTCTGCTGCTTTTCCATAATTTCCTTTTCTTTCATAGCATATAGCGGTGAGTCGATGTGCAGCCACAAAGTCGGGCGACTCTGATACAGCTTCGCTAAAATGTACCGCAGCAAAATCATAATTTTTCATATTATAATGCTCTAGTCCTTTATTATAAGCGATTTTTGCTTCGCGCGTCTGTCCCCACGCTATACAGGTGTATACTATAAAAAGCAAAGAAAAGACAATTCTCATGACGACATTTTTTGAATATTTTGAATGTCTCCAAATTGAATGACAATAAGCTCTAAAGTCTTACAGATAGGCTAAAATTGAGACATGGTTTATATTTCATTTTCTGTATAAAAGTATAATTTACAGCACTTTAAAAATCAATATTGTGACAAATAAGAAACTATCTACTCACAATTACGTTTAACCATTAAAAAACCATACCTTTGCGCGTCTTTTTGGACAACATATTAAATCATCATTTACAGTTTATTATTCAGCATCAAATATGAGTAGTCAATCTATTAGAAACATAGCCATTATCGCACACGTAGATCACGGGAAAACCACCCTAGTCGACAAGTTGCTACATGCGGGCGATTTATTTACCGACCGCGATACACCTGGCGAACTGATTATGGATAATAATGACCTGGAGCGAGAGCGAGGCATTACCATTGTATCCAAAAATGCTTCAATGATGTATAAGGATACTAAAATCAACATCATTGATACCCCTGGTCACAGTGATTTTGGTGGAGAGGTAGAACGGGTATTGAATATGGCAGATGGCGTATTATTATTGGTCGATGCCTTTGAAGGTCCGATGCCGCAAACTCGTTTTGTTTTGCAAAAAGCATTGGAACTGGGTTTGAAGCCTATCGTTGTCGTCAATAAAGTAGACAAAGAAAATTGCACACCGGATGAAGCACAGGAAGCTGTATTTGAATTAATGTTCAATCTTGATGCTACAGAAGAGCAATTGGACTTTCCTACTGTTTTCGGTTCTGCCAAATTTGGCTGGATGAGTAATGACTGGAAGGAAAAAACAGATAATATTACAGCGTTGCTGGATGCTATTGTAGAACATATTCCGCCACCTAAGACAGAAGAAGGAACAACGCAGATGCTTGTAACTTCACTGGATTATTCTTCTTATATTGGCCGTATTGCCGTCGGGCGATTACAACGTGGCACACTGAAAGCCAAGCAACGAGTGGCATTGGTAAAGAAAGACGGAAAAATTACACACAATAATATTCGTGGTTTGTATCTCTTTACCGGACTGGGTAAAGTAGAAACACAGGAAGTACACGCGGGCGACATTTGTGCTGTGTTTGGAATAGAAGGTTTTGAGATTGGGGATACGATTGCGGATGCGGAGAATCCTGAAGCTCTTCCAGCTATTACTATTGATGAGCCGACAATGAGTATGTTATTTACCATCAATGACTCTCCGTTTTTTGGTAAAGAAGGAAAGTTTGTCACTTCTCGTCATGTGCGGGAAAGACTAGAAAAAGAACTAGAAAAAAATCTAGCTCTTAAAGTAGAACCGACACCTTCTGCAGATTCTTTTCGAGTTTTTGGACGTGGTGTCCTGCACCTTTCTGTGCTGATAGAAACAATGCGACGTGAAGGCTATGAATTACAAATTGGTCAGCCACAAGTTATTATAAAAGAAATTGACGGAAAGAAACACGAGCCGATAGAGGAGCTGACTTGTGATTTACCAGAACATGTTTCTGGCAAAGTCATCGAGATGGTTACCAAACGTAAAGGTGTGATGCTTTCTATGGAGCCTAAAGGTGAGCGTATGTTGCTTCAATTTGAAATCCCTTCACGCGGAATTATTGGCTTGAGAAATCAGGTTATTACAGTGAGTGCAGGTGAAGCCATCATGACACACCGTTTTCTGGAATTTCAACTACATAAAGGCGACATCCCTAGTCGGCAGAATGGCTCCTTGATTGCATTGGAAACTGGAAAATCTATTCCATTTAGTATCAACAACCTGCAAGAACGTGGTAAGTTTTTTATTAATGCAAATGTTGAAATATACGAAGGTCAGGTGATTGGTGAAAACAGCCGTCCCGGTGATTTGGTCATCAATGTAACCAAGACAAAAAAGTTGAGCAACATGCGTTCTTCTGGAGCAGATGCGAAAGTAAAATTAGTCCCGCCAATTGTTTTCACATTGGAAGAAGCACTAGAATATATTCAGGCTGATGAATATGTGGAAGTGACGCCAAATTCTATTCGCTTACGCAAAGTACTGTTGAAAGAGAATATGCGTAAACGTGCGCGTAATGGAGCTTTAGTTTAAAAAAAAATCGTCTGTCACATAGGGGTGATTCATGAATCACCCCTATGTGACAGACGATTTCCTAATTACTTCGGAACCCTTGAACTGATTCCATTATTCTCTGTCCATAATATCTTATCCTGTCCATTCACATCTCCATCCATATTATAATCCGGCAAGGCATAAATATCGAATGTTCCATTAAAGTCCTGCCAAATGGCTTTATCTAATCCATTGATATCATAACTGGGAAAATCCATCGTCTGGTCGCCATCACCTACATACATCACCCATTCGCCGGAAGGCATCTGTTTCTGTCCATAACTAGTGGCATCTCTATAACTATCCGATAAACTAAAGTCTTGAATCAAGGTGTAATCCAATAAATAAACAGGCTCCGACGTCATAATGCCCAGATGATTGCGATGCTCAATCACGACATAAGCTGAATCCGCACCTTCTTTATAAGGTAAAACACAATCTCCCGGAAAAGAAATATAACCGTCTTCATGAACCAGTCCGGCAGCCATAGCTGACTCGGTGCTTTTGTTAGTTCCGGTTCGGAAAGAGACGAGTACCCAGTCCACAACTTCATTGATATAATTCGCATCGGTCCAACCATAACCTTCTATACCGATATAGTTCCAGGGCGGCTTATTATAGGGTTGCCCTGATGGTGTTGGTGGGTTAATACCAGAGGGTGTTTGTCCAGGTAATAATCCACGAACATTATTCAATTCGGTACGCATTACTCCTGTAGAATCAGTATAAGCTCCTTCTAGTAAGACCCGCAATTCTAAAGTTACGCAGGATGGTTTTCCTTCACAAATACATTCTGAAGTATAAACATCATTCACAGTCAAGCTGTCTAAATCATCGCAAGGCGTCCCGATTAAAAAATTATTTAAGTCGGGACATATATCGCACTCATCTATTTTTCCGTCACCATCGGAATCTTGTGCAAAATCACCTGCAATCACCTCATTGGTCGCTATACAGCCATTTACATCCGTAATCGTAACTGAATAAAGACTAACATCTCCAAAAGGCGCGATCTGCATAGAGCTAGTGCTGCCATTATTCCAAATATAACTGAATGGCGCAGTACCGCCAAATGCTGCGGCACTGAATTCTATTTGCCCAATATTACAATTGATAGAATCGGCAGCTACTTCTGAATCTAAGCTGGCACTTTGCACGACTTCTGCCAAAGTTTCATCTGTACAGCCCTGAGCATCTGTCACGGTTATCAAATAAGTTCCCGATTCCAGGTTTGGAATTATACCGCCTCCTACATTACCTGCGCCATTACCTCCTTCACTGATATTCATCCAGTTATAATTATAAGCAGGTGTCCCATTATTAATCGTTAATTCAATTGATCCTGTCGAACCACTACACGCTGTATTTGAGCCGATAGCAGTTACCTCAAGCGGAAGCGGATTGACGATCTCAACGGTTGTCGTTGCTATACAGTCATCAAAATTTGTAATGGTAATATCATAAGTCCCTGCTGCTAGTCCATTAATTTCATTGCCAATTCCCAATCCGGTAGTAGTACCGCTGTCCCATACATAAGCAAAAAGCGGAATACTATTCGTCACCGTCAAATTAATAAAACCGTTTCCATCACCTGTGCAAGTCGGAGGAGTCGCAACACCCGTCACGGTCGGTTGGATACAATCCACAACATTAAACTGAAAATCTCGCTTAGTGACACTCAGTAAAGTCCCATTACGGTATTCCTCTACACATACGCCGACCACGTACTGCCCAAGTGCTTCAGGTTGCCCTGTAATCAAGCCAGTATTAGGGTCGATAGTTATTATTGGATTACCAGCCATTGGGCTTTGTGACGAATAGGGTGGATTGACAAAATTAACCTCTGTATAAGGTGGAGGAGCAGCTCCTGTCGGGAATGGAACGATAATCGAACCTCCCACAAATGGCGCGCAAAAGCTATAGAAAACTTCATCTCCGTTTGCATCAGTTACGCCGTGGTCGAAATTAAGATCTTCTCCATTACAAATAACCAAAGGCGGGAAATCATCAAATACCGGACTACTATTGCAAACATCCTGTGCTTCACCAGATAGAAAAACAGTATAAGTTGCTCCTGTAGAGCCCGGATCATAAATGTTGGTTATGGTATTATTCCTACAACAACGTTGATAAGATAAATGATAACCGGAAGCACTTACAGGCAGTGAAACAATTGCCTCATAAAGTCCTTCTTCTACACAAACATTATTAGGGGGATTTAGGCAAGGGTCATCTGACACAAAAGGAATA
The DNA here is from genome assembly GCA_937951615.1 of uncultured Saprospiraceae bacterium. Classification (GTDB taxonomy): domain Bacteria; phylum Bacteroidota; class Bacteroidia; order Chitinophagales; family Saprospiraceae; genus JAHDEO01. The sequence goes on along the minus strand of CALFBH010000008.1, from coordinate 4,264 downwards.
TTAGTTACTCCATCCAATGCAATCAACAAGGTGTCATAAGGAATATCGCCATCAGGTCCGTTATAAATCGCGAGACGGGCTGGATTATCAAAAGCAGCCTGCCCGAAAAAACAGTCCCGATATACTTTCAACGTGACTTTATATTGCCCTGTTCCAAGACATTCATAAGACAGGTCTCCACCCACAATGTGTGTAGCATACAGTTTTGGAAAACACAATACTAGGGTAATACAGCATAAACTGTGTAGGATAATTTTTTTCATGATTTCTGGTTTTGGTATTTGTACATTTTTTTCCTCTAAATAATGAGGCAATCCAAGTATCTACAAAGACTGATTATCGCTTGTTATCGTTGCAAATAATTTTCTTATCGGCTATTTTTTAAGCAAGTTACAATAATTATTTAATGTATAAAATAAAAATAAATACCTAAAACACAAACATTATATTATTTTCATCTGTAAAATAGTCTGAAATAATTAGTTGTTAGCTTTAAGTGGTGGGTATAATCCGATTGACATTCACCTCATCATCTAAGGGTGAATATTCGCATAAAAAATCCGAAAAATGATGTGCCCAAAATGGCGTAATTGAAGCTCCTTTAGTCCCCATCCCATTGAAAATAGCAAGCTGTGAAAAGTTAGGGTGCAGTCCAATTATCGGACGTCGATCCTTGAATACAGGACGAACCGCAGCGTGATGCTCAAGTACTTCATAAGGGACTTGTAAAACTTTTTCCAGCCGTTTACAAAGATCTTGGCGGGCTTCTTCAGTAGGTGTATCGTTCAAATCATCCCAACTGTAAGTAGAGCCAATCCAATACCGCTCCTCTCCTATCGGCACAATAAACACCCCCATTTTTATCAGCTTATCCAGTTTGATATTCGGAATACGAACGATAAGCATTTCTCCTTTTGCTGCCTCATGGGGCAAATAGCTAAAATAGGGATTAAAGGCACTTTGCCAGCCTTCACAGAAAATGATTTTATCTGCCTGAATACTTTTATAGGATACTAAATCCTCAGAAAAATCAATTTGTTTATAATCAAAATCTGCCTCCTCCAATATGCCTTTTTCTACAAAGCGATTCCGATAATTATCAATCAAAAGCGGCACATCTACCCTACCTGATTGTAGGATTTCTCCCCAGGCGTAAGGCGATTTTATCCACCCATTGAGTGCTGTTCCCTCATAATCGTCCGACATGTATTGTGTCATGCCTTCGCGTGCGCTTTTTACCGACCAGTCTGTGAATTGTTTATTGTTTTCAAAGGAGCGAATGATGTTTTTTTGAATAAATATTTCAATGTCAAATTGCTTTTCTATCTCCTGGTAAGTCTGTTCAGCAAAGGGCAATAATTCATCAATTCGCCAGCTTTTTACGATACGCCTCCCAGTGACAGGATTGATAATACCAGCCGCAACTTTGGACGCTGCACCTTCATGTTGCTTGTCTATTAGCTTCACTGTTTTGCCTGCTTTTAGCAGAAAATGCGCCAGCAATGTTCCTGCAATCCCCTGCCCGACTATGATGTAATTTACTTTCATGCAATGAATGAATGGGAGAATGATAAATGTTCAATAATAAATAATCAAAGCTACTCTATTCATTATGTTTAGCCAACTCTTCTTTTTCAGATTTTTTCAAGCCTTTGACCACCAAGTCATAAGAATGATCCACCAATTCCATAATCATCTGGTCACTTAGTCCACCTTCACAATCTACCGTATTCCAGTGTTTTTTGTTCATGTGAAAACCAGGTTGCACTTCAGGATATTCCTCCCTAAGTTCGATGGCACGATCAGGATCACATTTTAGATTTGCGGTAAAGCGTTCACTATCCAAGCCAGTCAGTGCAAACATTTTACTCATCACTTTGAAGACCAAGGTGACTTCATCAAATGGAAAACTTTCCGTGACTCCTGGCTTAGATAGGCAATAAATTCTAAATTCTTCTACATTCATAATTATAACAACAAACTTTGCGACTTAGCGTCTTTCCAAGAAAAATATCCACAAAAATTGTTAATTTCGGCCAGACAAACAATATTTAGACATGCGAATAACATATATTTTTACAAGTCTTGCCGTTTTTTTGCTGACTTTTGGCTGTGCCAGCGTCCAAAAAACGACAAAAAACACAACACGCTCATCAACAAATAGCGATATGCAAATTTTAGTACAAGAAGGAATGGAATTTGAAATTCCAGTGAATAGCGTCCCTAGTTCTGGTTTCAAATGGATGGTCAGCAAAATAGATGAAAAACAAATTTCTTTTGTAACAAGCCGCTATCCTGACCCCCAAGTACCTGCCCAAGATCAGGGCTTCATGGTCAATAATACGGTGGATGAAAATATGGTTTTCAAAGCACTCAAAGCAGGCACGACCACCTTAGAACTAAAATTTGTTCAGCCTTTTAATGCTGATGATCCGGAAGCAGAAATCCAGACTTATCAGATTGTGATTGAGTAATCCAGTTATCTAGTGCCTTTCGGCACTAAATAAATCAGTATATTTTGAATGTCGAATAACGAATATCGAACACCGAATTTCGAAGTATTTTGCCATCCAATTCACCTCAGTATTCCAGCTTTACTTGACATTTCTTCCTTTCTAAATGTTCATCATTCATCTTAACTACTATTACTACTACTTCGATATTCGATATTTTCCTATTTTGCTAATATGCACTAAAACTTAGTGCTGAAAGCACTAGTCTCCAAGCTTTCCGTTTTCACTGTCAAGTCATCCGGCAGTTTCTTAGACGCTTTCGCGCCGAGTTCCCGAACATGTTCTGCTCTGCGGATCAGGTTTCCTTTTCCTTCACTCAGTTTATTCATTGCTCCACCATAAGCTTGTTGAGCATTGTCCAATCGTTGTCCTACTATTTTCAAATCATCCACGAAACCGCAGAATTTATCGTAAAGCAAACCACTTTGGCGGGCAATTTCTAGTACATTTTTCTTTTGTTTTTCTTGTTTCCAAATATAGGAAATCGTGCGTAGTGTAGCCAGTAGCGTGGAGTTGGTCACCATTACAATATTTTTCTCTAAAGCGTTCAGGTACATTTCCGTGCCTTCTTGCAATGCAAGATTGAATGCAGGTTCGATAGGAATGTACATCAATACATAATCTGGTGTATTGATTTTATAAAGGTGTTCATAGCGTTTTCCGCTGAGTCCCTTTACATGGTTTCGGATGCTTTCAATATGTGCTTTTAGATAACGTTGTCGTTCAGCTTCGCTGTTGGCATCAAAATGGGCTGCATAGGCTTTCAGAGAGACTTTTGCGTCTATAATGACCTGTTTGTCATCAGGCAGGTTAATAATGAAGTCAGGACGCTTAGCATTACCATCTTCGTCTTTATGCGAGCTTTGCTTTTCGTAATGGACGCCCTGCTGCAATCCTGCTCGTTCCAGCAATAATTCCATTTGTATTTCACCCCAGTCACCTTGTATGCGAGAATCGCCTTTAAGCGCGTGCGCCAGATTATTAGCGTCATCACTGAGTTGGAGATTAAGTTCACGTAAGTGCTTGATTTCTTCACGGAGAGAAATACGCTCTTCTGCTTCGTTACGGTAAGTTTTATCGACTTTATCTTCAAAGTCTTTGAGCTTGCTTTGCAGGGGTTGTAGCAAAGCACCCAACTGTGTTTGATTCTGGCGGGTAAATTTTTCGCTTTTATCTTCCAGGAGGCGGTTTGCCAGATTTTCAAAGGTGGTCTGCATCACGGTCAGTTCGTCCTGCCGCGTGTCTAATTTTTCTTTATAGTTTTTTATGATTTGCCCTGAAGCGGAAAGGTCGCGTTCCATGCCGCGTATTTCTTCTCTGTTTTTCTCCAATTCGGTTTCGGCTTTTTCCAGTTGCTTTTGTCCGTTTTGGTAGATGGCACGCGAGACATAGGCTGCCCGTGTGAATAACCACGTTAGAATAATGCCCACAATGAGTCCTGCTGCGAGTGAAAGCCAGTCTATTATCATAGTATGAATATAGTTTTGACACAAATTATTTCAGTAAAAATACACAAATCATTTCTAAAATAGAAACAAATTGATGATTTTTTTTAACAATAAACTCGCCTTATGTCATGTGGCTTTGATGGCTTTTTTCATGGTTTTTAGCCCAAGTTGAAATAGTAGCCCCCAATTTTACATTTTCACAGTCTGTCGTTTATAGGATTTATGATGTTTGAATAGCAAATTGGACAATTTTGCCGTTCGATTCGCCCACGGTTGAAACCGTAGGCTACCAGATAGGTCGTG
>CALFBH010000007.1 GCA_937951615.1 uncultured Saprospiraceae bacterium | reverse complement strand
GGTGAAGCGGTAATTTTGTTCTGCAATATTAAAAGTGCTTCCTGAATTCGAGGCGCGGACTTCTATATCGTAGTACAAGACATCATTATCACAATCGGCAGCCTGATTGCTAACGAGGCGCACATTAAATTGGGCATCGCCGACAGTTGGTGTTCCTGCACAATTGCAAAAGCCGTCTTCTATGTCATTATCTGTATCAGGATTATTATCATTACAAGTTGTGCCTGCGGCTGGACAGGGTGTTCCTGCGCAATTACACAAACCGTCTTCTACGTCGTTTTCTGTTGTTGGATCGTTATCGTTACAAGCTGTTCCTGCTGGTGGGCAGGATCCGCAATTCGTTTTTTGCAGGCTGGCATAGTCTATATAGGCATTGGTCCCATCTCCTCCAAAATTAAAGTCGAAATTGACATTAGAATCTGTCGGGCTATTCATGGTGAAACTCACCGTGAACACCTGCATGTTGGGAGTAAGCGTAACTGTCTCGTAATGGTAAGCCGTATAAGGTTCGTTAAGCATTCCAATGTATAAATACATGGGACGATTGGCATCTGCTCTTGCTCTGAAAGAGAAGGTATAATTTTCTCCCTGTTCAAGAACAAGGTTCTGCTGGCTGTAAGAAAAGCCAACATCCCAGGGATTTACGCCTGGAACAATGTTTGTGATATTGGCAATCCCATTTATCGATTCTACAGTACAGCCCCAATTGACCCAGCCATTTACATTATTATCAAAATTTGAATTACCCAATAATTCACAGTTGCTATTTATAGGTGTTCCTGCGCAATCGCAGAAACCATTTTCCACATCGTTTTCTGTATTGGGATTATTATCATCACAAGCGGTACCAGCAGCCGGGCAAGGCGTTCCTTCACAATTACAAAAGCCATCTTCTACGTCATTTTCTGTTGTTGGATCATTATCATCACAGACGGTGCCGGCAGCCGGGCAGGCATCGCATATATCTTCTACACAGGTTGAAATGCTTTGATACACATTGCCTGGCACTTCTATTATATCATTGCCGACTTTACTGCCTACGAAAGTTGCGGGGAAGTCATTTGCATCATTCCAACTTAGGTCAAAACAGCCATTTACATTGATAATATCAAAAGCTAAGCGACCTACACCGACCCAGTTTGTGCCAAGCGGATAACCGGGTCCACCTGCCAGTTCTACATTATAAGAAACAATGTCTCCGCCTGTTCCCGTAAGGGTATGTGTTCCATAAAAAGAGCTGCCTACCCCACCGGATAGCACTAGTTCCTGCTCGATAGAAGGATTGGACAGCACAGTATTATTATAGGTCAAGCGATAGTTTTGCTCCGCAATATTGAACGTGCTGCCAGAATTGGAAGCGCGGACTTCTATGTCGTAATAGATCACATTATTGTCACAATCGGGTGCTTGGTTAGCAATAAAACGGACGTTAAATAAGGCATCACCTACGCTTGGTGTTCCGGCACAATTACAGAAACCATCTTCTACATCATTGTCTGTGTTAGGGTTATTATCGTTACAAGCGGTGCCAGCAGCTGGACAAGGCGTTCCTGCACAATTGCAAAGCCCGTCTTCTACATCATTTTCAGTCGTCGGGTCGTTATCATTGCAAGGCGTGCCTTGGGCGGGGCAACCAACACATAAGTCTTGTACACATTCCGCAACATTTTGATACGCTCCACCAGGCATTTCAATGATGTCATTGCCGACTTTGCTGCCAACAAAAGTTGCGGGGAAGTCATTATCTGTATTCCAGGTCAGGTCAAAACAGCCATTCACATTAATAATGTCAAAAGCCAATCGACCTACGCCGACCCAGTTTGTGCCTAATGCATAACCAGGTCCACCTGCCAGTTCTATATTATAGGAAACAATGTCTCCACCTGTACCGGTCAGGGTATGCGTTCCATAAAAAGAGCTGCCGACTCCACCGGAAAGGACAAGTTCCTGCTCGATGGAGGGGTTAGCCAGCACTGTATTATCAAAGGTAAAACGATAATTTTGTTCTGCAATATTGAAGGTACTAGCTCCACTGGAAGCTCGTACTTCTACATCGTAATAAACAACATTATTATCACAATCTGCCGCTTGGTTACTAATAAGGCGGACGTCAAATTGAGCGACAAGGCTCGTGTTTACTGAAAAGAACAGTAAGGTCAAAAGTATAATAGCCAGGTTTTTCATAAAAAATTTTGGTTTAAATAATCATTGTTAAATTCATACATGTTTCTCTCCTATTAAGTTCTTGGACAAAATTAAAGAATACACTACCCCAATAGATTCATCTGTATTTTTGTATCAAAAATACAGATGCTCAAAGGTATTTCTTACCTTAATCCTAATGAACTAATATGGTTGATTTGTTTTTAGGGTAAAATTGTGGATACAAGAGTGTGCTGGGGTTTTGCCCATTGAGCTGCACTGAATTTAAGGAGGTAAAAAAGTGGAATCGTCCGCTAATGTAAGCAATTAATTTTTATAATGCTAAAAAACAAAAAGGATTGTATATAAAAAATTAAATTACAGAATGTAAATTAAAGTATTTTTTGATTCAAAGTCCAATTATCTAAAAATAAATCCCTTTTGCAAATCGTCTTTAGGGTCAAAGTAAAATTCATTTTTACCAATAATAGAAGCTGTTCCAGTTACTTTGGGAATGACCGCCTCATAGTCGCCAAAACGGCTTAGTTCGGCAATTTCTACATCAAACAAAGTTCCTAGAATGCTTTCAATTCTTATAGATTTTTCTGGCTGAAGCTCAGCGCGGGCATGGTGGAGTGCAGCTCTTGCACTGACGCCTGTTCCGGTAGGACAACGATCTACTTCGCCTTCTGCAAATATGCAGACATTGCGGCTGTGGTGAGCTGGGTTTTCAGGCTTTCCAATAAAAATAGTGCCGTAGAGAAAGCTCAAATCTTCTTCAAAAGGATGATGAATTGGCAAGGCATCCATTACTGCATATTTGATTTTTCTGCCCCAGTCCACTAGTTGGTCCTGGTCTTTGCCTTTCAGCCCTATACCTAGTTTGTCCGCATTGCAAAAAGCATAAAAAGCTCCGCCATAAGCCACATCGTATTCGACTGTTCCTATGCCTGACACTTCTATAGTTTGGTCCAGTTTATAGACAAAAGAGGGGACATTGATGAAGGACACTTTTTCTACTGTTCCATTTTTGCGATAAGCAGTAGCCACTACCCTGCCGGCTGGTGTATCGAGTTTTAGCACAGGAGTCTCGCCTTCTTTTTCTATAATGCCAGTATCCAGTACGGTTTTGGTGATGGCGATAATGGCGTGTCCGCACATGGTGCTGTAGCCTTCGTTGTGTAGGAAAAATGTGCCGAGGTCGCCATCGGGCGTCGTGGGTGTGGTGAGTACTGCTCCGTATTGGTCGGCATGTCCGCGTGGTTCCCACATCAGTCCGGTGCGAATGTGGTCTAAGTGATCACGAAAGTAGCGGCGTTTTTCAAGTACAGACTTGCCCGGTATTTCTGGTAGCCCGCCTGTGATGATGCGCAAAGGCTCGCCTCCTGTGTGGGCGTCTATGGTGGTGATGGTGTTCCAGGTCTTTGGTGGTGTCCAAGTCATTTTTTGTGTGTATTGAGTGTATTGGGTTGATTGAGTTATTGGGTTGATTGAGTTAATTTGGTAATTGAGTTAATTTAGGAGTTTTTACTCAAAATCTGTAGCCATATCTTCTGTTATTTCAACTACAGCATAGGGATATTTTCTGGCTATTTCTTTTTTTTCTTCAATCATCAATCTATCATATTCCTTTGAAAACACCTTTATTGCATATTCCTTTTTATGCCGTTTGAGGCCTTCTCTTATAGCAGATTGTATTTTCAGATATGCTTCTACATCCATTTCATCTTTTACATATAGTTTGATTACATAATTCGGATTGTTTTCTAATATTTTCTGATAGACTGTATTTTGTATTTTGGGGTATGGCATCAAGACATCATCAATAAAGCAAGCTGATGCTGTCGGTTTAATTTCTATTATGCTTACTTTTTCATTGTTTAACATTTTGAAGATATCTTCTGTAGTCATAACACTTGAGCAATGAAGGGGTATTCTAGCTGAAAACACACCATTCTGGTTATATACTTTATCGTGTATTCTATGTGGCTGGGCAATCGTGAAATCACATTTAAACATGGATGCTTCTGCAAGTTCTCTATATATTTCCTGAACAAATTTCATTTTTATTCTTCTGTCAATACTCAGGTTGCAGCTCCAATTAAAACTGTGCGGTGTCCGCTCTCTCTCTAGTATCTGCGATATATTTTCTACTTTAATCTCAGTAGTCTCAATAATAACAATCGGTTTGTCATCAGATGACTTTCCTGGAGCAACATATAAAGTTGGTTGATAAAGTTTGCGATTTTTTTCCTCCGATTTTATCAATTCCGGCAATTCTATCCCATGTGTGTAGTACATATTTTCTTTCAGAATACGCTCGTTGATTTTTTTATAATCTATTAGATTAATTTTTGATAGCCCAAAGGCTGAAATGGAGAGTAGCGCCATTGACACCAGCATCCATTTCAGGCTTTTTCTTTTGTATACCCGCCTGATTGTAGTCCATAATTGTAAAAACAGAACAATGATAATGAGTATGTAGATATAACTATAGTTTGGATAAAAATCAATTTCACCCCAAAAACTATTATATAAAAGCTTCTCATCAATCAAAGAGAAGAAACCATAGTCATCGAATGAGCAGGCATATAGGAAAACAAATACAAAGCCTAGCTTTGAAAACCAACTCATAAAATACCAATTCAATACTCTCTGATCATTGATGATACTTGTTCGTCGTCGTATTTGTCCAAATATACGTTTTGGTCGGTCAAACCAATATATCAAGCAGGCAGATTGTCCAAGAATGACTGCAATAAAAGCAAAAAACAGGTTGTAAAAACTGACTTCTGCATCCGTTAATACCCACAAATTATTATCATACGTAACAGAGTTCATTCTCAATATTTCTCTGGTCAAATATAAGACCGAATACCAGGCAAAGGCATATAATACAATTATAAACAAACCTGTAATAATTTGAAAACGAGTTATTTGAGGAGGTTCGGGGTGCAGGAAGTCTTTGCGTATTGGCATAATTTCTAAAGGAAGTCACTGATTAGATTCCAAAACGGAAGGCTTTTTTTATAGTCGTCATATTCTGGTGGATTTGTGCTTATGGAAAAATTGAACTTATCCGCAAATTCTTCTCTGCGGAAAAATTCGATCAATGTTTTAAATTCTCTAGCAATGATGGCGAAATTTGCGGTATCACCATTTATTACTTTTATCTCTAGTTCGCCACGATGTACTCTGTTTATACTGCCATCCCTCATTATAATATCTATTCTATATCCAACTAGATTTATGGCTTCCAGCTCATCCAGTTTTAGCCCTACACATTCTACCCGCTGGTTTCTGTTCAGCCTTAAAATTAATCCATTTTTGAGTATTTCAAAACTAACGAAGCTGATCTCGCCTTCTACATTTCTACTTAATTTGTCAAATTCCGGGATTCCTTTGTCGTAGATTATCTTTGCTGAACCAACTCCTTTTTTCTTCAGTTTTTCCCATAAGGAATATTCTCCTCCGAAAAATGCTTTTTCACTTGACAGCAGCTCTCCGCTGTTGTTTGTTTTTATTTTCCTCATGGATTGAGTTTATTTTGTAATCGTATGGCTGTATAATTAAGTTAGCCACGAATGCATGAATTAAATAGGAATGAATTACTATTCGATTTGTGCATTCGTGGCTAAAATATACATTCCACGCTTTTTGTCAAAGGATCAAGAGTTCTATTTCATAAAAGGCTTCTCTGGTGCAAACAGTAAATATTTCGCATAATCCTTCCAGTCTGCGGGAATTTTCGAGCCATTAGCCACATAAGCCATGACTGCTAGTTGCCCATTTAATGGTGCGGAAGTCAATTTCATTGTTTCATGAGCTGTATCATATTTTCCTTTTTTAACAGCATTGATAAAATTATTTATATTGACATCATCACCGAGGATATTTTTTAATTGACCTTCCAATTTATTAAGGCTTTTTCCTTTTCTCAGATATAATCCCGCGATAGCTAATAAAGTTTCACCCTTCAGATTTTCCGTTTCTAATGTAAGGGCTTCTTTTATCCATTCTTCTTTGGCTCCGTCGGATGCTGCCGTAAGGATGTAAATGTCTTCCTTAATCTCTGCATTATCCTTTGCAAGTTTTCTGGCTTCTTCAAGCGATCCTTTATGAAGCAGGTGGTAAGCATAAAGAGACGGGTCTTGTTCTGTCCCAGCTTCTACAGCTTTGCAGTACTCCAAATAACGACTTCCTATATTCTGTTCTAATGGAACATCTGAGCCTTTAGCCTTTAAAAGCCTTCCAATTCTTGCCAAATTTAAAGCGATAGGCTCTTTTAATCCTTTAGCGTTTCCATAGGCTTTTTGGAAGGATTTATAGCCTGTTTCCCAGTCGTTTTCCTGAATGTAAGTATAAGCAGCTGCATAATTTATCCAACTATGATCAGACCATTTAGCTGCAGCTTCTTTAAAACAGGAAGATTTAATTTGCTCGTCTTCTTCACATCTACAGGCAATGTATTTAAGGTCAGCATTATCTGGAGCTTTCGAAGCTTTATCTGTGTATTCACTGCATATCGCATTTTTATCTTCATCACTTTTATCCATCAACATTCTAATGGTTTCAATCTCATTCGGAAAACGCTTCAAACGATTATGCAATAGCTCTTTCCCATTGTCCATCTGGTTGGCTAAACTTGTCCAATAAATAGTATTTGAATTTAAACGGTCGTATAAAACATGTGTTTCGATCAATGTTTTCTGCGCTTGTTCGTCTTGCAAAACAGCAACTAATGCTCCCGGATTAATATCACTTCCGACTGCACCAATAGCACTTTTCACTACTCTACCCTCATCTCGCATTCTTAAAGATTCTGGCGGATCCGTAAAGATATAATCAGCCTTTGTCTGCATCCATTTTGTTGTGCCAAGAATTTCGTTGCCCCCTTCCTCATCAGACACAACTGTACTGTAGTGTACTTCGTATTCATTCAGCACAGCTGCTCCTGCAACATTATAAACATAGTGGGCGGATCGATTTGCAAGTGTTGGTGTCAATTGATCTATCTGACTTCCATCTTCAACTAGATAAGTGCTTATCGCAAAATTACCTGTCGAACTGATAGATACATTTTTAGAACTGTATGGCTGAACCTTTACGCTGGAACCATTCAGATCGACCGAGACAGCCTGAGAAAGTCCATTATAAATACTTACATCAGATTTGCCGGTCGTACCTGCCAGGAAAACTGTCCCACCGACGATAGATGCCGCAACAGCAAATTTTGTAAAAGCAGGTATCATTCCATCTGCCGAAATAAATTTGTCCCACATACTTAGTTTCACCGGAATTTCTCTTTCATCACCAGGTAATAAAATACCATATTCCGCATCAATTTCTGTTGCAGTCGGCGCGGCGTAAACCTCTCCCGATTTACTCATCTCAAGCAATTCTTCTTCTGTCGTCAAAAGCACCTCTAATGCTTCAGATCTCAAAGCATTGAGCGATGAATCATAAGAGGCTACCCAACTACTTATAGATGGTATCCAGTCATTGATGTTATCATGATTGGCTCGGGGAAGTTTAAGTTCTTCCAATCCATCTGCCCAGGATTCTACGCCTAATTCTTTCAGCAGACGTTTGTCTAAATGAATAGAGTTGCGGTGGGCGTTTATGTTTACCATAATTCCATGCAATTCATTACAAGACTGTAAGAGCTTATGCATTTCAGAATCCGTCACTTTATTATCCGCCATGACAATGTTAAGGACTGAACCGAGTACTCTGTGGGCATCATTCATATTTATGGCATTATGCTCACAATAATGAATGACTTGACCCAGAGATTTCAAATAATCAGCCCAGTTTTTTCCTAATTTTTCTGCCAATTTCAGATGCGCTGTTCTGCAAAGTTGATCCTGTCTGGTGATAATCGCTTTTGCAGATTTTAATTCTTTAGCAACATCATTTATAATGTCGGGTAATTCAGCTCTTCTGATTGGTGTGCCTCTATGCCATATTCCGCTCTCTCCTGCTGCCTGTAGTTTTTTATCTCGAAGGGCTTCGAGTTGAAGCAGTTCGCTTCTAAGTGTTGTGTAGTCTTCCAGATCTTCCACCAATGAATCGGGGTAGATGTTTTCCAGTTTTGCAGCAAGTTCTTCCTCGCTTATTTCTTGCAGGTAGATGTCTTCACTTCCTGTATAATCTTCGTAAATAAATCGACCTAAATAAGCTCCTTTGTATTTTGGTTTGAAATAGCTTTTTTCATACTGTACATTGTGAAACTGAATAGCCTCCGTTTCATTTATTACTTCTGTTTTTATCTGAGCTGTTTTTATCAGGTCTTCTGTCAATAAAACCCTTGTACTTTTGGCATCCTTAAACAAATCCCAGGCACTACGGTCATCTATCAGTCCTTTTATATAGTGTCTTTTTGCATTTGCTTCTCTTTCCTGATCTGGCGGATGCGTTGACCACATTTGAGGTGGTTGGGCTATTTTATTGGAAAACACTCTAAAAGTCTCTGGGTCTTCTTCAGGAACACTTGGAGACTTTCCGTAGCTCTCATCATTTAAAATATAAGCCGTTTTTTGAATCGCATTAGATTGAATGGAATACAAATCTTCAATGGCTTTTTCCTGCTCCAATTGTCTGCTCACCGCCTGCATGGCGTTGGATAATGCAGCATCCGCCGCCTGTAGTTTGTGCAAAGCATGAATAAGCGCGTCGCTGCCCGTAACAGATACCGCGACCAAATCGGCTTGAAATTCCATCTCGCGTGAGAGTGCGCGCTGGGATAAGACCACCACTCTAAAGATAAGTTCAACCAGAGAACGTATTGACCATACGATGAGCGATAATATCCAGCCAATCCAAGAGATTCTTATGTCTATACTAGATAGACCTCTTAGCAAACTGTCGAGTGCATCTCGTTTAGTAATGATCGTACTTGCAATCTGATTGGCAATATACACCCATCTTCCGATTAGCATAGAACGTTGTGCAAAGTGTCCGTACTCATGCGCCAGAACAGCTTTAAATTCTCCGAGGTTGAGTACATTAATCAAGCCTAGTCCTATCTCCAGGTTTTTCTTAGATGGGAAAAACAAATTTAAGAAAGACAAATCATAAAATACGGATGCGTTCACCCTGTTCGACAGATACACTTTATGAGGTCTTGGTGCTCCAGTTTCATCTGCCAGTTTATGAAGAAAATCAAAAAGCAAGGGTTCGTCTTCAGGTTTTACTTCTCTGTCCTGCACGTCATATTTTGTTTGTACAAAAAAGAAGGCTTTTATCATGAAAATGCCTAGAAACAGCGAGGCAAATCCTACCCCAATGTGCAATAAACCAGCATCACCGCCAGAGAATACATCCATCAATAAACGATAGGCTGAGTTGAAAAACCAGAAGGTCAGGAAAAGATACATTCCGAAGAAAGCAATAATGCCTGCGACAGCAATATAAACATGCTTTTTGTAGTTGGAGCTTGGTTGAGTGTAATCTTCGGGTACATTTGATACACTTTGGGTGTAAATGGAATTCATGGGTGTAATAGTTTTATATGAAATTTAAGATTAAAATATACTTTGGATGCCCAAAAAATCATGGAATAAAAGATGTAATGCAGCTTGTTTTCTTGAGCTTAAAATTAAACGTAGGCAAAAATACATTATACGTATGACTAATCCAAAAGACCGTAGATGTTTTTATAGATTTCTCATTGCGACAAGCAAATATTCAAGTTTCCAAGCTGCTCTTAATCCTTATTTTCCTTATTTAATGCAATGACCAATACGCCAAAGATGACAATAAGTGTCCCCATCCATTGTAAACCACTCAATCGTTCACCAAGGAAAATATAAGCCAAGATAATCGTAGAAATCGGTCCGACACTGCTGATAATCGCTGCATGGCTTGCCCCGATGATGCGAATGCCGCCTGTAATAAGGAAGGAGGCTATGACAGTTGAAAACACCCCCATTATAAAAGTCAGTAGGTAGATTTCCTTTTGGAAATGAAATAAAGCCAAATCATAAACGATCAGGTGGTGTAGTATAATGGCCATGCAAGCCGCCGTCATCGCTAAAGAATTATATTGTAGTGTTCCCATTTTTTTGAGCATTTGTCCACTACCTATTACATAAATGGCATACCCGATTGCAGCTATAAAAATGAGTGTACTACCTATGAGTACATTGTCCTCATTTGGTAATTTAAAATTTTCAAACAGCGCAATGCCTGTCCCTGCGTAGGTCAAAACCAATGCAAATATTTCCGATTTTTTTATTTTTCGATTCAAAAATAATGCAGCGATTAAGACGACTATTGTAGGATAGCTGAATAGAATGACTCTTTCAAGACTTGCTGTAATGAATTGCAAACCAATAAAATCAGCTAAACTTGCCACATAAAATCCTGATATACCAAATACAGCAATCAATCCCCAATCCCGTTTTTGAAGCTGGAGTTTTTGAGCACTTTTTTTATTCGATAGATAGGCAATTATTAGGAAGAAAGGCAATGAAAAGATCATTCGCAAAGCCATTAAGGATACGCTGTCTATTTCATAGCGATAGGCTAATTTTACCATAACTGCTTTGGCAGAAAAACATATCGAACCCAAAAGGACGAGTGTGGCACCGAGTAGGTATTGTTGCTTGTTGTTGATTATTGAATTATTGATTGGCGGCAAAAATACAAAAACAAAAGGTACGTTTAGCGTCGCTGCCGCCACTTAGAAACACTCGCTTGCTCCTTCACTGTATTCGTCGAAAGCGCAACATCATTTTTCAATAAGTGCATCGCCAACAAAGCAGCTACCTGAGCTTCTTCTTCCGTTCCAGCATCTGGTTTTGGATTAAAATATTCTTTTACAAAATGTGTAGAAAATTTGCCTGATAGAAAAGCATCGTGTTGCAGGACAAATTCGCCGAAAGACAAAGTTGTTGCTACTCCAGTGATTTGATAATCCGAAATCGCCCGTCGCATCCGCCGGATGGCTTCATCACGGTCGCTGCCATAAGTAATCAGCTTGGCAATCATCGGATCATAATAAATCGGAATATCCATGCCTTCCTCAAAACCATCGTCCACTCGAATGCCATGTCCTTTAGGTGGTCGGTAAGTCTGCAAATTGCCCACGCTGGGCAGGAAATTATTGTTCGGATCTTCGGCATATACGCGAAGTTCGAGTGCATGTCCGCTAAAACTCAGGTCTTCCTGCGTGAAAGCTAAGGGTTTATTTTGCGCCACCAGCAATTGCTGCTGCACCAGGTCGATGCCCGTAATCAGCTCCGTCACCGGATGTTCTACCTGTAGGCGGGTGTTCATTTCCAGGAAATAATAATTCAGCTCATCATCAAGCAAAAACTCTACTGTACCCGCGCCAGAATAGCCGCAGGAACGCGCTACATCAGTCGCACTTTTGCCCATCGCTGCCCGCAGTTCGGGCGTCAGCACTACCGAAGGTGCTTCTTCTACTACCTTCTGATGCCTGCGCTGTATGCTGCATTCCCGCTCGAAGAGATGCACCACATTACCGTGATTATCAGCGAGTACCTGTATCTCAATATGTCGGGGCGAAGTGATATACTTTTCAATAAAGACCGAGCCATCGCCAAAAGAAGAAGTCGCTTCACTCACCGCCCGCTGCATCTGTTCTTCAAACTCCGCCGGACTTTCCACTACGCGCATTCCCTTACCACCACCTCCCGCAGAGGCTTTGATGAGGATAGGGAAACCAATTTCTCCTGCTATTTTTTTCGCTGCCGGAATGTCCGTAATCGCTTCATCTGTTCCTGGCACCATCGGGATATTATAGTCCTTGACAGTATCTTTGGCTGCCAGCTTGCTGCCCATCACCTGTATGGCGTGTATTGGTGGTCCCACGAAGATCATCCCCGCTTTATTGACTGCTGCTGCAAATGCCGCATTTTCACTCAGGAAACCATAGCCAGGATGTATGGCATCCACGCCGAGTTTTTTCGCTTCCGCTATAATTTTATCGCCCAGTAAATAAGATTCATTGGAAGGCGGTGGTCCCAGACACACTGCTTCATCTGCATAACGCACATGCGGAGCTAGTCGGTCAGCTTCGGAATACACGGCTACCGTGCGGATGCCCATTTCTTTCGCCGTCCGCATTACACGTAGGGCGATTTCACCTCTATTGGCTATCAATAACTTTTTCATATCTGTGGGCAAATATACGGATTTTTTTGAGTTGCGGGTTGGTGGGTTGCGGGTTGGTGAGTTGCGGGTTGCGGGTTGGTGGGTTGCGGGTTGCGGATTGGTGGGTTGCGGGTTGGTGGGTTGCGGGTTGGTGGGTTGGTGGGTTGCGGGTTGGTGGGTTGCGGGTTGCGAGTTGCGGGTTGGTGGGTTGCGAGTTGCGAGTTGGTGGGTTGCGAGTTGCGAGTTGGTGGGTTGCGAGTTGCGAGTTGGTGGGTTGCGGGTTGCGAGTTGGTGGGTTGCGGGTTGCGGATTGGTGGGTTGCGGGTTGCGGGTTGCGGGGTTGCGGGTTGCGGGGTTGCGGGTTGGTGAGTTGCGAGTTGGTGGGTTGCGAGTTGGTGGGTTGCGAGTTGCAGGTTGTACAATAGCATAGACATTCTTGTCTGAACTTGTGTTGTGGGTAGTGCGTTGTTTTTGAAATTTGTTGGATTTTTTTTGATTTACTGGGGTATCCTCAAGACAAAAGCCACTGCTCAAACCCTTGATTTTTTTTGAAAAAATCCAATATATACCATACAAATCAACCAACTGTATTGTAGTTGGTTGAGCGGAGTCGAAACCAACACTGGCTATTATTCATTCTCCAGTCAAACAAAGCCACTCCAATTCCTCCATTCTCCCACAAAAGACATTAAAATCTACATTCCCTTGAATACCGGGCAGGCGTCCCCGATTCCCATATTGCCAAAACTGCCATTCTTCACTGCCTGACAGCAAAGGCGGTCGATAATTATACCGCGCAATCCAAAGCGGATAGCCATCAAAATGTCCTTGAATATAGTCTTGATAAAACTTCAGATTGGTATAAATGACAGGACGGATATTATAATGTTGTTCTACCATTTCCAACCAGGTTTTCATGCCTTTTCTCAGGGTGGATGGGCTAGTATTATCCAGCACTTCCACGTCCAGAACAGGCGGCAAATCACCAGGTTTCAGCTTGACTTGTTCGATGAAATTCTTAGCCTGTGCAGCAGATGAAATGCTTGGTCGAAAAAAATGATACGCCCCTTTTTTGACTTGGGTTTTATCAATCGCTTTCCAGTTGACAGCAAATTGCTTATCGCGCATCTCCTGCCCTTCTGTGGCTTTTACAAATGCAAATTGTATATCTTGCTTTGCGACTGTTTCCCAGTTGATATTGCCTTGATAATGCGAAACATCAATCCCATGTATCTCATAAGCTTTCAGCCTTTCTGTTGCTTGGCGACAAGCCATTATCAACAAAAAAAGCAGTAAAAGGCTTGAGATTTTTTTCATATTTCAATGTGTTGGTGTGTTGTCGTGTTGTCGTGTTAATGTGCGTAGTGTTTTGCTTCGCAAAACAATTTTTACAACAACACATTAACACCTCAACACGACAACACAACTATACAATGTCCCGCTTAAACTTACGTTTGAAGCAGTAAAAGACTGGAGATTTTTTTCATATTGAAATGTGTTGGTGTGTTGTCGTGTTGTCGTGTTAATGTGCGTAGTGTTTTGCTTCGCAAAACAATTTTTACAACAACACATTAACACCTCAACACGACAACACAACTATACAATGTCTCGCTTAAACTTAGGTTTGAAAAGGCGAATATAAGTCCGCTTACCGTGGTCAAGGCTTTTATTTACTTTATAAAAATCACCAGAAGTATCCATAAATACAATATGCCGACGAATGGAAACTGCCACCCTATCTTTCTCTGCACCCATTGCTTTGAATGTCCATTCTTCAGTCGGTTCATTTTCATTCAGTTCTTTGCGCTCTATAAAAGCCATCAAGACCATATTATGCGAATCGTTGGAACCTTCACCACCATACAATTGAATAATGCAGCCCGGTGTCACTTCATCAATTTCTATTTGTCGGTAATTATTAGACAAATGCAAACTACCTGCTGTAATGTAATGATCATTACTCAACATATCCGGCAAATAACCGGCATAATAGACACAATCATGCATGAATACATTACATTTCCAAAGGTTTTCGCCCCAATTGACCCGATATTCGCGTTGCCCTTTAATCATCTCACTTCGCCTTTCACTTGCGCCATCTAGTCCGCTGTTTGCGCTGTAGAATGTCGTGGATATTGTACCATAACTCAAGCCCATATCACCAGCACCACGATAACGAGCAGCATTGAGCAGGATGCGATTGGGCTCGTTTGGCATATTTCTATAATTCTCTATGACCTTGTCCAAATCATCTTCCATTCTGTGGTATTCCATAAAACAAAGTTCATCGAACGAAGGCACGTATAAGACCTCACCGACTTTATAGGTATCCTGTGCTTCATTGAAAGCCCGCAAGCTAGTACGATGCATGCCATAACGCTCCGCTACTGTTTCGAATTTGACAACAAAAGAATCTTCCATGGCATCTTCCGACTGGATAGTATAGTCAAAACCAGGTTCAATACTGATGCCATCTATCTGATTGGCACGAAGTGGAAAAGGAAGTCCTGGATCTGGCGGAGGAGGATCCGTTGGTCCTGGATTGGGATTGGGGTTTGGATTGGGATCTGGATTATTATTGCGTTTACCAAAAAAAAATTCGATAAGCTTCCTGAGTAATGCTAACATAGTGGTGTTTTTGTTTTAATTATAATAGTGTTGGGACACAAAAAATGCTATTTTCAAATCAACATAAGTGGAAATACAAATCCAAACGTCAAATTCAAAAAACTATTGACAATAAGTCAATTACATAAATTGAAAGTAGCGTTTAGTTGAGTCCAGGCACTTACTCACATAGCCTTTATATTTGTATTTGACAGTTGAGTTTGTATTTCAATTCTATTCAATCCGCGTAACAGAGGCAATAAATTCCTGTTCCCTCAGATTTTTGATAATAAAATTTAATTGGTCTGTATTGTTTACAACGACACTAATTTTACCTTTAAAATAGCCTTCATTTCCATCCATAGAAATAGACCGCATATTGACTCGAAGTACATTCGTCAGTACATTCGTCAAGCGTTGTACCACCCCAATATCATCAATTCCAGTCAATTCAAGATCAGCTACAAATGACGTATTGAAAGAAGTCACCCATTCTGCTTTCATCACACGATAACCGTACTTCGATAACAGATTTTTCGCATTCGGGCAGTTATTTCGATGTATTTTTACCCCATCAGTAATCGTTGTGTAAGCAAAAATTTTATCCCCTTGAACGGGCTTACAACAAGTCGCCAGCGAATGGGCAAATTGCTTGGCATCTTCTCCATTGATCGTTAGGTGTGGCTGCGCTTCTCCTTGCTGCGATTGCGACTTGCTGGCAGGACGTATCTGTCGATTGACGACTTTTTCCTCTTGCGGAATCGAAAATTTACCATGCTCTACATTCAGTTCTTTCAGTCGTCCCAGCTGCAATTGCTCCATCGCAATACCGTAATATAGGTCAATATTCGATTTTACTTCATAAAATTTCAGCAATAAATCAATATTGTCGGAATTGAAATCGGCTTTGAGGTTTTTCATCTTCCGCATCAGGTATTCCTTGCCGATTTCGCCCTGCTGTTTCTTTTCTTCTTTTAATGCCTGTCGAATACGAGACTTGGCCTTGCCTGTGACGACAATCTGCAACCAACTTTCATTCGGCTTTTGGTTTTTGGAGGTCATGACCTCCAGACGATCACCGTGTTGTATTTTATAACTAATGGGCACCTGTCGCTCATTGGCACGAATACCCATGCAGTGATAGCCTATTTCGGTATGAATATCAAAGGCAAAATCCAGTGCAGTAGAACCTTGGGGCAAAATACGCATATCGCCTTTCGGCGTAAAAACATATACTTCGTCGGCAAACAGGTTGGTACGGAAATCATTTAGAAAATCTACAGCATCTTCTTCTGGCGATTCCAGCATTTCGCGGACATGATTGAGCCAACGATCAAGAACACTTTCGGAAGAAGAAGCACCTTTATATTTCCAATGTGCGGCTAATCCGCGTTCAGCGATTTCATCCATGCGCTCGCTACGCACCTGCACTTCTACAAATCGGCCGCGTGGACCAACAACAGTGGTGTGCAGCGATTCATAACCATTGGCTTTGGGGGTAGAAACCCAGTCTTTTAAGCGTTCGGGAATGGGTTTATAATTATCTGTAATAATAGAATAAATTTGCCAACAGGCAGATTTTTCCGTCGGCAATGGTACATCAATGATAATTCGTATAGCAAAGAGGTCGTAAATTTGTTCAAATTCGACCTGCTTCTTTTTCATTTTATTGGAAATAGAAAAAATAGACTTTGCTCGTCCCGAAATACGGAATTTAATGTTCATCTCCCCAATAGATTTGCGGATCGGTTTCATAAATTCCGTTACATAACGAGAACGTTGCGATTCTGAGTCTTTTAGTTTCTGCTCTACTTCTTGATAGCGTTCAGGCTCCGTAATTCTCATACAGAGGTCGTCAAACTCTGTTTTTAGTTTGTACAAACCAAGACGGTGGGCCAATGGGGCATATATATAAGCAGTTTCGGAGGCAATTTTGATTTGTTTGTGGCTGGGCATAGAGCCAAGCGTGCGCATATTGTGCAGGCGGTCGGCCATTTTCACCATGACTGCCCGAACATCGGTAGCCAGCGTGACCAGAATTTTTTTGAAGGTTTCTGCCTGTGGGCTTGCTACATCATATAAACCGTCAAATTTGGTCAGGGCTTCTACAATCATACCAATACGCTCGCCGAAAAGCTCCCGAATTTCTTCTATGGTTACATCTGTATCTTCTACAACGTCGTGGAGTAAGGCACTAATGACAGCCGTTTTGCCCAATCCCATTTCCATGGCACAAATACGCGCGACTTCAATTGGATGTAGGATATAAGGCTCGCCCGATTTTCGGCGTTGCTTTTTATGTGCCTCTACTGCCATCTCATAAGCCATGCGAATACGCTTACGGTCTTCATCGGTCTTGGTCTTCACCGAACGCAATAATCGCCTGTAAGCCTGTTGGATGAGTTTCTTTTCCTCTTCCGGTTTTGTCATTAAGGTCGTACTCATCTTCGTGTAAATTTTTATCTTATAATATCTATATTGTTTACGTTTTTCAAGGCAAAATGTTTGCCTTAACATAAAGGTAGCCAAAAAGCACAAAAAAACATGCGTTTTTTATTCAGATATAAAGTCTACAAAATAAACCGCAAAATTTATTGTTTTTAACAAAAAGTGAATATCTTTGCACTCGCTTTCAAAAAAAGGCGATAGTTTTTACAGCAAAAACTTATAAAATGCGGGTGTGGTGAAATTGGTAGACACGCTAGACTTAGGATCTAGTGCTTCACGGCGTGGGGGTTCGAGTCCCTCCACCCGCACACAATAGAAAAGCAGGATTATTGGGGGCAGATAAAGCTCCTTCATCCTCTAAATAATGAATCTCAACTTTTAAATTCCAAGTTCCAATGATTAAACGTGTAAGCGACTGGAATTTGGAATTTGTTTTTTAAAATAATACAAGTTTCTACAACTTGTATTATTTTAATTCCACCCACATTTTGATAATATGCCAACCATTTCAACGGAAAATACCGACCAATTAACACACATTATTACGGTTAATATTGCCAAAGAAGATTATGAGAAGAGTCTAAACGACGAATTAAAAAAAATTCGTGCTAAGGCACACCTCAAAGGTTTTCGTAAAGGACAAGTACCGATGTCATACATCAAAAAGATGTATGGAAAATCAATCCTTGCCGAAGAGCTGAATCGCATGGCTTATAATGAGGTCATGAAATACCTGATTGATGCTGAGGTAGAAACTTTGGGACAACCGATACCGGCAGAAGGACAGATAGCTCCTGAATTAGATTTGAAGACTTATCAGGATTATAGTTTTCAGTTTGAAATTGGACTACAGCCTAAAGTTGAGGTACAAGGTGCAGACAAAACAACCTCATTGACTTTATACGATATAGAAATAGAAGAAGAACTGGTGGAGGAAAGTATTGACCGGTTTCGCAAAGAAAACGGCGTTAGAGAACCACAGGACAAAGTCACTGCCGAAAATGATATTTTATTTGTCGTACTGACTGAACTCGAAGACGGCGAACCAAAAGAAGGCGGTCTTTCAGAAAAGACAGCTATGATTAGCTTAGAGGACATCAGTAATGAAAAATTAAAGAAAAAAATCCTCACGCTTAAAAAAGAGGATACATTTGATACCGATATTCACGATTTGATCAAAGAAGATCAGAAAGATCATGTACATAAATATTTACTAGGTGTAGATGAGGATGTACAATTCAATGATACTTTCAGAGCACAGATTCTCAGCATCACCAATATTACACCTGCCGAACTAAGTGCAGAATTGCTGGTGCAGGCTATAGGCATGGAAAAGGCAGAGAAACATGTTGGTGAGTTTTTGCCTAAAGAAGAAGAGGTGGAGAAAGTAGAAGTCGCATCGGAAGATTCCGAAGACGCCATTCCTGAAGTTGTAGAACTTGACCTGGAAGATGACAACTCAAAAGAAGAAGAGGAAAAGAAACACGTCGTAACGGATGCAGAAAGAAAAGCTGCAAAGAAAGGGTTCAAGGCTGAAGTAGCAGAGATGATGCGAGAAGATTTCACCAAGAATGCAAAAGCAAGACTTCTCCGAGATTTTAGGGAGTCGGTTGTAGAAAAAAACGAAGTCACCTTGCCTACTGGCTACCTAAAACGCTGGATGGAAATGAATGCCGAGGGCAATCCGGTAAGTGATGAGGAATATAAACTGACAATTGAAGGCTTGAAATGGAATATCCTGCGAGACGCAATAGCAAAGGAAGCAGGTGTTTACGTTTCTTATGAAGAAGTGGAGGCGGAATTTAAGGATCGTTATTTTGAAATGTCAGGCATGAGTCCCGATGATCCTAAAGCAGATGAACAATTTGGTAACTTCATGCAGAGTATGCAGGGGCAGGGAAATTTCAGTATGGGCAATATGCATGCGAATAGAATACAGAAGGATCTGGAGGATAAGCTGGAAGATATAATTACTATAGATAAGAAAAGTATGACAAGCAAAGCATACGGCGAAATGCTCGAAGAAGAATACAAAGAAGAACAAAAGAAACTGGAAACAGAAAAGAAAGAAGAAGAAGCCGTGGTAGATTCGTCGGCAGAATAGGGCTACTCGTCTGCAATACGCAGGTATTTTATCCAAGAATTGCAACTTATGCCCTTTAGAACCTATTATACAGTGGAGTCGTTCGATTTGTAATAAACACATTATCTCTTTCCAAAAAAAAGCTTATGTTTGATCAAAATGAATTTAAAAAATATGCCACCAAACATGCTGGCATCAATACATCAGTCTACGAAGATTACGAGAAAGTATTTAATACCACTGTACCCAACGTTCAAGGACTGACACCAAATGTTATCGAAGAGCGCAGGATGAATGCAGTTGCAATGGATGTATTTTCCCGTCTGATGATGGATCGTATTATCTTTCTTGGCATGGGCATCAATCAACAAGTCGCCAATATTGTGAATGCACAATTACTTTTCCTTCAATCTACTGATCCAAAACGCGATGTTCAGATTTTCCTGAATAGCCCGGGCGGTAGTGTGATAGATGGATTGAGCATCTACGATACTATGCAGTATGTATCACCTGATGTTGCCACAGTTTGCACAGGTATGGCAGCTTCTATGGGTGCAGTATTATTGACTGCTGGCACAAAGGGCAAACGCTCTTGTCTGGAGCACAGTCGTATCATGATTCACCAACCTTCTGGCGGTATGCAGGGACAGGCTAGCGACATGGAGATTCAGTATAATTTCATGAAAACGCTACAAAAAGACTTGTACGAAATACTGGCTCGTCATTCGGGTAGATCTTATGAAGATATTCATAATGACTCTGACCGCGATAAGTGGATGCGTGGAGAAGAAGCCAAAGAATATGGGCTGATTGATGAAGTCTTGACAGGTTCAGGTTCGCCAGAGAAGAAATAAGTATTTTTTCTTATTAAGAATAATAAGAAAAGCGAGCGGATTATCAATTAGATGGTCTGCTCGTTTTTCTATACGCCCCATCAAGTATCGCTCCCCATATTAGTGACAGGCAATCAAGCAAATGTGACTAAAAAAGTGTATATTTGCAGCTTTATTTATCATTAGCGACCAATATCGTATGAAGCGTCAGAATTATAGATGTTCTTTTTGTGGCAGAAGCAAGGAAGAATCACTCATTTTAGTAGCGGGTATCGACGGGCATATTTGCGACAGTTGCGTAGAGCAGGCACAGCAAATCATAGAAGAAGAACTCAATACAGGACAAGAAGAAGATGAGTTCAATTTCCCACTGAGCATTATCCCGCAGGACATTAAGAGTCATCTAGATCGTTATGTAATCGGTCAGGATGAAGCGAAAAGATATTTGTCGGTAGCTGTTTATAATCATTATAAGCGTTTGCGACAAAAAGCCGACGACGATATAGAAATTGAAAAGTCCAATATTCTGCTTGTTGGTCGTACAGGAACGGGCAAAACCCTTTTAGCAAAAACCATTGCTAAATTCCTGAAAGTTCCTTTCGCTATTGTCGATGCGACAGTATTCACAGAAGCTGGTTATGTAGGCGAAGATGTAGAGAGTATTTTGAGCCGTTTATTACAGGTTTGCGACTATAATGTTGCTGCTGCCGAGCGCGGAATTATCTATGTCGATGAAATTGACAAAATAGCTCGTAAAAGTGACAATCCTTCTATTACACGAGATGTGTCAGGTGAAGGCGTTCAGCAGGCTTTGCTGAAAATGTTGGAAGGTACTGATGTTAATGTCCCGCCACAGGGTGGACGTAAGCATCCAGAACAAAAAATGATTAAAGTCAATACTGAAAATATCCTGTTTATCTGTGGCGGTGCTTTTGATAGTATTGAAAAACATATTGCACGCCGGCTGAATACTCAGGTGATTGGTTTTAATAAAGAAGAAACAGAACGTATAGATCGCGACAATCTACTGCAATACGTCAGCCAGCGGGATATCAAATCATTTGGCTTGATTCCTGAATTGATTGGGCGTTTACCTGTCTTGACTTACCTTAATCCACTGGATCAGGAAGCTTTGCGTCGTATTTTGGTTGAGCCTAAAAATGCCTTAATCAAGCAATATCAAAAGCTATTAAAACTGGAAAACATTGACCTGACATTCAGTGATGAAGTACTGGATTTTATCGTTGAAAAGGCATTGGACTTCAACCTTGGCGCAAGAGGGCTACGGTCTATTTGTGAGGCGATTATGACAGATGCTATGTTTGAACTGCCTTCTCGAAAAGATGTAAAAGAATTTCATGTTACCCTGGATTATGCCATGCAGAAGGTCGGCAAATCTAAGATTAATCAACTGAAAGTAGCTTCTTAAAGTTGTCTATACGCTATATTTGCCCCAATGAAAAGTAAAGGCAAAACAAAAGGCATCATTGCTGCTGGCCATCCACAAACGGCCTCGGCTGCAACTCGGATTTTTGAGGAAGGAGGGAATGCCTTTGATGCAGCAGTAGCAGCTTTGTTCACGACCTTTGTTACGGAGTCTTGTATGAGTTCAGTTGGCGGCGGCGGCTTTGCCAATCTAGTTACCGCCAACGGCGACCAACAAATTATCGACTTCTTCTGCCAAACTCCTAAACACAAACGCCTACCCAACGATATAGAGTTTTATCCCATCACCATAGATCTTGGCGACACGAAAGAAGACTTTCATATTGGAAATGGCTCTTCCGCAGTGCCTGGTGCCATTGCAGGTATTTATGCACTGCATGAGCAATTATGTACATTACCACTAAAAATACTGGTGGAGCCAGCCATCGAAGCAGCTAAGACAGGCGCGTATATAGATGATTTTCAGGCATTTGATTTTCAAATTTTGAAATCTATTTTGGAAATTAATGAGCTTGCACAGCCGATTTGGTTCAAAGACGGACAATTATTACAGGAAGGCGACCATTTGTATATGCCACAGTTTGCCGACTTTTTGGAACATTTGATACTGGAAGGACAAGCTCTTTTTTATAAAGGTGAAATTGCCCGCAAAGTCTCCGAAGTACATCAGCAATCGGGCGGACAACTGACACGTCAGGATTTTGAAGCTTATCAGGTTTATCATAAATCTCCGATTACAGTACCTTACGGGCAAAAAACAATTCTATGTAATCCAGCACCAAGTATAGGCGGTGCGCTGATGGCTTTGTCCATGCAACAATTGGACGGCAAGTTCACAAATTATCACTATCAAGATTCCCAACACGTCCAAACCCTCTACGACATTTATACTTACTGCAATCAACTTCACAGCAATCCAGCTTTACTGCAATCAGCTTTAAAGCAAAACGGCTGGCCAACGACCGACATACAAGCTGGAAAATGGGGAGGCACAACACATTTCAGCATTGCAGATGAGCAGGGCAATGCCATTGCCATCACCTCATCCAATGGCGAAGGCTGCGGCTACCTTATTCCCGGCACAGATATTATGATGAACAATATGCTCGGCGAAGCAGCCTTATTGCCCAATGGTTTCCACAGTTGGCAAGCTGATACCCGACTGGCTTCCATGATGTCCCCGACGATTGTTTTGGATGAAGATCATGAAGTCGCGATTGTAACAGGTAGCGGTGGTGCAGGGCGTATTCCTGGCGTCATTTTGCAAGTGTTACATTATCTGCTCGATCACGGGCTCTCCCTTCGCGAGGCAGTACACGCGCCAAGGCTACATCTCGAACATAAAGTATTTAATCTGGAACCTGGTTTCGCAAACCAACTTGATGGCATTAACATCAAAGAAGATATTAATCGCTGGAAAAAGCCTACCCTCTTTTTTGGCGGCGTTCATACCGTTCAACGAACTCAAAACAGCTATCAGGCAGTCGGCGACACTCGGCGGAGTGGTGTAGTGGCGAGTACTTTTTAGCGTGGCGAAGTCAAGTGAATGAGTGAATGAATGAATGATAAAATGAGAGAATTTATTCATTCACTCATTTTTTTGCGGTAAGCAACCTTCTCACATTAGACTTGTCTTTGCCTAATTACACCTTTCAAATCACTATATTTTTAATCTATAAAAACCCCATTTTCATCTAAGAGTGTTTCATCTCACCTACAGAACGATTACTTTGCGGGCAGTTATTCTTGTTAAGTTTAAGTATAAGCTCAAGTTTAAGTTTAAAATCTATATGTTGCCGAAGGCAACACCCTTTTAATCTTGAGCTTAGTCTTAAACTTAATCTTAAATCTTAAATATTAAAACTATGCTTAAAATATTCACACTATCCCTTTGTCTCTTTATGGGTCTCACCTTACACGCACAATCCAATGGATCTATTACAGGACAAATCTACGAATCAGAAAATCAACCGGCACTATATGCCAATGTCATTCTACAATCGCCTGCTGACAGCAGCATGATAAAAGGTGGAATTGCGGATGAAAATGGTCGATTTGAAATCGCTGGTATTCCTTACGGAAAATATCAGATTATGGTCAGCTTTATTGGCTTTGACAATTACTATTCAGATGAATTTGAGTTGAAGGAATCCAAATATACATTACCAGACATTCAAATGAAGGTCATGGAAAACAAGCTGGAAGGCGTCACCGTCACCGCACAACGCCCCATGCTGGAAATGAAGCCGGACAAAATGGTGTTCAACGTCTCTGGCACAATCAATTCTTCTGGTGATAATGGACTCGAACTCCTCCGAAAATCTCCTGGCGTCATGATTGACAATAATGAGAACATCAACCTGCTGGGCAAGAGTGGTGTCAGAGTTTATATCGACGGCAAAGAAAGTCCGCTGAGTGGTGACGACTTATCCGCTTTCCTCAAAACCTTGCAGGCTGACCAGATTGATGCGATTGAGATCATTACCAATCCATCTGCGAAATACGATGCAGAAGGCAATGCAGGCATCATCAATATTCGCCTGAAAAAAGACCAGCGACTTGGCTCTAATGCCAGCCTGAATCTGGGCTATTCTGTTGGAGAAAAAATGCAATATAATGGCTCACTAAGCGGCAATTATCGCAATAAACAACTTAATGTATTTGGAAGTTATGGCTATAATCGCGGAGAAAGCACCAATTACATGAACCTCTATCGCGAGCAGACTGGAATGGTGTTTGACACCCGCACAGATATGCTCAATGAATGGGGCGGACATAATTATAAAGTCGGCAGCGATTATTTTATCAATGACAAACATACCATCGGTTTTCTGGTGAACGGCTATACCAATGTCAGGGATTTTAACAGCGACAGCCGCACCCCTATTTCTATGATTGGTGCAACACAAATAGACAGTGTTTTGATTGCCAATAGTATAGAAATGGGTAATCGGGATAATAATAACCTGAACCTGAATTATCAGTTTGACAATGGCAAGGAAACTACTTTAAACATAGATGTCGACTATGGTATGTTTAGAAACCGGAATGAAGCTTTACAGCCCAATTTTTACAAAGATGCAGCCGAAGCAGAGGTGTTACGTGAGCAGACTTATGCGAATGTCTATCCGACAGACATAGACATTTATACTTTCAAAATGGACTATGAACAAGCTGCCTTCAAAGGCAAAGTTGGAGCAGGCATCAAAACAGCTTATGTGACGACTGACAATATATTTTCATTTTATAATGTCATCAATCAAACGCGGTTCTTAGACGGAGACTTGAGCAATCAGTTTATTTATAAAGAGAATGTCAATGCTGGCTATTTGAATTATTCGACGCAAGTCAAAAAAGTAGGCATCAATGCAGGCTTACGCGCCGAGCAAACCAACTGGCAGGGCGAACTGGCTACTTTTCAGACAGGCGGAGGTCAGACAGATGACGATCATTATATCGACCTATTTCCCTCAGCAGGTTTGTCGTATCAGATGAATGACAAACACAGCTTCAATGCTAGTTATAGCCGTCGTATCAATCGTCCTTCTTATCAGGATTTGAATCCTTTTGAAACCAGACTGGATGAGCTGACTTTTGAAAAGGGCAATGTCAATCTAAAACCAGAATACACCAATAATTTCCAGATACGCCATGCTTATAATTACAGCCTCAACACAACGCTGAGTTATAGCCGGACAAATAACGTCATTACTCGCTTGATAGATATTGATGACAATAATGAGAACGCCAGTTTTATTACCTGGGAAAACATTGCTGTGCAGGATCACTATAGTATCAATCTTGCTGCGCCAATTCCGTTTAAAGACTGGTGGAGCAGCTACACAAGCCTGACATTTTTCCACCTGCACAATAAAGCAGACTTTGGTGATGGGAAAATCATTGACGTTCGCGCCACGACTTTTAACGCTTATAGTCAGCAGACCTTCAAGTTGCCAAAGGATATTTCCCTTGAATTGTCAGGCTGGTTTGTTACGCCTTCTGTTTGGGGCGGCAATATGAAAACCAAGTCAATGGGCAGCATGGACATCGGCATACAAAAACGCATTTTGGACGGAAAAGGCAAAATCAAACTTTCTCTGAGTGATGTATTTAAAACCAATGCCTGGAGTGGTGTGTCACAGTTTGGCGACTTATACATGGATGCCAGTGGTGGCTGGGATAGCCGACGCCTGAGAGTCAATTTCTCTTATTTGTTTGGCAATGAGAAAGTGAAAAGTCGCAAACGCAAAACAGGACTAGAAGATGAAAGTAACCGTATCAAGACGGAGTAAGGGTGAAATGAATGAATGGGAGAATGAGTGAATCAGACAATTTACTCATTCATTCATTCACTCATTCATTTTTCATCTACTCATTCTCTCATCGATTTACCCTTCCGCAAAAGCATTAAACTCCAGATTCAGCCTAAGTTCAATCCGTTGTGTTGGACTATAACGAGGTTCCATCTTAAAAATCACGTCAAAATATGTACCTTTTAGTATATCCGTTACGTCTGTAGTAGAAGGAATGAGATTGAGTGATGGACCCTGATTATTTGGAATGAATTCCAAATAACCAATTTCGGCTTCGGTACCATCTTCGCCACGAATAAGCAGAAAGGCTCTTTCGAGAAAGGCAAAATCGGTTCCGGCAGTCAGGACATCGAGCCTTATGCCACTTGCTGTGATAAGTTTGACATCTTCAGCAGTATAGCCATAGCCTTCGAAAACAGTTGCTGAGCGGGTAATAATGGGCGTAGGTGTTTCAATGTTCTGAAATGGAAGCGGCGGAATACCAGGAGGGATTTCCATTTCATCGTTGAGGTAAGGCATATCAAACAGGCTATTGTCTTTTTTGCATTGTGCAAATAAAGTAACGGTCACCAAGCTCAATAACAGATAATATTTCATTTTTCAAATTTGAAGATTAAAGTTCGATTAGTCAGGAATCATAAAACGTTTTATTTGTCATATTTCGTGTGTCTGACAATAAACAATCACACAAGATTGTTAAAAATACAGTTTATTCATTTCATGGAATACTTTTTGACTAAGAACTTGTACTTTTGCACTGATTTTAAAAATAACTACTAAACTACATGAGAAAATTACTCATTTTGCTTTTGATAGGGACAATTCCCTTTATGTCCAATGCTCAATATGGTGAGGTTGGATTGTTTGCTGGCGCGTCTTTTTACCAGGGTGACCTTGCGCCCAATTCTATGACTTTACAGGAAATTCAAGCTGCTTATGGTTTGTTTGCAGGATATAGTCCTAATGATTTCTGGACAGTCAAAGCACATTTCTATCGTGGAAGAATCAGCGGAGATGATGCGAATCAAAGCTCTGCAGCACTGAAGGAAAGAAACCTGAGTTTTCGATCAGATATTTCTGAGTTTGGTGTACGTGGCGAGTTTAATATTATAGGTTATCAACCTGCCAATTTGTACAGCAGAGTTTCTCCTTTTGTTTTTCTGGGTGCTGCGGTTTTTCACCACAATCCAAAAGCAGAATATCAGGACAATTGGTATGAACTACAGCCTTTAGGTACAGAAGGACAAGGTATTTCTGGCTACTCCAAAAAATATAATCGTATAGAAATTTCAATTCCAATTGGAGGCGGAGTGAAATTTGCTATCGTGGAAAACCTAAATATTGGCTTGGAATTAGGCTTACGCAAAACGTTCACAGACCATCTGGATGATGCCAGTGGCGCCTATGTAGATCCTGAAATTCTGATTCAGTCAAGCAGTCGAGGTCAGCTCATTGCTGCATTGGCAAATCGTTCAGGCGAATATCTTGGCGGTGAACCTGTAAATTATCATGAAACAGGCGACAAACGTGGAAATTCCAGTAATGATGATTCTTACTTCATGGGCGGAATTACGATTTCGTATAACTTCATTAGTGAGTTTTCTTATTACGGTAGAAGACGGACTAAACCCGGAAGTTGTAAAGGAGCAAGATTTTAAACTAAAAACTCCAAATGAAAAAGCACCAAATTCCAAGCGCAATGTCGCTGGAATTTGGTGCTTTTTTTATTTTAAAATTCAATTATATTCTATAAGTGTCTGTCTTACAATAAAACCTTTCTCGGCTTTCTCTTCCCAGGTTTGTCCTGTACAAGCTGAAATACATTGAGTGTCCAGAATTTTCATTTCACGATAAATCATACCAACACCTCGTGCATATTGTTCCATAGACAGTCGTAACTCAATCAAATTTTCTTCATCAGCTTGATACACAGTTGTTACATCATTATAGGTCTGACCACCGACCTCAACAGTTTCATCTTCGGCTCGATATTCATACAACCAGTTTTTAAAAATAGAAACACTTTCTCCTGCCACAGAGATGACGGTATTTTCATCAATAAATTTATTGCCATTCCACGGCGTTGTTTCAGTACTCACTGGAAAAACCAGTTTGATAAAACGCAGATTTTCTTCTACACGTTCTGCCTGCCGATCTGTTACCGTAGTTGTCCAGACATCCTTAACACTCCATTCAAAACTTGCATTCTTTCGCTCTGCGCGTTCTAGGCGAAAAACTGTTCTCCCTTCATTATCCAGAAAAGATTCGGTAATTTCTTCGCGTACCTGAAGCGTATTATTCGTGACAGAAGGGCTGCCCGTTGTGATATCATAAATCACAGAATCTACATCGTAAACCATGTATTTTCCAACTTCCAATGGAAAGTAATCGTAACCAAAATCTATAGGGACATCGGAAGTTTCACCACAGGATTGAAAAAGAAAAGTGAGTGTGATAAGTGTGAAAGAAAAGTATGTAAACAGTTTCATGTTAATATTTTGTTTTAGGAAAGTAAAGATACGAATAAAAACGTCATCTTGAT
Organism: uncultured Saprospiraceae bacterium; assembly: GCA_937951615.1. Classification (GTDB taxonomy): domain Bacteria; phylum Bacteroidota; class Bacteroidia; order Chitinophagales; family Saprospiraceae; genus JAHDEO01. The sequence continues at coordinate 157,020 of CALFBH010000007.1, read as the reverse complement.
TTGAGTATTGCATTGGGCGCAAGAATTATTCCAGAATTTGAATGAAATTGCTACTGCCATTGTTATTCTAATTCTCATTGATTACCTTTGCGCCAAAATTAAGAACTTATAAAGACTAAGCACTATGTCAATCGAAAGCCGATCAATTCAACAGACCAATTTCCAATTAAAAGGACAAAGCAAATTTTACCGGGGGAAAGTCCGGGATGTTTACACCATCGACGACCAATACCTCGTGATGCTGGCATCCGATCGCATCTCTGCCTTCGACCATGTTTTACCACGTCCGATTCCGTATAAAGGACAGGTACTCAACCAAATCGCAGCCCGATTTCTGGAGGCTACGAAGGATATTGTTCCCAACTGGGTGATGAATGTTCCCGATCCCAATGTGACCATCGGTCTTAAATGTGAGACTTTCCCTATTGAAATGGTCATTAGAGGCTACCTTACAGGTCATGCCTGGCGAACGTATAAATCGGGCAAACGCATCCTGTGCGGCGTGACTTTACCAGAAGGCATGAAAGAACACGACCGTTTTCCAAGTCCTATTATCACACCGACTACAAAAGCAATGATAGGGCATGATGAAGATATTTCAAGAGAAGAAATATTAGCTCAAGGATTGGTCAGTGAAGAAGATTATATTCAGTTAGAAAAATATTCGCAGGCATTGTTTCAACGCGGTACAGAACTCGCAAAAGAGCGCGGTTTGATTTTGGTAGATACCAAATATGAGTTTGGCAAAGCCAATGAAAAAATCTATCTAATCGACGAAATTCACACGCCCGACAGCTCAAGATATTTTTACCTGGATGGCTACGAAGACCGCCAGGCAGCAGACGAAAAGCAAAAACAATTGTCCAAGGAGTTTGTGCGAGAATGGCTGATGGAGAATGGCTTCCAAGGCAAAGAAGGACAAGAAATGCCCGTCATGCCAGACGATTTTGTAAACAGCGTCTCCGAACGTTATATCGAATTATACGAAATTATTATTGGCGAAAAATTTCATAAAGCAGATACCGCACAGGTGCAAGAAAGAGCCAGGCAGAATATTGAGGCTGCGTTGGCGGAGTTATAAGTTCAAGCTTAAGTTTAAAATAAGGTGTTGCCTTTGGCAACACTTTTAATAAGGATTTAGACTTAATCTTAAACTTAAACTTATCCCGTTTTCACCATAAAAATCTGATCCTGATACAGCTCCCCTTTTTTGAGGTAGTTCTTCTGGACACCATATTCTTCAAAGCCTAATTTTTCATAAATCCGGTGAGCGGCTTTGCTGCTGGACAGTACACCAAGCTCAATGCGTTCCAGTCCAGGAAGTTTGAAGGCAATCTCCATGCAGGCACTTATTAGGTGCATACTGATATTTTGCCCTTGATGTCCTGCCCGAATATAGACCTGAATAATTTCTCCCCGATGCTGGTGCCAGTCATCAGCAGAACGATGGAATCCGCAAATACCGATTAGCTCATCTTCTTTAAAAGCCCCCATGATAAACTTATCTGGATGCTCAATTTCAATATAGTTTTCAAAGCCCAATTTTTCCTTTTCCAATTGTTGTTCATAAGTCGAACAAAAACTATCAGGATATAATTGCAGGCTTTCCAGCCTAATGCTGCGATATAACCCGCTTTCTTCAGGTCGAAGTTTTCTATAAGTCATAAACATGCTTTTATTTTTTTTAGACTTTGGTTTAGTAAACTTGAGTGCCGGCTTCGAAGGGAGAGAGTTTGCTAAACCTTCCAATGCCCAAGCAATAATTAGGTTTAGCAAACTTTCCACTCACAACGCTGCCCACAAGTTTACCAAACCTACGAATCACTCTTTCAGCCGTTTCAATAAACGCCCCGTCACTTGCAAAAAATGCCGCTCCGTAATAATGCCCATCAACTCTCCGTCTTTGACAACAGGCAGACAGCCAATCTGGTGTTTTTGCATCAAATTCAGTGCCTGCCGAATAGAAATATCAGGACTCACGACAATCGGGTCTTCAATCATAATATCCTGCGCAAGCGCGGGTGCGTCTTCATTATATTTACTTTCCTTATTGGTAAAATGTTTGAGCAACATACTGGAAGTCACTAAGCCAACCATCTGTCCTTTCGCATTTTCGACGGGCATATAACGGGTTTTTCGCCAGAGCATCATCTTGGAAACCAAGTCCAAAATATCATCTTTTTGTACCGTGATGAGGTCCGTATTCATAAATTCAGAAACAACCATACTAAAAGGTGAGTAGCTTTTAAATTTTTCTAAAACAGGCATTTTCCATTCATGTACAGGATTGCCTCTTTTCTGGTTTTCAATCGTGACAGCAGTCAGGGCAGCGAGGGCTTCATCTGTATTGGTTTCTGCCTTCATACTGGTAAAAGAACGCAATAACCAGCGCGCGCCTGTACAATGTCTTTGCGTCCGTTCCTTGATGATGCCGAGGTATTTATCAATATCTTTTGTATCTACCTTATGGTGTTTTAGCCCAGCTTCCGCAATAGGTAGCAGTTCTTTCAAAATCAGATCGGAAGCCGTAATTTTTTTATTCTTGATCCAGGTAAATTTAGAATCAATGCCTGTTCGGGAAGCTTTTGCAAAATTATCGCGCACATCGGCAAAGCTCATCTGCTTTCTAATATCATCATACTTTAATGCCATGCCTTCCATACAGCCCAGCCAAAATGTTGCATTAGCCATTTCATCCACGACAGTCGGTCCGGCAGGAATCACACGGCACTCAATACGCAAATGCGGTTTCATGCCCGAAGGCGCGCCATAACAAGGGCGATTCCAGCGATACACCGTACCATTATGAACCTGCAAAGCACGAAGCCCCGGTATTTTACCCGCAGTGATTTTCTGCAAAGATTCTTCCGTTACGTCAGAACTCAGCAGGACACGGAATCGCATAATATCTTCCCGATAAATTTCGAGTACACTATCCTGCAACCAGTCATTCCCAAAATTGACACGCGGACTCCGCTCCCGCATGTGATCATGTGACGTTCGGGTATCCAATGCCTGTTGGAATAAAGCGATGCGGCTCTCATGCCACAGCCTTTTACCAAACAAAAGCGGTGAGTTGGCGGAAGTGGCAATGACCGGACCTGCAAGTGCCTGAGAAATATTATACATCTTGACAAAATTCTTTGGCTCAATTTGCAGGTGTACCTGAAAACTCGTGTTGGAAGCTTCCAGCATGGGTGAGTCGTGTTTGACCAGAATTTCATCTATTCCGCTTAAGCGCAATTCATACGTATTGCCGACGAGCTGTGCATTAATGGCTTCCATCAAGGCAGCATATCGCTTCTTGGGCGTCAGGTTGTGCATCCCCAAATCTGTTTTCCTGAGCGTCGGCATAATGCCAGTCAGCAAAATTTCAGTATCCAGCTCAGCAGCCTTCGACCGAATAATATCGAGGCGTTTTTTAATCTCCTGCTCCATTTTGCTGAATGCTTTCCCTTTCAGCTCGCGTGGCGTCAATGTAATTTCAAGATTGAATTTCGCCAGTTCGGTTTCTACCCAATCATAGCGTTTCAGTTTTTTCAATACATCCATCGCATTGGAAGAAGGTTTCCAGTGTTTATTGACCAGACACATTTCCTGCTCTGCACCAATGCGGGTCACACCGCTTTCAAACCAGTCATTGTCCAGCATATATTCCAATGCCTGAACATCATCGAGAAGATGGCGCACGAAATTTTGCATTTCCGTTCCACCTTGTAGTAGAGATACTTTATGTTCGCCCATGATTGAGTGATTAGGTTGATTAAGTTAATTGAGTGATTAAGTACACCACTCAATAACTCAATAAATTATAAACTTAAATAATCCGGTAAGACTGGACGATTTTTCAAACCTGTATTAATAATGTCCAATACCCGTTCCCGTTCTTCGCCTTGCAGATTGAGGCGAGGAGGGCGGACATGTTCTGTGCCAATGCCTGTCGCGACTTCTGCCAGTTTGATGTTTTGCACCAGTTGAGGACTGATGTCCAGTTCTAAAACAGGTAAAAACCAGCGATAAATATCAATGGCTTCTTGATGACGTCCGGCTTTCGCCAAACGATAAATGGCAACAGTTTCCGCAGGAAAAGCATCGACCAAACCAGCAACCCAGCCATCTGCCCCCATCAAGATGCTCTCAAGCGCGAGCGTATCTACGCCACACAAAATTTTCAGGCGGTTGCCAAAACGATTGATGATTCGGGTAACATTTGAGACATCGCGGGTCGATTCCTTGACCGCTTGTATCTTATCGTATTGGAGCAATTCTTCAAACATATCCAGCGTGACTTCATTTTTATAATCGACCGGATTATTATAAATCATAATCGGCAAATCGGTAGAAGTCGCCACTGCTTTGAAAAACTCCATCGTTTCATACTCGGTGGATTTGTAGCGCATAGGCGGAAGCATCATCAGTCCGCTTGCCCCCTTTTTCTGAATTTCATCTGCCAGTGCTACGGCATCTTTTGTCGTCTGTTCAGCAATATTGCAAATCACAGGAATACGATTGTCGCAAAGCTCAACAGTATGCCGGACAAGCTCCATCTTTTCTTCATTTTTCAGAGAGCTAGCTTCGCCCAATGTCCCACCCAGTACGATGGCGTCCACGCCTGCCGCTATTTGTGCTTCCAGATTTTTCACAAACATGGGAATATCCAATGCCCCTTCAACGGTAAATTTAGTGGTTACAGCCGGATAAACTCCTTGCCATTTTACTTCTGTCATAGTGTTTTTAAACTTTAAAGATTTGAAACATTCAGAATCAAAAAGATAATTTTTTTCAAATATCGTTTTTTTTCACCTTTTTTTATTACAAATTTCATCCTAATGTGAAGATTCTGAAAAAAACATTAAATATTAAAATTTACCATCATGGATTTTACTATTTTTGCAAATACTTTACCGTATTTTTATCCCATGAAAGAAATCATCCAACACTTGTCCAAAGATTCCATACTACGTCCTATTATTCCTGATGTTCCTTTCTCACTAACCGAAGGTGAACGCAATCTATACCATGACCTGTTACGCTCTATTGTCGGACAACAATTATCCGTCAAAGCAGCCTCCACCATTCATGGGCGTTTTATCGACTTATATGGCGGGCCACCTACAGTTGATGAACTTCTGGCAACGGATACAGAGACTTTACGCAGTGTGGGTTTATCTTATCAAAAAGCGGGTTATGTAAAAAATGTTGCAACTTATTTCAAAGAACATAAACTGGATAAAGCAGACTGGTCGGCAAAAAGTGATGAGGAAATCATTACTCAACTGACAACCATCAAAGGCGTAGGCAAATGGACGGTACAGATGATATTGATGTTTTCGCTTGGAAGAACCGATGTATTTCCGGTAGATGACCTCGGTATCAAAAACGCAATGGTCCAGCTCTATCAGCTTACCGAAACTGGAAAAGACCTCAAAAAACGCATGGTGGAACTTGCACAGCCCTGGTCTCCTTATAGTACTTATGCCTGCCGTATGCTTTGGGATTGGAAAGATAATACTGCGCTTTAATAGATAAATTCCAAAAAGGCAAAATCCAAAATCCAAAAAAATTATACGTGGACGGGTATTTAGGGTATTTGAATATTGGGGTATTGGGGTAGGGTGTTGGGGTGTTTGAATAAAAAATCATTTTGCAAAGCAAAACGCTCTAACCAATATCCTAATACACCAATCACTAACACACCAGTTACCAATCACCAAGCCCCAGTGTAAGATTCTCAAAAACAGTTATAAACACTGTGGATAACTTTTATGGCATCCTGTTACCTTTCTCTGTATCTTTGTCACAACAACAATTAGTAAATCATTTTTTCCTACACTCTACCAACCATTTTAAGGGTTCGGTGCGTTCTTAATAGTGTACATCGGGGAAACCTATAATGAAATACACAGAAAACAGCGCAGAAACAGATTTAATCGAGGGTTGTCGAAAACGCAACAGGCTCGCTCAGAAATATCTTTACCAAAAGTATTATGGTAAGATGATGAGTAAAGCTATGCGCTATGCCGACAACCAAGATGAAGCACTCGATATTCTGAACACTGCGATGTTGAAAGTATTCAACGGGATGGACAAGTACAAATCTCGGCAGAAAAGTTCTTTTAGCGGATGGGTAGCAACCATTGTGAGCAATACGGCAATAGACCATATACGCCGCAATACCAACTACCGCCGCCGGATGGATTTTAATGTCGAACGAGAGCCCGCCATCAGCGGCATGGCACTCGAAAATCTGGCAACAGAAGACTTGTTCAAAGTTATCCAAAAATTACCTAAGGCTACACGCACGGTATTTTCGATGTACGTCATTGACGGATTTAAACACCGCGAAATTGCGGATCGCCTGAGCATTAGCGAGGGAACGTCTAAATGGCATTTGGCGACAGCCAAAAAAGAATTGCAACGATTAATTATAGCCTATGAAAATGGCGAGCGTAGAGTATCATGAAGCACCTAAATGATTTTGACAATTTTGACTGGAAGCAATTAGATGAACACGAGTTCCCTTTTCAGGAAGACGCCTGGAAAGATATGGAACGCCGCATCAATGCTACAGAATCTCCCTTTGATTTCCTGAAAAACATTCAGCTTTTTCTGGGACTAGTCTCCGTTTTTTACTTCTTTGTTATTATTGCCTTACTCTACACCGTTTTTACAAAACCGGATATAAATACGACTTCCACACTCAATGATACGAATCAGCAAATAGGCTTATGGCCAGCTTTTTTCAATACCAACTCCGAAAAAACTGATGATGATGTTTCTCTTTTATGGAACATGACGCAGGCAGGTAGTTATTTTGATACACCTACACCTTTTCTCATTAGTGAAAACAAAGGACTTAAAACAGCTTTATTATCTAATAATTTCAACCTCACCAAACGCTTAGATCATTTTAATTCCCTTTCTTCCCCTGATAAAGTCTATGTACATACGGATCGCGTATTGTATAGCCCTGGCGATGATATATGGTTCAAAGCTTATGTACGGGATGCTGGAAGCCTGACTGCCAGCACCATGAGTGATGTGGTACATGTAGAGCTACTCAGCCCATCTGGAAAAGCCGTTTTCAATCGCAAGTTGGTCGCGCTGGAAGGTTCTGCAAAAGGCGATTTCAGACTGGACAAAAATCTTCCAGGCGGTGTGTATACTTTAAAGGCTTACACCAATTGGCAGCGCAATTTTAATGACTATTTTGAAAAGAAAATACAAATACAACAACCAGTCATTCCCAAGCTAGCGATGCAACTTGACTTTGAGCGCAAGGCTTATGGACCAGGCGAAGAAGTCACTGCAAAACTACAGGTCAATACGCCTGACAATCAGCCTTTAAAACTCAATTCATTCCGTTATAAAATAGACATTAACGGCAAAGAGTTGTCCAGCAAAAAAGCGGCAACAGATAAAGCGGGCCATGCTGCCGTCAAATTCATTTTACCAGAAGAACTCAATACCACTGATGGTCTGTTGAATGTGCTGATTGATTATAAAGGCTCGACCGCATCCATTGCACGGGCTGTTCCTATTGTTTTAAATAAAATAGATTTACAATTTTTCCCGGAAGGTGGAGAATTACTGGCAGACATTCCAGTTCGCACTGCTTTCAAAGCCTTGAATGAATTTGGCAAACCAGCTGATGTCGAAGGTGCTATTTATAATAAAAAAGGCGAGCAGGTTACTGTATTCCAAAGCTACCATCTTGGCATGGGCCTTGTTGAGTTTACACCAAAAGCGGGGGAACAATACACCGCAAAAATCACCAAGCCGTCGATTAGTGAAACTTATTCGCTTCCTGTTGCGCAAAAGCAAGGATATAGCCTGAAAATCAAAAATCAAAAACCAGCTTCTCTTGATGTAGAAGTCCTTTCGACTCGCAAGCAAAAACTGACACTTATTGGACAGTCCAGAGGACGAATATACTGGGAAGAGAACTTTAAGGCTGTGCCTGGTGTGAATAATTTCAAAGTCGCTACTGCTAAATTCCCGACTGGTATTATACAATGGACACTACTGAATGAAGACGAAGTAGAGCTTGCTGAAAGACTGGTCTTTGTCAATAGACAAAAAACGCTTAATGTATCTATTAAAACAGACAAACAACAATACAAGCCTCGCGAGAAAGTAAAGATGACCATTACGGTAAAAGATGAAAATGGCAAACCTGCTGCCGGCAATTTTTCACTCTCTGTTGTGGATGATAACCTAGTCACTTTTGCTGACGATAAGCAATCCAATGTCATAGCTTATATGCTATTGGAATCTGAATTAAAAGGAACAATCGAGGAGCCTAATTTCTATTTTGAAAAAGACAATCAAAAGGCAGGACAGGCATTGGACTTGCTAATGATGACGCAAGGCTGGCGCAAATTTGAATGGAAAAACATCAATGTCAGTCCTGAAGTAGCTATTCAGCATGCTAATGAAAGAGCTGTTGTTGCCGGAACCATACTAAACAATGACGGCAATCCCATCCCAAGAGCCTTGGTTCGAGTTTCCAATTCTACCCTTCGTACACGTACTGACGATAATGGTTATTTTGAATTTGAAGGCGTCAATTTATCGAAAAATACCTGGTTGAGAATACAGAAAGATGACTATCCTGAAAACTGGGCACAAGTAAGACAATACAGCTCTAATCTCAAATTTAAAATTAGTGAACACGCTTCAAAAGCCATTGATCTCAGTCCTTATGCTGGCAATTTCAGTCCTTATAGCAGAAGTTATCTGGAAATGATTCCCGCTCAATACGAAGTCGTCACAGAGCAGGTTCAGTTGGTGCCTGCTGCTTCCCACATCCTTGCCATTCCGCCAGAATTTGAGACTAAAGAAGAAAAAATATTGATTCGGGAAGCCCGTGAAAACGAAGAGGCCGTTTATGATATTGTAGAACAACAAGTCCTCAAAACTCCTGCTACCTATCGGGAAGTGGAAATTCCAGCTCAATACGAGACCATTACCAAAAAAGTATTAAAAACACCTGCAACGACCCGCCAAAGAGAATACCAGATCGCTGCGGAGTATCGTACAATCACCAAACGTTTATTGGTGGAAGATACACAAACCCGTACACGTGCTGATGGTAAACTAGAAGTCGTTCCGGCCTCTTATGAAACCGTCGTTGAGCTGGTAGAAAAAAATACACCCGCCTCCAATCCTCTTACTTACACTTGGGGTGAAACACCTGAAAATACAGCGGCAAATGTTTTCGACTTGCTAAAACCTGGCAATTTTTCGGCAACAGGTACAAGTACCAAAGACAAGTTAAATACTTCTTTAGACAAAGATAATCCGTCTTATAAAATCTATTATCTCGCAAAAACAAAATCGGAGAAAATCAATGACACTAAAGTACCTGCCAAATATATTACACAGGTCAGAAAGGTAATGAAACAAGCTCCAAAAGCAGAAAAGACAGAAGTACCTGCTGAGTATACTCATGTTGAAAAACGGGTTAAAAATAAAGCTGGTGATTACGAAACCAAAATAGAAAAGATTGAAATCAAACCTAAGCATTTCATTTACGAAGTGACTCAGGCAGAATATGAGGAATCAGAAGAAAAAATCAAAGTATCCTCCCCACATGATGGCATAGAAGTTCTCCCAGCAGAATATACTGTACAATCCAAGTATGTAGAACGCGAAGCAGAAAAAGGGCTTGAAATCAACGGTTATTATCGCGCTCGCACCTTCTACGCGCCGAAGTATGAAAAACCAGTTCAGACCAAAGAACGAAACGATTTTCGCCCCACGGTTTACTGGAACACAAATGTCAATGTCGGTAAAGACGGCAAAAAAACACTTGAGTTTTATAACTCAGATGCCATGACGACTTTCCGTGCTATCCTTGAAGGTTTTTCTTCCAATGGTAATGTAGGCTGTAGTACACACAAATACTTTACACAAATGCCGCTAGGTATGGACGTCAAAGTGCCTGCTGGTGTACTGGTTGGTGATAAAGTAGCTATTCCACTAACCATTAGTAATAATTCCAGTGATGAAATCAAGGGGAAATTATCTATAAAAGCACCTAAAAATTTCAAAGCACTGGAATCCATTGAAAACGAACATACCATAGCTGCCAATAGTGCCAGAACGATATTACTGGAATACGAAGCATTGTCCGAAGCGCAAGGTACATTTAGTATTGGCTTTGATGCCGGGGAATTTAAAGATCAGTTTAAAACCGAAATCGCTACTTATCAACGTGGTTTTCCGGTTAGGCAGATGTATTCTGGCAATGACTTAGAAAAGAGTTTTGACCTTAGCATCAACAAGCCTACATCGGGTTCGCCCATTCAAGCTGTTCTGACTGCTTATCCCAATGTACTGGGAGAAATCATGACGGGTTTAGACCGCATGATGCGACAACCCACCGGATGTTTTGAACAAGTATCCAGCGCAAACTATCCCAATATTCTTGTCCTGAATTATATGCTGGACAATAATGATGTAGATACAGACCTACAGAAAACAGCCAATACTTACCTAACTGAAGGCTATAAAAAACTAACTGGTTACGAAGTAGAAGGTGGCGGCTTCGACTGGTACGGCAAAGCTCCTGCGCATGAAGGACTGACCGCTTACGGGCTGATGCAATTCAAAGATATGCAAAGTGTTTTTTCAGTCGATCAGGAAATGATTAGCCGAAATGCAGATTGGTTATTGAGTCGAAAAAACGGGGAAGGTGGCTGGAAAGTCAATAAGAAACATCTACACAACTGGAGCGAAACAGAAGTCACCAATGCCTATATCAACTGGGCATTGAGTGAGGCAGGATACAGCGATAAAATCAGTGATGAGATCGAACATACCTATGAAGCTGCTCTGGAATCTGGCGATCCATATATGCTGGCCTTATTGTCAAATACTCTATCCATTAAAGAAGACGACCGTTATACTATTATCAATGAAGAATTATTGAAGCTGCAAAAAAACGATGGTAGCTGGCAGGGCAATTCGCATTCAGTCGTCTATTCTAAGGGAAAAAACCTACAGATAGAAACAACTGCCCTGGCAGCCATAGCTTTAATGAATACAGGGCAGATAGACAATATCAACAGGGCTATAAAATTTTTATCCCTTGCAAAATCATCAACTGGTTTTGGTTCTACGCAGGCAACTGTTCTGGCAATGAAAGCATTGAGTCAATATTCAAAAATCAATCAGTCGATTAGAACAGCAGGAACGTTTACGGTTTATATCAATGACAAAAAAGTCGGCACGCAAACATACACCGCCACCGAAAACGAAGCAATCACCTTTAGTAAAATAGGCAAACACCTGTCAGCAGGCAAACAAAAGCTAGACGTAAAATTTGAAGATACCTCTTCTCCTCTAGCCTTTGATTTGGCAATCAATTACAGCACTGATATGCCCGATAATCACCCCGCTTGTAAAGTCAAATTACATACAACATTAAGTGAAGCCGAAACGCAGGTTGGTGAAACAGTACGACTTTCTGCTACCCTAAACAATATTACAAACAACAGCCTCCCGGCTACAGTTGCACTTGTGGGTATTCCTTCAGGACTGAGCCTTCAAAATTTTCAATTGGAGGCACTCAGCGACCAAAATCGCTTTGATTATTATGAAATCTGGGACGGCTATCTTGTTTTACATTATCGTCAATTGGAAGCTGATGCAGAGCGTACCATTATACTCGACTTGAAAGCTGACATTCCTGGCAAATATGAATCTCCAGCTTCTTATGCTTATTTATATTATGCTAATGATATGAAACACTGGGCAAAGCCTAATTCGATTAGTATTGCTAATTGATTAAGTGTTGCCTTCGACTCCGCTCAGGCACTATATATTTTCAGTTGGTTGAGCGAAGCCGAAACCAACTCTGGGCAATGAGTGAACACTAATACTTCAAATGCCCCACCTTGTTTTGTAATTTTTCCGTACTTCTTGTTTTTATATGGTCATTCCTGCGCGAGGAATGACCTTTTCTTATTTCACTTTTACAAAAAAGCTGTCTTCATGTTCTTCAAATTTGGCAGGGATAATCAGTTTACCTGTTTTGTCAATATAGCCCCATTTACCATTCATTTTTACAGCGGCCAAACCATCTGAAAAACGGGCTGCCCCTTCAAATCGTGGTGCAATCGCAATACCCTTTTTGTGGTGTACATAGCCCCATTCATCTTCCACAAGCACAGCGGCTAGTCCCTCTGAAAAACCACCTACATCATCATAATGCGGTGTGCGAATAATCTTACCACACTTATCGACTAAGCCATATTTGCTATCGCCAATTTTGTAAAATGCCTTATTTTTATGGCTAAGCGTCAGCGCATCATAACGGGGTTCTGTCAGTATTTTTCCGCGTTTGTTTTTGATGCCAATCTTATCGTCCTGATAAAAAAAGATGTATTCCTGTCGTTTGATAATCAGGTGTTCCAAATAAGGTTTATCTACCGTTTTTCCTTTTTTATTCACAAAGAAAAGCCTTCCTGATTCATCCTCCACCGGGCCAATGCCTTTATAAAAATCCAATGTTCGCAAATATTTCAAAGGAATCACCAATTTGCCTGCGGTATTGATATAGCCAGATTTTCCATTCAATTCTACCGAACTCAGCCCATCAGAAAAAGCATAGGTGTAATCGTATATAAATGGCACAATCAGTTTTCCCGACTTATTGATGTAGCCCCATTTTTCGCCCTGCTTTACCGCCGCCAATCCATCCCAAAACCAGTTGGCATAATCATATTGTACTGGAATGACTTCCTTACCTGTTTTGTCAATGAAGCCCCATTTGTCATTCCGCATCACAGGCGCGAGTCCTTCGCTAAATGAATAGGCTTCTACATACGTCGGCTCGACAATGTATTTTCCCCTATCGTTTATATAACCAAATTTCCCATCTTTTTTGACCAAAGCAATCCGATACTGTGCAAAAGTATTGGTGATTAAAAATAATGTTGTGAGACTGAGAAAGAATATTTTCATGTTTTGCTTTTTTTGTCGTGTTGTGGTCTTGATGTGTTGTCGTGTCGTTGTTTTTTCTTCTAACACCATATAGAACGAAAATTAAAGCAAAAGTTATTCCTTATTGGGAAATAATTAACATACTACTCAGGTTTCGTAAACTTGTGGGTGGTCTGCGTGAGGGAAATTTGCTAAACCTGCTTTGAGAAAATGAGAGGTTCGATAGGTATTGAGAGCAATATTTTTTTCATTTTTACAAAAATCATAATTATTCCAAATTACTATAATTCAAATCCACCAGAACTTTTTTACCTCAACTATCGTTACTATCTTTGCCTTCTCTTTGAAAGCAAATGGGGTCGCATGGTATTGACAGCAAATGTCGCTGGATAGTAAGCATGTCGAGTCAGGAATATACAAACTCGTTAAACCTGTTGTTCAAACATTTTTTATTTGGCGAAAGACAATTTGCCATGGCTGCCTAAGACATGTTCTTACGCAAGCCTTTGTGTCCGCACTTGACGCTCAATACACAGTGCGCTACACATCATACCTTTTGAGCTTATCTGTTTGTAGTCGTCTCTATGCAAACGGAAACATTTTCAGAGACTGGAGTACAGCTTCGTGGGTGACCTGACCTTCCTGTACTTGAGATTCGATAGGTTACTAAGCATGTAGAAAGTTATTTGACGCTTTGTCTGGACGCGGGTTCGAATCCCGCCGACTCCACTTAATTACCTGAAAATCAATGATTTACGAAAGGTGAAACAAATGAGCCGAAAGTGGGAAACCCATTTTCGGCTCTTATCATTTCAGGACAGATTCGTCTCGAAATATCAAATTTTTGAGATGAATCCAAATAAAAAAATTGCGCCCTCCCAGCTTAAAAAAGGGAAAACACTGCACACAAGTTAGGATAAAAAATAAAGTGTATAGTTTTTTAATTCTGGTCTCCATTACTTGCTGGTAATATCATTTGTCGCGATTTCAGCCCATTATCTTGTTGTGATTGCTCTCTTATTACAGGAAGATTATCAGACTTCTCTATCATTACAGGAATTTCGCCTGATGTAATTTCATCTTTCCATTCTGTCTGCATCTGCCACTCCTGATCAACCATTAAAACGCCAATTTCCACATATACATTTATACCATTAACCCAATTATCATTGACAAGTTTTAATGTACATCCTCCCTTTCGCAGCTCTGTGATTTTTTCGCAAACAGCTATACTATTACCGCCGGCTAATTTAATATTCGTACCATCATTATAATATGCTCTAATACTATATTTAACATTGTCACCTTCTGGAGGATTAGAAAATAGTGATACGCCTTCAACCAGTAAGACTCCCATTGCTCCGTAACCCGTTGATATTAAACCTGCATTTGTAGCCAAGTTTACCATTTCTCTTGTCTTAGCCCGTTTATTGGCATCTTTATACCACGTCATTCCAGTATCTCCAGAAGCTAAAGTATATCCCCATGATGCTACATACTTTGCTCGCATTGGAGAGTTAGAGCTTGGATAAAATTTACTTTCTGGAAGACGTATATCTATATTTGTGGGGCTTAAGGTAGATACTCTGGCAGTTTCTTTTCGGAGTTGTACAACACTAGTGTCACTTCTGACCATCACCCTGTTTTGAACAGAATACTGTGTCGTATCGTATCTGGTTTCATAACGAACACCGGTATTAAAAGAAGCCGTTTCAGGACTTGCAGGGATTCTCTGAATTTTAACTTTGCATACCCTGCCTTTTAATGGTTTGTTGTTCTTAAATCGAAACTCATAGATACCTCGTTCTGGGACGCTGATGGTTTTAGATTTAACTTCTCTCGACTCATAATCCTGAAACTTTGTGTCATTGGGATACCTTTTTATTTCCACTATTTTAACTGGTTTTTTATTGGTTTCTGAAAATGAAAAGACAATCTGATCTCCCTTTTCAAAAGCGTAATGTAATTTTTCTGTTGACGAACCAGATACTTTAACTGTCATTTCGGTAACATCAATAGGATTTTGGGCAACTAGGTAGGCGGCACACATAACCAGTGCCATTGTGGTTAGTACATTTTTCATGGTATTTTTTGTTTTTTGATGATAAATAATGGTGCAAATGTAGGGATAAAGTAACGGTAGGCAATATAATCTGTGACTTTGTGGCGAAAAAACAAGCCGCCAGAAACTCTGCGCACTTCCCAAAAATGTTTTTTGCCCAACTTTTCTTTGCCCAAATCATTAATATATTGGTATACAATAGAATGATCTATCGGGCGTATTTCCTTGTGCTGTTAGGAATTATGTATTGTATGGACGTGAAAAAGCCCGCTCGATGGCGGGCTTTGGAGTGCCTAGTTTCGTCCTACCTTCGCTGGACATGGGTCTAAAAGCGGTTGCGGAAATATTCCTATGAAAAAGGTAGTCATGTTTCAATCCTGCCTTATTTAGACGATGGTTTAAAGTGCAAACAAACTGAATAACAAAGAGCGCAGGCTTCCCTTTAGGGCTAGGGCGTGTGAGAGCCAACCCACCCGCTGTCGCGGTTCACTGCACTAAAATGATTCACCGAATCATTTTTGCTACGCAACGTTTGTTCATAATCCAACCTTATTTGGACAATGATTTAAAGAAAAACGCAAAATGTACATTAAGTTACCGATATAGTTTCAATCCAACCTTATTTGGACAATGATTTAAAGAGACGACGATTTGCAATTACTGAAAACTGAAGAGTTTCAATCCAACCTTATTTGGACAATGATTTAAAGAAAAGAACGATCTGATGCCTATACTATATGGCTTAGTTTCAATCCAACCTTATTTGGACAATGATTTAAAGCAGGGTGTTTATTTTATTAGATTAATTATTAATGGGTTTCAATCCAACCTTATTTGGACAATGATTTAAAGATAGCAGGTATACTTTTAAATGGGTATTTTCTTGTGTTTCAATCCAACCTTATTTGGACAATGATTTAAAGGGATGCTAAAGATGCGCTAAAAGAAGCTAAAGATGGTTTCAATCCAACCTTATTTGGACAATGATTTAAAGTAGAAACTAAAGCAAACTGGAGCTGTCTTGGATATGTTTCAATCCAACCTTATTTGGACAATGATTTAAAGTGGTGGGAGAATGGGGGCTTTGATTATCCTATGCCAAGGTTTCAATCCAACCTTATTTGGACAATGATTTAAAGTACAGGTGGCCACGTGGTTGCGCTACCAGAGATAAGTTTCAATCCAACCTTATTTGGACAATGATTTAAAGGCCCAGCTTCAGCAAGAAATTGAGGCAAATGATAACGTTTCAATCCAACCTTATTTGGACAATGATTTAAAGTTTCCCTATGCATTGGAAGAGGAGGGTTGCGAATGTTTCAATCCAACCTTATTTGGACAATGATTTAAAGCCAATGCAGATTTATATCCATTTGTTGTCTTTCAGTTTCAATCCAACCTTATTTGGACAATGATTTAAAGACTACTTTTTCGCAAATTACTGCTTATCAGTAGTTAATATATTAAAAAGCAGGGGTAGTTTTGTCATAATTCTGCAAATCGGTACGCATAATTAAAATTAAGATGTTTTTTTTGGCGTTTCTAGTTATCAAAGAACACATCTTAAAAGTTAAAAATACATAGTATGGGATTCACCCATAATATATGCTTTACTTTCTATAAGATTACCAAAGATAATCATCTTTCTGAGATTTTCAGCATTTATACAAAAAAAAATATGAGGAAGCTTGGCCGCTAGCCGGCGAAGCTGGAGCAAGCTCCTAATCAATAAATTCGTCTTCCCTTCCCTCAAAACATCTACCTTTTTCTTTTTATACCATAATTTCAACCGGAAAATACTCCTTAGAATCCAAATATTTCCTTAGTTTTTAAAAACTTCAAAATAACTGATAGTCAATGTTTTGATTCAAAAATAAGAGATAATCTCGTCAATTAGCTGCCCAATTTCTCATTGAATCTATTTCCTCCCGTCCACGAATAAACTGCACTTTTGTATTGTCATCCAATTATGCACTTAGGTATTTTAAGATGCCTTACAAAAAACGCACTCATGAAATCCAAGATCAATTTAAATTTCGAACACTCGGTGTTCCAATATCCCCAAAACGGAGTTCCTGTAGCCGCCAAAAAAACAGAAGCACCTGTAATCCCAAGAAAATAGACCGCTTCGCTGCGGGAAGCGAGACCATGCCTACGGCATTGCGAGAAGAGAGACTTTTAAATTTTTTTCGCAAAAAAATCTCGCTTCTCGCAACGAAGTGACCCCGCTCCAAGCACAACCCCTCGTATGTTTTCAGGATGTGGCGATTATTCAACGGAATAGTCGCCCGTTTTTGTTTTGGTATGTCCCCTCCACTTTTGTTTTAATTTCTTTTAATTTATATCAAATTCCAGTTACCTTTAAGGACTTCACGGTATCTCTCTGTCATACAGGGACATACCATACTATTTTATACCAAACAAAATAAATGTTATGAAAAACTTTAGTTTACTTATCCTGACGCTTTTTTTGGGCTTCAGTCAAGTTAATGCACAATGTCCGGCTAATGCAACAGCCATAGATTGTAATGCTGGTCCAATTAATTTCTTTGCAACTTCTGCGACAGCCTGCGTTGGTGTTGCTGATTGCAGTACATTGGTTTCTGAGTACCTTATTGTTTCTACAGCGGATACTGTCATTTTAGGCACTGTTCAAACGACTAGCTTCGATCCCACGCTTTATGAAGGGCAATGTGTATCGGTGCAGCCCGTATGCTATGACCTTGGAAATGTACAGAATTTCGTAGACCAGCTAAATAGCAATTTCTCCCTCTGCTGTACTGCTGTCAACGGAAATACACCTGTAGGACTCGACCCGATTTGTGATAATGTCATAGCGCTGTATTCTTCCGGAAGTGAAGTGGAGAACATGAATGATGTCCTAGCCATTCTTGCTTCTTTCGGGAATGATACACTGACTTTGCGAGGACTTGCAGCGACGATAGACAGTATAAATGTACAAGCACCTCTTCTGGGTGTTGTATGTGGAGGGGTTACCGCAATTGATTATTGCCTAAATACAGAAGTAGATTTTTCTGTTGGTGCTTATGATATTTGTCCGGCAGTATGCCCAGCAGATTTGATATTGACAGGAACTACGGCTGATCCACTTTACCCAGCAGGCAATACGATTACATCAGACGCTACTGTTCCTGGCGGAAGCAATGTTGGTTATCAGGCAGGGATGCAGATTTTACTTAATCCGCCGTTTCAGGTATTGCCCAATGCAGAGTTTGCTGCGGAGATTGTTCCTTGCGTTCCCTAAGGCTAGCAGAATGAGAGAATGAATGAGAGAATGAAACTCAAAAGCTATTAAATAAACCAATCCGTTAAATTGAACGTGACGTTTTTGACCACATAAAAATTTGCCGCGAATATATGAATGAAATTAGTCTTCAATTCGTATATTCGTGGCAAATAATACACTCGATAAGCTAAGAAAATGAGCAGAAAATTATTAGAAGTCAACAACCTTAAGACCTACTTCACAACTGGTGAAGGCACGACCAAAGCTGTGGATGATGTGAGTTTTTCACTCAATCGTGGCGAAACCATTGGTATTGTAGGTGAATCTGGTTCAGGAAAATCTGTTACCTCACTGTCTATTATGCGCCTGATTCCTGACCCACCTGGCAAAATTGTCAGCGGCGAGATTTTATATTATGAAAAAGGAAAAGACAAACCGGTTGATCTGACTCAGCTCTCAGAACGGGAAATGCGTTATTATCGGGGCAATGAAGTTGCCATGATTTTTCAGGAACCCATGACTTCTCTTAATCCGGTTTTTACCTGCGGTAATCAGGTGACCGAAGCCATTCGTTTACACCAAAACGTAAATGCAGAAGAGGCTAAGAAGGAAACGATTGATTTATTTGCAAAAGTACAATTGCCCGATCCTGAACGTGTGTTCAATGCTTATCCGCACCAGCTCTCTGGCGGACAAAAGCAACGGGTGATGATTGCAATGGCAATGTCCTGCAATCCTGATATTCTAATTGCGGATGAGCCAACTACTGCGCTGGATGTTACCGTGCAGAAAACCATTCTCGAATTGATGAATGAGCTGCGTCGGGAAATTGACGCGTCTATTATTTTCATTACGCACGATCTAGGTGTAATTGCGGAAATTGCAGATCGAGTAATTGTGATGTACAAAGGAAAGATTGTAGAGCAGGGCAATGTCTATGATATTTTTTCCAATCCACAACATCCATATACCAAAGGTTTGCTGGCTTGTCGCCCACCGCTTGATTATCGGATGCATCAGCTTCCTGTGGTCAGTGATTTTATGGATGTAGAAATGAAGGAAGATGGTTCGCGTATCATTACGGAAAAAGCGGCGTCCATTCAGGAAGTCATCGAGTCAGTAAAAATAAAACCTGCTGAGACTGCGCAAAGGCATGAGGATTTATACGCCAAAGAACCGATATTAAAAGTTAGAAATTTGCAAACCTGGTTTCCATCTAAGCGAAACTTTTTTGGTAAGCCACTGGATTATGTAAAGGCTGTAGATGATGTCAGTTTTGATGTTTACCCTGGTGAAACGCTTGGGCTGGTTGGCGAATCAGGTTGCGGTAAAACGACACTTGGACGTACCATTCTGCGACTACAAAAAGCAAAGGGTGGCGAAGTGATTTATAATGGTCAGGATATTCTTACCCTACCTCAAAACGATTTGAAAGAACTCCGCAAGGATATGCAAATCATCTTTCAAGATCCTTACTCTTCCCTGAATCCACGCATGACGATTGGCAATGCCATCATGGAACCTATGCAGGTACATAAGGTCTTGGACAATGATAAGCAACGTAAAGAACGGGTCGTTGAATTGTTAGAAACGGTAAGTCTGGAAGCGAGGCATTTCAATCGCTATCCACATGAATTTTCGGGCGGACAGCGACAGCGTATTTGTGTAGCACGCGCCTTAGCTTTGAATCCTCGTTTTATTATTTGCGATGAGTCGGTTTCTGCCTTGGATGTTTCTGTACAAGCGCAAGTATTGAATCTTCTGATAGAATTGCGAGAAAAATTTGACTTTACTTATATTTTCATCTCTCACGATTTATCAGTTGTGAAGTTTATGAGCGATCGTATGATTGTGATGAATCAGGGTAAAATCGAAGAGATGGGTAAAGCCGATGAGATTTATGCGAATCCGCAAAAAGCCTATACAGAAAAACTGATTTCAGCTATTCCTAAAGGGCGAGTTGAAGATATTAAGGCGAGGGTGTTGGTTTGATTAGTTTGTTGTTTTCGGCTCCGCTCAGACAACTGTAATTTCGACGGTTTGGTAAACTTTGTGTAGAGGGTTGAGGGAAGCTAGTTTGCTAAACCTCTTATCGCTCTCAGGCGTAGGTTTAGGAAACTTCCTTTTCACAGGGCTGGCTCGCAAGTTTACTAAACCGATGCGCTGTGTTGTTTTCAGCTCCGCTCAGACAACTGTAATTTTGACGGTTTGGTAAACTTTGTGCAGGGGGTTGAGGAAAGCTAGTTTGCTAAACCTTCTATATTTCTTCCAGCCTTAGGTTTAGGAAACTTCCTTTTCGCAGGGCTGGCTCGCAAGTTTACTAAACCGATGCGCTGTGTTGTCTTCGGCTCCGCTCAGACAACTGTCATTTCGACGGTTTGGTAAACTATAACCAAGTCGGGCCTTCCAATGTCTTCTGTATGAAGCGGGCAAATAATTCGTAATTCATCAATCCTGTAAAAAAAATGCCCCAGATAGCCCCTGTAAAATGCGCCATGTGTCCAATATTATCCGTTCCTTTTTTGTCCATGTACCAGGAATAGTACAAATAACCAAGACCCGCTATTATTTGTGGAATTGGAATGGCGGCATAGAGGTAGAGATTTTCCCACGGCTCAAAAAAGATGATAGCAAATACAACAGCAGACACACCACCTGAAGCACCCAATGCAGAGTAGTGTGGTGCATTGCGATATTGTAGAAAGCTTGGAATAGACGATACGATAATCCCGCCAAAATACAAGCCTAGATACATCGTAATCCCCCACGTTTCGCTAAGATAATGAGGATAATAAAATCGCTCAATCGCATTGCCAAAAGACCAAAGTACAAACATATTGACGCCCAAATGCCATCCATCAGCATGGATAAAACCGGAAGTTAAGAACCGATAATATTCATTTTTTTCTCCTATCGTGACCGGATGGAAAATTAGCTGTGCTTTCTTACTTCTATCCTTAAATGCCATATAAGAAATGAGGCAGGTCACCAGTATAATAAGGTTAGTAAGCGATAATAATTCCGAATTTATATTCATATTATTTGTCAGTGATTCGTAATTCGTAATTAATTAATTTACAATTAATCAGTGATGATAAGGTTCATTTTTCAAGATCGTCATGGCACGATATAATTGCTCAATAAAAAACAGGCGTACCATCTGGTGTGAAAAAGTCATTTTCGACAAGGCTATTTTAGCATTTGCTCGTTCATATATTTTTGGCGAAAAGCCATAAGCCCCACCAATCAGAAAAACTGCTTTATGACGAGATAGTAACAATAACCTTTCCATATAAGTTGCAAAATCTTTAGAGGTCAGTTCTTTACCGCGCTCATCCAGCAAAATCAGATAATCATCGGACTTGAGTTTTTTGAGTATCTCCTCCCCTTCTTTTTGCTTAATCTGGTCTTTAGATAGATTTTTGGTCTTCTTGAGCGCAGGAATGGTTTGGAGTGCAAATGGCAAATAATGTTTTAATCGCCCATTATACACCGCTACACCTTCTTCTATATAATCCTGGCTGGTTTTGCCGATTTGCCACAGTTCTATTTTCATGGTTAAGTTTAAGTTTAAGTCTAAGTCTAAGTTCAAGCATAAAAGAATTTAAACTTATTCTTAAACTTAAACTTAAACTTATTCAGTTCAACACATTATCCATTGTTTCTTCAAAACGTCTGTCCATGATGTCCATTAATATGACGATATAATTGCCTTTATGGACTTCTTTTTTTATTGAATATTCTGTGTCTGTCAATAATTCAGTATCATAAGTCCTAGAGGGTTTGAGTTTTCCCCAGCCTCTTCTGATATGCGAGCCGACAGGCGGAACAAAATCGACTTCGTTTGTTCCTGATACCACACAAGTATTGTACTTGCCCGTTTTTTGCTTCCATTTATGTACGCCTTGTTCAGCATTAAAATACACCTGTACGCAGTCGCCTTTTATGGTCAGTATGGCACCTACAAATTCATCATTAAGTTCAGGCGGCTTAAAATCGGTGAGGCTTTTTGCTTGTTGTTTTTCAATGACGTATTTGCAGCCAGGCACTTTTTCTACCAGATAATTTCCGTCTTCATCTTTTACTGTTTGTTCTACAAGTTCTTCATACAGCTCTTTTCTATACCAGATGGTTTCTACTTCATAGTCATATTTTTTCAGCGCACATATTTCCAGATAGAGCTGTAGTGATTCTAAAACATCTCCACCCCTAATCATTATTTTGTGCAAATTAGTTCCTGGATAAATGCTTTGGTATAAATCCATTTTCAAACGAGTAAAGGATTTTTCCCAACTTTCCGTTCGTTGCACCATGCTGTCACGATAAGGACTCAATCCCATTCCCGCCAGCGTGTATTCTTCTTCCAAATTTCGTATCTCAACCGTCATCGCATCCACCCGTTCTTTGGTTTTCAGGTAGTCCGTGTATTGGCGGGTCTTTTTTTCGTCTTTCCAGAATTTTTCTCCTTTGCGTTTTTTCTGTCTTTCGAGTATATCCAACTGACTCATCAGGTTATTATAAAAACGCCCCTCTCCCATTCTGGCAATACTGCGGCGTAAATCGCTTGTATGTTCTGTCCAGTTGTTTCGGGTCAGTTCTTCTATCAGCAATTCTGTTTTGAGTGGGTCTGCTTGAATATGGATGCTGGGTTGTTCGTCTTTTATATCTACTTTTACGATAAGTATATCATCAAAATCGTATAAATTGAGCTTTTCTGACAAGGGCAAAACCAGTGTTTCTTGTAAGGTGCGCTGTATCTGTCTCGCTCCATATTTCGGGTCATAACCTTCTACCGCAAAATAATCCATCAGTGCATCACTTAGTTCAAATGTGATGTTGCGATGCAAAATACCTTCCCGCTTTTTCAGTAGATTGATTTCGCGTTTGACGACGTATTTGACCACTTGTTTTGAAATGGGTTGAAATGGGATGATGCTGTCCATTCGATTGAATAATTCTGGTCGGAAATGTTTTCGGACTTCCGACAAAAAGTGTTCATTTACATCATCGGTGTCTACTTCAGTTTTCCAGCCAATCCGGTCTGCCTGTAGGCTTTTTGCGCCGATATTGGACGTCATGATGATAATCGTGCTGCAAAAATTGACCAGTCGTCCAGAGCTGTCGGTCAGGCGACCTTCGCCTAGCATTTGCAAAAGCAAATCATAAAAAGTAGCGTCTGCTTTTTCTATTTCATCAAATAATAAAACACAAAATGGCTCGCGTCGCACGGCTGCCGTCAGCAGTCCGTCGGAGTAATAATTCAGCCCAGTCAGTCGCTGCACGTCATAAGGATTGCTGAACTCACTCATATCGAAACGCAGCATGCGATTGCGGTTGCCAAACATAAATTCTGCCAGTACTTTTGCCATTTCGGTCTTTCCAACGCCAGTTGGTCCAACAAATAGAAAAGAGGCAATAGGTTTGCCTTGTCGCGACAAAGCCGTTTTGACCATCGCCAGCATATCCATCACGCTAACTACAGCTGCTTCCTGTCCAAACACATTAGACCGGAAAAACATAGCTGCTTCGTCCATGTCCATCGGCACTTCGGGATCGACCATAAAGGTAGGCATGCCCGTTTCTTCACAGAAATATCGAATGACGTCAGAACGGTGAATCTGAGTTTGCACTTTTTGGCGGGTTTCTCTAGCAGCTTGTTTGTCCGAATTTTTCTGGTTGAGCAATATGCTTTCCAGAAAGCGAATTGGTTTGCCTGGAAAACCAGAATAGGGCGTAAATCGTCGATTGAGTCGAATGGTTTCTTTGATAGCCTCCGGCTCAATGTCCATATTTTCCAGATGGGCAATCTGGCTTACTTTTTTGATAATAATATCTTCCAATCCTGTCCTGGGTTCTTCTAGTCGAACCACCTGAAACATGCTGGCATAATTTGGGCTTCTCAATTCAATCTGCGCAAACTCTTCTGGTGTACATTCCGAAATAAGGCTAATTTCGCCCCGACTCAGATAAGTCCGCATATATTCAGCCATGCTGATGTTGTTGCCAGCATATTGCCCGACTTCAAAGAGTTCCAGAAAGTTTCGAATGAATAGTATTTCGCCTTTATTGGATAATTCGCGGCAAAAGAGGGCAAGGTTTTGTTCCCAGCCTACTTCTTTGGTCAGTTCGCGAATAAGCGTGGAAGCCGTTGTTTCCCAAATCGTGCGCTCCACGCCCAGCTTCTTCCCACGCCGCGCCAATTCCCAAATCAAAGCAGTCTTGCCAACACCAGAAGCTCCGACCAATAAGATATTTCTATTGAATCGCCCTTTTAGAATACGTGCCAACTGCTCCAAATCTTTGTCCCGCCCATAAGCCACTTGGCGCGGCACAACCAGTTGTCGAGCCGCTTTATTGAGCCAGGATTCCTGTTCTGTTTCGCTTAGTTTTTCCAGTTCGGAAGGCGTGTAAAATTTTAGTCGGATTTCTTTCGTTTCCAGTTCTACGGACTCGTACCACAAAGCCGGAATCAGTCGTTGCACATAACGCAAGCGTTCTTCTCGCACAAACTCCAGGCGGATGCTTTGCGCCATATTTGCCTTGAGCTCTTCTACATCTTCACCATAAGCCTCTGCTCCTGTAGCCGGCACAATGCCTGTGTAGCCAAATTCATTTCCAGTGTATAAAAAATCAAAGGTCACTTCAAAGGCAGGATAACTTTTGTTCTTGGGTGTTGGAAAATCGACGCTTACTTCATCGGCAGTATAGCTCCCTTCTTGTTGGTATTTTAATAATTGATCGTACTCGCCTTCATTGAGTACTTTCTTTTGAAATGCTCGTTGAAAACGTGCCGACAAAGCATTGAGATTATCTAAGCGCACTACGCTTTTTTCGGCTAAGGGAACGAAGACTTCTCCCTCACCTGTGAAGCGTAGGCGAGCGGCGTAGAATGGTATTTGGATTTGGTAGGACAATTTTATTATTTTGTTGTTTTTAGAATAGTGTCATCTGATTTGACTTTTCTTTTTTTCCTTTAATTATATCCCCAAACGATTTCCAAGCTGCTTTTTCTGCAATGTTGAGTTCTAATTGAAGTAGATGGTATGCTTTTTCTAAGTCAATTCTCATCAAAATATCTTTTGTTATTGATCTTTTTGCGTCAGGAAAAACAATAGCTTTTAGGAAGGCTTGAACAATATCACTGTTCAAAATTTCCTGAGCAACCCGAGCTAATTCAATATTGTCAAATCCTATGAAATAACAAGTATCATCAAGCATTAATGGTTTATCATTTTCAGGCAGGACTAGTGAAAAAGTTGTGCGTTTGTACATCCCTGAAATAGCTACTTTATATTTTGCAAATGAATAATCTCCAATTCCAAAAATTGAAAATGGTGGTTTTCCTCTATATATTGAGGACTTCCTTCTATCAAAATATGCTCTATTGTTGTTTAGGTAATTATATGTTTTTGGATATTCTCTTTTAATGTAGCTCGTATCCTGTCCTACTTTTTTTTGGGTTACAATAGTTGTCTTTCTATATGAATTTATGACCTCATTTTTCAAATCCGAACTCTTTAATAAACCAAAAAGTAATTTTTTTTCAGGACTTACTTCCTGCTTAAATCCATTGATAAAATGTCCATTAAAACGATCCAGTTCCATAATCTTTGAACAATCATGTTTCATGCCCTGCCTCCACACAAAAGGGGATTTACCGTCTAAACTTTCTGCTTTATTATAATCAGTAATTGAATGAACAAATTTATCCTTATGCCAACCAAATTCAGTAATTTTTTCCCGAGAATAAAAATCAACCTCTTTACAAGTATATTCTGGGGCTGAATTCAAATTGGCTATAAATAGACAGGCATCAACAGAAACATTAAATTCTTTTTTTGCATCAATATTTAACTTGCGAATATTTCCGATGCAATATTTTGATTTCCATTGCTGATACAGTATATTTTTCACTACTGAACTTTTGACTAAAAAAGCAAATTCGCCTTTACATTTATCAAAATTATTCAGTATTTGTAATGAAATATATTCTCCAATATCAAAATTACCTTTCCCTGTTATTGCATCAATTCCTTTATGGCTTTTAAAGTTAGATTTTTGGGGCAAATTCTTGGCATTGAGTGTTCCAAGCTCCGAATTTGTAACCCAAGGTGGGTTTCCAATGACTAATGTATTAAGATTTTTATTTTTTTCTGCTAAACTTTCCAGATCAAAATTAAAAATATCCTCATGAATAATTTCTATTTCCGGTTTGCTTATAGGCTTATCTTTTAAAAAGAGGTCAAGTATTTCAAATTTTGTTTCCCATACATAAGGGTAATAAATCTCTATACCAACTATTTTTTTTATCGCCTTAAAGTGTTGAAGCGCTGCAATAATAAATCTTCCTTTTCCACAAGTTGGCTCAATTATAAGCTCCGGCGAAGTTCCTTTATTACAAAGATGTTGTACAATATTAGCCGCTAGATTTTCATTGGTCTGAAAATCTCCATAAGCCCTTCTGTCAGATTCCTCAAATACAGGTGTATGCTCTTCAATACTACTTTTAAGCGCTGCAAAACATGCTGCATTGGGAAAAAATGAGTTTATACCGCTGAGTTCTTTTAACAAGTTATTCGCCTGTTTAAAAGAACAAATGTTTTTTAAATTTATTTTAAAAAATTCAATCAGCGACCCCGAAATTTTTGCTTCAAATATTCTCATTTGCTTACTTTGTCAATTAGCTTAGTAATACCACTAATCGTTTCAGTTAATTTGACTACTCTACCATATTGTAATCTCCATTGCAGAGCATTCGATATAGTTAAATATCCTTGTTTAGGAGTATTTTGTAGAATTTTTTCTGCAATCAAGCTGAGTGTTATTTCATCGGCAGGGATGTTTTTATCATTTAAGTAGGCTATAATATCTTCTTTATTAGCGCCATCACCAATCATTTCCCTAATCCTAAAAGTTGTCGTAAAATCAGCCGTTCTTTCCTTTTCCAAAAAAGAGCAACTCACAAAATCCAATATTGCTTTTTTGTTCTTATTATCGTCAGTTTTATTGTAAACAAATACAAGCAGATTATAACCTAATCCAAAAATTTTCTGTTTTGCGTCTTTGAATGGACAAGAAGATTGGGGCTGTTTAATCGAGGTTACTTTTATATCTGTGTAAATATCTTTTCCTGGCAAATCAATGCCCTTTGCAGAAGAATTTTTTTCGTAAGTGTAGTGTTCCTCAAGATAACTTTGAAATTTATGCTCAATATACGTTCCGATTGCTTTACCATCAGTCACTCCGAATAAGTCTTTATTTTTATGACTTGACTCCGTTTTGCAAAATTCTTTTGCTGCTTTTTTTAATTTATTAATTGTTAATTTTGGCTTCATCTATCGATTTCCTTTTTATTTGTAAGGCTATGGGCATTTAATACCTCTTTCTGAATTTAAAATTCTTGCGAAGTCAGTCACATTACAGCACAAGTTAAGCATTTATTGTTTTTTTAGCAATTTGAATTTGAATTTGACGTTTGAATTTGAATCCTCACTTCACACACTTATAAACCACAAATTTCCTATTCTCAGCGATATGTTGAACCGAGGAAAAAAGTCGTTCCAAATGCACCTTATAATTCAAATGTTTATTAGCGACAAGCTGAAGGCTTCCACCTGCTTTCAGGCATCGAAAACAGGCTTTGAAAAGTTGGAGCGTAATCTGAATATTTATTTCATACTCAAAATGGAAAGGTGGATTAGTTACGATTAAATCAAAGGTATCATCGTCAAAAATGGATAGGTTATTATTGAAATGATGATGTATATTCTCGCCTTGGATATTTAATTTCGCTGAGGCAACAGCGAGGTAAGCATCGTCCATTACATGTATTTCAGCACCCGGCAGTTTTTTGAATATTTCATTGGCTATAATTCCATTCCCAGCGGCCAAATCCAATATGTGGTGGTCGGTCTCTTTTATTTCAAGATGCTCTAAAAAAAACTGCGTGGCATAATCAATATGTTCGGCAGAAAACACGCCCCAATATTGTTTGTAGACCTGGTCTTTATAGTTTATGGGGACAATCATTTCCTTTTTAACCGTATTTTTCTTTTTAGTCAACACTAAAAGTCTGGCTTTTTTCAAGGCTTTACTTTGTTCGACCACCTCAAAGTATTCCTGCGCTATTTGCAATATTTTGGGACTAAAATGTCGTGTCATAAATGCACAGGTCACGCTTATATTTTCAGTTGAATTATGTACAATCTGTTCAAGAAAGAGTTGAAAGAGTGCTAAAGATTTTGGCATTTTGATAAGGGCGAAATCCAGTTTATTTTCAAGCGGAGAAAGTGGATTTGAAAAATTGGGCAAAGGAATATTATGTGCCTTTGAATTGGCGAGAATAGCTTTTTCCTGGCTTTTCTGACTTAGTATTACTGTTGGATTAAATTCATGTAAATGGCATCCTAGAAAACCAAATCTATCATTATAAATACCAAAATGATCGGGCTTCTTTTCCAAAGCAATAAATGCCTGTAAAAGATATTCGTCTGCCGCACTCCAAGCCCTCAATGATCTATCAATAGATAAATCATGTCTTTCGATATTGTATTTTTCTTCTTGTGTCAATGTAATTTTATTCGTATCTATTAGACTTTATTCTCAAGAAAATGCGGCTCGGACAGGAATGTTCAAGCTACCTTCAATCCAAAATTTCCACTTTGCCATCATCCACCAAAAACATTTTATGGTCTAAATTCGCTTGTGCGAGCAATTCAGCAAGGCGGTGTTTATGCGCGTCTGTGATAAACACTTGTCCGAAAGTATCCTTGGATAATAGTTGAATGAGTTGCTCGACCCGCGATTCGTCTAGTTTGTCAAAAATATCATCTAGCAATAATATTGGACTGCTTCCTTTTTCCTGCCGGAAGAGTTCAAATTGCGCCAGTTTCAATGCTAGGATAAAGGACTTGAGTTGTCCCTGAGAAGCAAATCGGCGAACTGGTTTTTCATTAACACTAAACACCAGGTCATCTCGATGGATACCTGTTGTGGTGCGTTGCAGGAACTTGTCTTTTGTCCGGCTTTCTGCGAACAATTGCTCCATGCTTTTATTGTGCAAAGCAGACTTATACGCACAAGTCACGACTTCCCTTTCTTCTGATATAGCTGCGTAGGTTTTAGTGAAAATAGGCAGAAAATCCTGCATTAGCTGTTGACGTTTTTCATAAATATAAATTGCGCCTGGCAGCAATTGTGTCTCATAAACCTCCAATAAAGCATCATCATGTCGTCCTTCTGCTGCCATCTTTTTGAGGGCGGCGTTTCGCTGTGCTAGTACTTTGTTGTAATGAATCAGATGCTTTAGGTATTCCCGATCGAGTTGAGAAAGAATTTCGTTGGCAAAACGGCGTCTATGTTCGCTGCCTTCTGTTGCTAGTCTTGTGTCGTCGGGCGCAATGACGACAACAGGCAATAAGCCGATGTGTTCCGAGAGTTTGCTGTACGGTACGTCATTGCATTCTAGTTCCTTTTTTTTGCGTAAGCGTACTTTTGCAACGACCTTAAATTCTTCTTCTTCTTTATAAAAGTGTCCTTCTGATCTGAAAAAATCCTGCTCGTGACGAGCAATCGCGCTGTCGGGCATTCCGAAATAGCTTTTGCACATGCACAGGTAATAAATAGCATCCAGCAGGTTCGTTTTGCCTGTCCCGTTCTTACCAACCAGCCCATTGACCTTAGTCGAAAATTCCAGTGTCTGGCTTTCGTAGTTTTTAAAATTGGTGAGTGTTAAGGCTTTTAGTTGCACTGTGGTGTATTGGTGTATTGGTAACTGGTCATTTGTAACTGGTAACTGGTATTGCTTGTCCACTTGGCGACTGAAGTCGCCTGTACGGTTAAGGAGCGAATGCTACCTCTAATCCATTAACCAGTGTGAAGTAAACTTTTAAATCTCCGTACTGCACATTCGATTTCTGGTCAATATAGCGAATATTTTTGACTCGTCCGGCTTCTGTGTAGCCATGTTTTGACGTCAGCCATTTTTGAGGAATCATATATCGTTGTCCGGCTCTGACCTCACTTGCTGCCGCCATAATATATTCATTGGAATACACACCGTACCAGTCACCGTCAGTAAATTGACGAAGGTTAAATTGCCCTATATGCTTAGAAGGCTTAAATGCGGTCACCTGCCTGCCTTTCTGGTAAGTTGTTGTTGTTTCTTTGGAGACTTTTCTTTTAGCGGTTACTGCCGGGCTTTTATGTGTTCTTGTGAAATTCACAAAACCTTTAGTATCATTCAGGAAAATAACTGAACCCATTTGATGAACAATTAGTCTATCCTTCTTTTTTGCTAAAATACTTTGTTTAATTCGTTGTAAAGTATCATTAGCGACAGCATCAAAATCCTGTTCTACCATAATGCTATCATAGTCAATGCTGACTATCGGATGCCTGTATGTCCAGGTGAAAGCAGAGGACAATTGACAAGATTTTCCTGCTGAATTGGGAATAGTCATAGTCATCTTGCCTTTTGTACCAGCAAAGCTGAGTTTTTTTCCAATACGCTGTACGCCTTCTATCTTGTACCTGCCGCTCCAGTCTCCCATCAGTTGATGTTTCTTCGGGGTTTCTGTAAACTGATATTCCTGTGTTGAATAACTGTTGGTATCTGTACAGCTATCCAAATTCATCAATATTCTAAAAGCAAAAAAAATCAATACAAATACCCACCAGATGCCTCTCCCCGATTCCTGCGTACTTTTTCGTTTATAATACCTGCCACCTGAATCTTCTTCTCGTCTATATTTTCTAAGATCGCTGAGCAGCTTTTTTGAATACTCATTATCCCTTATTTGAATATTGATTTTAGCGGCTTCTTCTACGGTTTTTAAGGTCTTTTTGTCTATGCTTTTAAATAGTCTTTCTTTATAAAATACAGTGGCAATGACATTATGTGCGAAATCGCCATAGTCATTGCGAATACCCGTAAAATAGTCTGGCAATATGCTAAGAAGATTGGCATATAAGGCATTGACGTAATTATGAACTTCTGGTTTGAGCGCGATAGGTTCTCGCTCGTTAAGGGCGTCTTCATCTAAAGTGGCTTCAGCTTCCTTTACAAAGTATCCAAGATGGCTGTGTGATTTTTCATAAGCCATATCTGCCCACTCTGTTGGCAGTTGAAAATCTGATTGATACAGATTGCGCAGCATGTCTACCGAGTCCCAATCCTTTTCAGCCACCTGTTCATAAATCATCCCACTATACACCGGAATAAACCATTGCCCCAGCCATCTGCGATAACCTTGGTCGTACCAGTCTGCCCAGTTTGCCGCATTATCGAAAAAATCGATGTACTGTTTTTCTATAAAGTCCAGTAAGGGTTTATTTTTGTATAAACGTAGGTGATATTCTGGCGAATCTTTGAGTAATTCAAAAGCTTCTAAAATAGAATTTTTATCGTATTCTTGATCTTTTACAGTAATGGTTGCCGATTGATGCAAATCAAATTGCAGCAATAGCTCCTGTTTCCAGCGTTTTAATTCGGAAGAACTTAAGTCGGCGGTATTTCGCTCAGGTAAAAGGTGCAAAGGGCTGGTGTATTTCATTGTTTTATTGTTTCATGGTTAAACCTAGCTCACATATCTCCCAATATAAATCCATTACTAAACCCTGTATTCCCTCTCTTTTTCCTATAAATTTTAGCAAATTTTTAGCATACTCATCATTGTGTATCCTGGCATCAATTTTTGCTGCTTTTGCTAAAATCAACCTGCTCTTTCTGTCAAAATTAAAATATCTTCTCTCTTCTATGATAGCGTAGTATAGGACATTATGGGCAATGTCGCCATAATTCTCACGAAGCGCTCTGAACTCACCGGGTAAGATCTCCAAAACGTCGACATAATGTTCGCTTAAATATTCGCCAAGTTCCAGTTTCAGGCTTGATGGCTTTTCTCCTGTAGCAAAGGACTTTCCATGTATTATTTTTTTTACCGATTTGATACAGTTGTTTAGAAAAGTATATGTTTTTTGGTAGCACTCATCCTGCCAGACTTCTGGCGGCGTAAAACCTGAATAGTATATTTCTTCCAATGCCCTTATAGATGTTTTATTTTGGGTGATTGTGCATTGATATATTAAGTGGCTAAACTGACTGATAAACAAAGGGCGCAACCATGCTAAATATGCTTCATCAATCCAACTTAGCCAGTCTTTTGGGCGATCAAAAACATCGAGTTCCCCATGCTCTATAAAATTCAGTAAAATCTTGTCTTTATATAAACGAAGGTGGTACGCTGGTGAATCTCTTAACAAGTCAAAGCCCGCCAGAATGGAATTTTTATCGTATTCTTTATCCTTTACATTAATGGTTGTCGACTCGTATAAATCAAATTGCAATAATAATTCCTGCTTCCAGCGTTTTAATTCCGTAGGACTTAGCGCTGTGATATTCCGTTCCGGCAAAAGGTGTAAAGGGCTGGTGTATTTCACTGTTTCATTGTTTTATTGTTTCATGGTTCGATTGTCATATTCATTCATTTTCTCATTCATTCATTCACGCTCCCCCCAATAAAGCGGCAAATAGTTTATAAATCCCCCATAAGACGCCTATTACAATAAACCATACGCATCCTTCGGCTCTTTTGTCTCTCTTTTTTATGTCTTTGAGTAGTTTTTTAGCATATTCATCATCACGTATTCTCACATCAATTTCTGCTGCTTTTGCAACCGTCAGCATCGTCTCTTTATCCAAGTGGTAATATCTTCTGCCTTCGCTAAAAGCATAGTAAATAACATTATGCGCGAAATCGCCATAATCCTCCCGAATTCCCTCAAAATTATTGGGTAGAATATCCAGAATATCCAAGTAATGTTCATTCAAATATTCATCAATTTCGGGTTTCAGGCTTGCCACCTTTTCTCCTATAATGACAGGATTTTCATGTAGTGTGGCTTCTGCGGATTCGATATGATGACTTAGCAAACGATAGGTCTTTTGATAAGCCTCATCTCGCCATGCTTCCGGCAAGACAAAACCTGAGTCATATATTTTTTTCAAGGCTTTTTTAGAGGCTTCATCTTCTTTGCTTGTACATTCATATACGAGTTTGCCAAATTGCTCAACAAAGCCGGGGCGCAGCCATTCCAAATATTCTTTATTGATCCAGTCTGCCCAGTTTTTCGGATGGTCAAAAAAGTCAATATAACCATGTTCTATAAAGTCCAACAAACTGGTATTCGCATATAAGCGAAGATGATGTTCTGGCGAATCTTTCAGCAATTCAAAGGCTTCTAAAACAGAGTTTTTATCATATTCCTGCTCATTGATCTTTAGTGTAGCGGATTGATTCAGTTCAAATTGTAATAATAATTCCTGCTTCCATCGCTTGAGTCCGGGTGCGTCTAGCGTCACGTTGTTATGGGCTGGCAGCAAATGTAATGGGCTGGTGTATTTCACTGTTTCATTGTTTTATTGTTTCATGGTTCGATTGTCTCATGGTTTTATGGCTTCATTGTTTCACTGTTTCATGGCTTCATTGTTTCACTGTTTTATGGCTTCACTATGTTTTTTTTTGTAAAAAAAAGTTAACAATGAAACCATGTAACCATCGAACCATCACTTCAATCCAGTTCCTGATTTTTTGAACATATTCGGGTCATTATTATCATCGAATTCTTTTAGGCGGTATAGGTCATTTACGACAGAGAGCAAAGTTCCATAGCTTTGTTTTGATAAGGCAATATCTCCCTTTTTAAATAAATCTTGTGCTTTGTCGCGACTGATGAAGTTATAGTTTTTGAGGTAATCAAAATGATTGACAATATCATCATTCGTCACTTCATAACGAGAATTGATCTTACTGATAATCGCCCTCAGTTGGTTGGTTTTCATATTGATGACACCAACACTTGCAGATTGCAGGTAGCTTCGTTCTTCTTTTATCAGGTCTTCAAAACGCTGTTTTTCTTCAGGCAAAGCATCGCCAAACATAATCGCGTTTCGAGTATTGCCTTTAATGGTGAAATATTTTTCTACTGCTTTTTGTAAAACGGTATTATTATAATACAAATGAATCTGTCGTGCAATTTTTCGCTTGGCTTCGTCTATCTGATACTTTTCGTCGGTGACATCATCTTCGCTCAAAGCATCAATGCGGGCTTTCAGTTCTTCAATATCCGATAAGATCGTGCTGAGTTGTCCAGCAGATTCGTATTCTTCTTTTTGCTCGACTTCTATAATTTTCTTTTCTACATTCAGTTTGAACGCATCCAATTCTTTTCGGATAATCGGCAGGCTGACATAGGTTTCAGATGGATTGAAAATATTTTCATATTCCTGCCCCGTCATCGTCAGATAGACTTCTACTTTCAAGTCGCGGGATTCGCTGATTTCAAACACCATTTCTACATCTGAGCCTTTAATGAGGTCGCGCTCTAAATCGTGTCCACTGAATCGGATAAAACCAATCGTCTTATTGGCTGCCGCAAGGCTTTCCACCTGTCCTTCTACGATATTGATGACCAATTCGTCGTCCGTATTTTTGCGGATATTTTTTGAAATTTGCTTAATGACCGTTTTCTTAGCTGGCAGGATGGTGCCTTTTTTAAAAATCAGATCAAGGAAAGTCGTGCCTTCTTCTACCGCATCTATTTCCAGGCAAATATCATTGGGCAATGGTTGTCCGTCTATACTGTATTTGCCTTGCGTAATACCAATCGTCGGCACATTGACCGGAACGGTATTATTAAATTCGTCGAATATTTTAAAGCTAAACGCATTGAATACATTTGGCACTAGCGGCAGGTACTCTACGACACTTTTTTGCAAAGGTTTTAAACCAGAATCAAAGCCCCCATCTTTTCGGGTGATTCGGTAAAAATGACCTTCTGCGTTCCCTTCCACACTTGCCATAAATGCCGTTTCGGTGTCTTGCGCAACTTTATTAAAAGCTGTTTTGATCTTGAATTTTGATTCTACCTGTAAGCTACCTGAAGGTGTTTCAGCGGTCTTGATTGTTTTCTGCTTGCTGCCTGCAAAATAGGCTGCACCAATGGCAACGCAGGAAGTCGGATCAATATCGCAATTGACTTTGACGCCTAGTTTTTCACTTAGCGTATCCCGCACAGCAGGAATATAAGTCGAGCCGCCGACCATCAGGATAAATTCTATCGTTTCTTTGCCGAGGTCGTTGCGCAGGAGTATTTGCTCAATCATATTGACGGTATTGTCAATGTCCGGCTGAATAATGGCATTAAATTGCTCTCGGCTGATGGTCATGTAAACATCCAGTTCTTCGCCTGTATCGTCTGTAGTTTCAAATTCTATTTCAGCTTGTGTAGCATTGGTCAGCATGATTTTTGCTTCTTCTGCTTTGAAGAGCAATATATTGTACAAGCGATTATATTTGCCCGACCCACTTTTCATTTCCTGGGCTAAATTTTCAAATTTGCCTTCTGTTTCCAGATGTGGAATAATCAGTTTTTCGACGATGGCTTTATCGAAATCTGTGCCGCCGAGGTAGTTATTGCCTTCATGATCCACGACTTTCATTTCATGGTCTTCAATTGCCACTAAAGCCACATCAAAAGTACCGCCACCGAGGTCATAAACCAGCCATTTCTGATTATTGAGGTCTTGTGAAGATTTATTGGCATAAGCCAAAGAAGCTGCAATGGGTTCCTGCAATAAAACCACCTGCTGAAAGCCTGCCTGATAGCCTGCTTTTTTGGTCGCATTGGATTGCATGGTATCAAAGGAGGCTGGAATCGTGATGACCGCCGCATCTAGTGTTTCATTGGTGTGCACGAAGTTTTTCAGTTCTTTTAGTATGTAGGCGGAGAGGTCTTCTCCACTATACATTTCGCCTGTGGACTCGATGTAGTATTTGTCGGATGTCCCCATCTTGCGCTTGAATATCCCGACGACATTATCGGGGTCTTTTTGCACTAATTCACGGGCTTTATCGCCGACGACAATCCGGTTTTTGCGGAAGGCGACGACGGAAGGCAAGGTCTGCTTGAGGTTCATCGGGTTTTTGAACACTTCCACGTTGCCTTCTGTATATTTTGCGATGGTGGAGTTGGTTGTTCCGAGGTCTATTCCGAAATTGATTGTTTCACTCATAATTATCTTCTTGTTCATGGTTCTTAGGGCTTCACCCTAAGCTAGTGGGTTTCGCCCTTTCAGGGCTTCCGAGGCTTAGGGCTTCACCCTAAGTTATTTGGTTTCGCCCTTTCAGGGCTTTTATTTTCCTTCCGTTACTACTATCGCTTTTTGAATAATGGTGTTTCCGTTATCATCAAAATAAATAATGGGCTTGATGACTTCTACGATTTGGAGTTGGCTGGCACTGTCTCCTGCGACCATGGCTTCACAGTCGAGGCGGGTGATGTCGTAGGCTTCGCCAAGGGGATTGTGGTAACGATAGCCAGAGGCTTCCAATTGTGTTTTGATGCGATTGATGTTGCGTTGAATGCCTTTTTCGAGGGTGCTATCTTTGATTTTCTTTTCAATTTCAAAGAGTTGGTTGGCAATTTCTTTGGCTTGGGTTTGCTCCATAGTTTTTCTACTGTTTTCTGTTTGGAAATTTTGCTTTTATTTGAAACATAGATTGCTGAAAATTAGTTCAAAAGTACGAAGTTTTGGTTTAATTTAAAAATGATTATTTTTGTGAAAGTTTAATATCATTTTATCAAATTTAGATTTGTGTTTAACACCAAAAATAAAATTCTTATTGATGCGTAAAAGACAATTACATCTACATAAATTAAAAGAGTATGTAACAGCTATTTCTCCTGTGCAATGCGACTATTTTGTAGAGGCTTGCATTGTTGCTCTTGAAAATCAAGGGCAATATTCTCCCGTAAAACTTATGGTAGAAGGAGATTTTGAACGGGAATTTACACTATCCTGGTCAGGAAATGTAAAAAAAGAAGGTTGGCAGGAAAAACGGGTTTCTGCTGAAAATGGTAGCATTGCAATTGCTTTTTTCTTAATTTTGGAAATGACTGATTACGAAGTCATACAACAATCTATCATCGGAACGGGTTTTGACTATTGGTTGGGCTTCAAAAGAAATCATCCCAATTACGATCCTGACAATTTTCTTAATGCAAGGTTAGAGGTTTCTGGAATTAATCGTGGAAACGAATCTCTGATTCAGCAAAGAGTGCGTCAAAAACTTCGACAGGTTAAGTTATCAAAAGGTTTTAGTATTTCTGCCTTTATCATCGTTACCGAATTTGGTACGCCCAAAAGTATAATGATTCAAATATGAGCCAGACACAAATTTTACATCAGGAAGCCATGCAAATTGCAAATGAAGCTTACACAGCACAGCGAGACGGCAATAATGTCCTCTATCTTCAATTGCTCAAAACGGCTTACGAAAAAGAAAAAACTGCCGCTTGGCAACTGTTCACTAAAACAGAGGCTGAACCCACTCGCGCCGTCCTATTCAGAAGTGCTGCCTGGCTCGCTTTTCAATGCGGACAAGCAAGAGAAGCTGAACAACTTATATCAGCTGCACTTGCAGGTCATCCACCACAGGAGATTATTGAGGAACTCAGAGCATTGTATAAGGAAGTATTAGGGGCTTTTGAGGTTGCAGATTAAAACGACGTTTATCTATTTATCATTTATCATTTATCAAAAATGCCTGATGCTTGACTCTAAAACCAGAAAACACCTAATTTTTGTAGAAAAAAATCATTGGTAAAAGGAATTTTAAACACGCTCTAAAAAACATAACCATGAAACACCTAATCACCATACTCCTATCCATCTTAATCAGTCAATATGCCTCTGCGCAAAAAAACATAATTGGAAGCTGGATAAAAGTCTCTCCTACACGAAGTTTGTCTCCATCAGCAGAAAACCCATTTTCCGCAGCAGCTTTTAATGGACACATATTTTCTTTCAAAGACAATGGAAGGCTTGAAATCAAAAAGCTTCACGAAGCCAACAACGTAAAAAACTTCGAGACCTCAATACAGGGTTCTAAAATTATCATATCGGAGGATGGTGTTCCATTTGACACTTTGTCCATTATTGAAAGCAGTCCAGGAAAATTACATCTTCTTCAAACGCAAATTCAACAGCATATTTATTTAATTCGGGAAAATAATAAAATTGAAGCGGAACAAATACAGATGTTTCTTCGAGAAAATAATTTTAAAATTATTCCTGCATCTAAAGAAGGTGAGGTGACTGATATATCGCATTACATTTATAAAGAAGATCATTTTTTCATGCAGAACGAATCCTATAAGTCGTATTGTAATTTGAAATACAAAGCAGAATTGCAGGAATATGATTTTGGAAACATCCTAAATATAAGTCTAAAAGACGGAGAAATCAATTACTCCATGCTAGTCCGAAAAATCAGCGACACGCATATTTATGGCGACTTGATTACTGGAAATTTGCAAAAAATCTATATCGAAAAAATTGACGAAGAAGAACCTGCAATTAAACTAAGCAACGAAGATTTGATAGGCTCATACTACACTGAGAAAAAAACCCTTCTTCATGGTGATTCACCAATTACATATGTAATAAATTCTATAAAATTCGTTTTTAATGCCGACCAAACGTTTGTCTCGAATAGAAAAGCAGATGATAATATGACAGAATATTCAGGGAATTGGGAAATTCGCTATCACAGTAGTATGTGTATGCTAAAATTGACGCTTTTGTCAGAGGAGGAACCTTTCAGCATTTTCTATCAAATTCAAAATTTGTCCCAAAATAGTCTTACGCTATATAAGCCAACCTGCAATGGAGTTTCCAAAGGAAATGAAATAAAATTGAAAAAATTAGAATAAGCAACAACTGGCATCCATTCAATTATTTTTGTAAATTGCGAATCTAAACAATAATCAGATAGTATGACATATCACATTAATGTAAACAATACAAACACCAAAGAGTTTCTGCAAATCGTCCAGTCGCTCAGTAGTTTGGGTGTTATAGAGTCCATTAGTTCTACGCAGGATTTAGTTAGAGAAGGCGAACCATTAGGTGAAGATACACTTTTGAATATCCTTTCACATTCAAAACAGGAAATCAAAGAAGGTAAGTCATTTAGTATGAAAGAAGTCAAAAAACAAATTGAAAGTTGGAAGAAAAACTAAAAATTATCTGGTCATATTCAGCACTGGAAATGTTGGGTAAACTCTATGAATACATTAGCGAGCATAGTGAAGAAGCCGCCGATAAATACATCAATGGCATTTACGCTTCAGTCAAAAAATTAGAGCAGCATCCAGAGTCCTGCGCTCCATGCAGAAACCCAAAATTAAGGACTGCTGGATATAGATGTTGTAAGTATAAAAACCATATCATCGTTTATGAATTCATTAATAATGAGGTCGAAATCTTAGCTGTCATTCATTCAAAACGTAATCCTTCTGATATAAAGATATAAACTTTCTTTTACTGGAAAACATAAAAAAAGCCCGACAGCAAAGCCGCCGGACTTAGAGCATGTTGAAGTTTTGCTCTTATATATTGACAAGGTTTTTTGCAATTCTCATCCGCGCCTTAATCCCAAAGGAAATTCCACGCGCAGGATAGATTTAAAATTCGTAATTAAACGATTCGTAATTCGTATTTTCAACTTCGAATCACAATCCGTTCTGGCTGTGCCCAGTTTTTAAACTCATTCGTATAATACAAATAAGCAGAAGAAGCTGGAGCTTCGTACTCCCCGGGAATATCTGCTTTCAAATCTAAGTGAATGATGCGATTCTCACCTTGTGGCAGGCTTCGATAATGCAGCACCACATAACCATTCCACAACTCGTAAAAATCAGCCTTGCCTTGTTCGGTCAGTTCCTTTAGTTGCCAGGGTTGCGGGCTGAGTCCTGCGGGGATGCCGATGAGGGCGATGGCATTGGGTGAATCTGTACTATGTTTATTGCTTATCGTGCTGGTCAGGCGGACGGTTTCGCCCATGCGGGCTTCCTTGCTCGATAGGCTCGTGCTGATTTCCAACTGACATTCTGCTGCGTCCTGTGGTTTGCGAGTAGCGTAGTTCAATTCTAAATCAAAGGGCAGGGCATCGCGTGTGCCTTCATAGCGAACTTCTACTTTTTGTGTACCTGCTGTCAGGTGGTTTTCCAGATTTTCAAGTACTACTTCTTCTTTTTGATTGGCGGTGTAACTTGCTGTGCCTACTTTTTCTCCATTAACAAATATTACCAGCGTACCGCCACTTTTTGTTTGCTTGCTGTATTTTGCATGTTCCGTCATCGCCTTCAGCGCAAGAATAGTGGATTGCGTAGAACCAAAACCATAGTGATTTTTTGACCCAGCAATAAACTTCATCGCTGAACTCAATTTTCCAATACCATATTGCTCTTTCAGGATAGCAAGAGCGGTCAGCGCAGTCGTTTCTACCTGCAAACCGATGCCTTGCGAACCTGTTACTGAACTGACCAGTCCTGTCCAACTACCATTTTCATTTTGCAAAGCCAATAATTTATCCATCACATTTTTTGCACGGGCATCTTTTGTGGCATACAGCGCATTGGCGACCAATGCCATCACGTAAGGGTCTTTTCCGCTCATCGCATCTTTGTAGGACTTGTTGATTTCTGCTTTGATGCTATTGCCATAATCCGCTTCTGCTAATGCCCATACGATATAAGCATCGCCAATGGAATTGCTCCCGGCCCGTCCTGCAAAACTGCCACGTTTCGCACGCATCCAACTTCCCTGTCCATCTCTGCGTTTCATGAGCCACTTGGCTGCACGGTCAATCAGGTCTTGTTCTACCTGATAGACTTTTTGCATATCCGTGAATTGTAAAATACCATAAGCTGTCAGTCCTTCATGCGCTGGGGAACGTCCGTACCAGTCAAAACCGCCGCCTTCTACTTCAAATCCTTTTAGGCGATTATAACCAGCTTTCAGGTATTGATTGGCTTGTTTTTGAATTTTATTATTACTTTCACCCGTTTCCTGTAAATAATTCAAGACCAGTACGTTTGGATAATTAGAGCTCGATGTTTGCTCAAAGCAACCGCCTGGCTGGCGCAGCATTTTTTCCATGCCGCGCATCACCTCTGACATTACGTTTGGATAAGCCGTCAAAGTTGCCTGTACAGAACCTTGTAAGGATTGATCAATATTGACATCAAATTTATTTTCCAACTTATTGCCAGCAAAAACCTCATGTACGGGAAAGCCGCGAGCGGTGGTTTTTATACTTTCCGTAAAAGTATCTTCTGCACCATCCGTTTCAAAATGAATTCGAAATTCGCCCATCGTCAATACGTCTTCCACCAGATATTCCAGCAAGACTGTTTTGCTTTGTTTGGGTCGCAAACTTATGGTCGGGTTGATTTCTTTTATCATTTTAAAATTAGCTGGAACAGCAAGACGTAGATTGCCTGTCATATTTTGGTCGGTATTATTAGTCAAGGTCAGTGGCACGGAAACCTTGTCACCTGTCAGCACTTCAGCAGGTACTTTTGCCATCATCTGGAAAGGCAATTGTGTAAAATAACGGGCTTCCTGGCGGCCAATTCCACCCGTATTGGAAAAGCCTTCCAATGTTGCACGGAATGTGGTGAGGTTGTCCGCATTATAAAATTCTACCTTAGCCTCTCCCCTGCTGTTGGTCTGGATATTGGGATTCCAATAGACTGTGCTGCGGAAGTCGGAACGCAAGGTGTTTTGCTCTTTTGTCTCATATTTTGGTGCGTAAAATTCACGGGCGCGGTAGTATTGTGTAGGTACTGAAGGTGCTGCTACAGGCTGTCCGACAGAAGGAAGTCCGACTGCTGGGGCAGAGCTGCCATCTAATTTAAATCTTATTGGCAGATTATAACTTACAGCTACAGGTTGATTGCGTTGTTGTCCAGGCGTCCATTTAGGCATACTTTCTACCATGCGAATGGCTTCTTTTCCTAATCCTCCACCAGGATCACGCAGCACTTTAGCATTCGCAATACTTCCATCCTTTTCTATCGTAAAATTGACGACAGCCATACCTTCAATTGCACTTTCTCTTGCTATTGCTGGGTATTTCAGATTACTGTAAATGTGTCTCAGCATTAGTTTTTCTGCACATTTTTTGCGTTCCATTTTATCTGTGATGCCTTCGCAGCCTGGAAACTGCGGCATATCCTGTACGATGGTGAAAATCTCGTCGCTTTCTACATCTTCTTCAAGCACAGGCGGCGGCGGAGGCGGCGGTGGAGGTAATTTTAATGCTGGTGGCGGCGGAGGCGGAGGCATTTCCAATGTCGTTTCTTCTTCTACCGTTTGGTCTTCAAATTCTATTTCTTCTTCTATTTCAGACAGGAATGCCTGTGCTAACTCTGGCTCTGGTTCAGGCAGAGATGCCTGAGTTACTTCTTGTGGCGGTTCTACCATTATATCATCCGTCACTACGACTTCTGACATGCGTTTGTTTTCTGCTTTTTGCTTGTATTTTTTTGTTCTTTTCTTTCTGTTTACACTCCTTATTTCTTCACTACTGACGGTACTCAGACTTACGGCGGCATCCTGTCTTATTAATGGCACTTTATAGCCTGTGACGACGACCTCATTCAGTTGGGTAGATTCTTGTTTTATATCCGTATTTACCCGCACATTGGTGTTGGAGAATACCTTGACTTTTTTCAATTCTTTTCTGTCTCCCGCTCGTATAACAAGCATGTCGTAAAAACCGGGATACAATCTTGGAAATGAATATTTACCATCCACATCCGTGCCTGCGGTGGCTATTGTTCTTCCTTCTTTTTGGATATAGACGTAAGCTCCGTGTATTGGTTCGCGGGTGTCTTTATCTGTAATTGTACCGCTCATTGTGCCAGGTGGCAGTTGCAATTGAAACCGCATATTTTCCATATAATTGGCAATTGAAAACGAGAATTTCTCATATTTTTCATGCTCAATATCCAGCTGACTTGTTTTGTATAATTTCGCATCCGAAAAGATGAACCTTCCATTTTTGTCGGTCGTCGCACTGTGTTTTGTATCACGTAGTTTGACTTCAATTCCAGC
Source organism: uncultured Saprospiraceae bacterium (assembly GCA_937951615.1). Lineage (GTDB taxonomy): Bacteria > Bacteroidota > Bacteroidia > Chitinophagales > Saprospiraceae > JAHDEO01. The sequence continues at coordinate 113,793 of CALFBH010000007.1, read as the reverse complement.
AACAGGTTCCAAATAAGAATCCACGACTTCTCCACTAATTACTCCGCGTTCAGCGACATGAGGAAAGCGTTTATTTTGGGCAATTTGTTCCCAAGTAAATCTACGCCAGCCTTGTGTCAGTAGTAAATAATCTAATGCCTGCCCTGCTTTTTCTTCTCTTGTATCAAAATAGAAATTAGGTTCAAAAATCTCTCCAGTCAATTCAGATTCTAGCAGCGTGTGTGCGAGAATATTGCCCTGCTTGTCATCGGCAAAAGTGAGCAATTTATCATCTGCTACAGCCAATGAGAAATCTCCGGCAACAGGTCTCCCCTGCTCATCGGTGGCTTTGATGCTCATTTGTACTTTTTCGCGGGGTTGGTATTCTTCTTTATCGGTGAACACCTCAATGTTGAGTTGCTTGTCCGTATTGATAAAGACCAGTCGCTCCGCGCGGGGAATCTCCTTACTATCCAGCAAGGTTATTTGGCTGACACCAATGGGAAAGTCGTCCGTCAGAATACTGATTTGCTGACCGCCTTTTGTTTTTATTTTCTTAGAAAAATATTCTTGTCCATGCGATTTTGCGACCAATAGCAATTCTTCTTTTTGGCTAGAAAAAACGCTGACGTCCAATCGGTCATTGGTTTGTTGAATGACTTTTAGCCCATAGCCATCCTTACGGACATTAGGGATTTGAAAAGCTTCTTTCAATCCGCTTGGCTGGCTTAGTTTAGCATAATAAGCTACACCTGCTTCTGGTGTAAATTCAACTCCGCCCATGCCTTGGTGAAAGCTGGAAAAACGAGCCACTTCTTCATCATTTCCTTTATAAATGACGCCCACAATATCAGCAGGCTTGCCAAATTCATTGATGGCTTTGAATGCGAGTCTTGACGGCATTTCAGCAATCAAATCACCTCCTTCCGGGAAAAATTGTAAGTCAATATTACCCAGCACAATCGGCACGCTGCGCGAAATAGATTCCGTTTGCCCACGATAGGAAATGAGGATATTCAACATGCCATCATTCGTCGCCAAGTCTTTTGGCAATTTGAAATTCAGATCGGCATGACCTTCAGGATTTGTCTTTCCGCTATATTGACCAATCTCCTTGCCATCCAGCATCACCAGATAACGAAACTGATAATTACCGAGGGTTTTATTGTCCAGAGTATTCAAGTCAAGTTCGGCTACGACTTTGTCGCCTGGCCCGTAGGTCTCCCGCTCGAAGTCGAGTTTCATGCGCAAGTTGGGCAGCACGCTTTTTTGTACCGTAATTTCCCGTTCAAAAACCTGCTTGAAGTTCTTTTGCCAGTTGGAATAAGCTTTGATTTTGTAAATACCGCCTGGCAAATCTTCACTGATATGAAAATCGCCCGCTGCACCGCCTGTATTGGCAATCAGCTTAAGGTGTTTGATTTTCCCACCTTGTGGATTGTGTAATTCTACATGCAAAATGCCGCTTTTCTTTGAAGGCATCAGCGTATTAGCATCCCGCAAATAAGCTTTGAACCAGACATCTTCGCCGGGCTTGTAAAATGTCCGGTCGAGTTGCACATAGACCTTTTCGGTCAGTGCAGGTGTTGTGCCTGTACATATCCTTGTGACCAGTTCATTGATAGAATTAAAGTTTGTTTGTTTGGTTGCGCTGATTAATGCGCCCATGCCCAGCAGAAAAAATGCGGACAGGAGTATTGTTTTGAATCTATTCGTGTTCATAGTTTTTAAATCTGAATTGATAAATGAGCAGTTGCGTTGTTCGAGCATGTTGAGGATTTGTTTTTGGTGCGAACGTAGCTAAATTTTGTTTTGAGCAAGGCGTGATGAACGATTATAGCCATGCTACATGAGTGAAGAACAACGCAGCACAAGACAAAATTTAGCAAGAACAGCCCAAAGGACAAATCCTCAACATGCTTCTATGTGGGTTAAGATGCAGGGATGCTTTTTTTTGGTGTGTGGGTGTTTGATATGTGGTTTTTTTGGGGCTTTTAAAACTATGTTTTTTTTTGGTGTGTGAGGCTTACTTTTTTGAAACTTGTTCTAGGAGTTCGGTCAGTTTTTCATTCAGCCAGGGTACGTCTGTTACATACTGATAAGCTTTAATTTTGGTGTTGACTTTTTGCAGTCGTTCATTAATTTTCTCATTATGTTCTCGTCCAATCAAATCCCTGATTTTATACAAATCCATTAATACCCGGATAAAATTAATTTGGCTTTTTTTGCTTTTTTCGGCTAAGGTTTGGCTATTTTTTCTAAACATAATTTCAGAGTTAAATCGGACCTTTGCTGCTTCGTAGGCAAACTGTTTGAGTTCGTACAGGCACTTGAGACGGAAAATTCGGCTGTTGATGCTGTAAGCACGATGATAAGACTGTTGTTCTGTTTCAAAAAAATGTTTATCCGCCACCTCAAAATTACCACGATAAAAGGCGATTTGCCCTGAAATAAAGGAACATACACCATTGCGTATAGCCGAATCAATATGATTTTCGTATTTATGAAGCATCATTTCAGCCCATTCAAAATTTGCTGTACGACAGGCGTAAGTCGTTGCCATGATAGGTATGCCTGCCCGAATCCCCCCTCCTTCTACCCATAGTCCCGCACTTTCCATATCCCTGCAAAGCTCAAATCCTTTTTGATGATAATCCAGATTTTTAAGTCTTACTTGATCCGTGCAAAAATTAACAGCCAATGTGTAAAACTCAATATTCAGTTCGCGTGAAAGTTCGTTGCTGTGCTGAGAGAGCAGATCAGAAAACGTAGTGAAATGCTGCTGTGCTTTTTCGTTTTTGAGCACGTCTTCTGCTGATTGCAATCTATAACTTTCCATGTAATAGGCGGCAAGGCATAGTTGTACCGCAGGAATATACTTATACTGCGGTAATTCCGATAAACCAATAATCCATTGCATAGACTGAAAGTCGTAAGACTTCATACCTATCTTCATCAGAGCAATTCCGGCTAATTGAAGTAACATTCTATCCACAAGATAATATACATCAAGTGTCTCAATCACACGTTCCAGATTATCACTTTTTATTAGTGTATTTAAGTCATGCGTGAATTGATATTCAAATATACTGCGCTCCAACTGATAGGTGTTCAGATAAAAATTCCGATTTGCTTTCTGACGTGTTAGCCTCTTTTGCTCCTTCTTTTTGTACGCTTCAAAAAAGCGGGGCAGCTTACGCCTTGAAAACTGGTCTAATAACAATTTAATCCTTTCAGAGCTATCTGATTTAAGTGTAGATACAGATAAATATTGGATGCCCAGCTTGGTCAGCCGACTGAGTTTATCGTTAAGCTTTGCCCTTTCTTTATCATCTAATACACCCACCGATTTTGTTTTGCCGAACATGGCAACATAAGCTTTGTATTCAGCATGAACATCAAAATTTCCCAGCTTTTTAGCCCAAAATATTTTGTGGAGAAACTTGGCCAGTATGGCTAATTTTTCATCCGTATTGAAGTAAGCACTTTTTGTAAAATGGCAAAAATCTTCCATTTCGGCACGGGAAAAACTGCGAAAAAGGGCGATAGTTTTACGATTTTGGTCGCTATTCGGGTTATTTTTAGCCATATATTTTTATTGTTTTCAAACTGATTATCAATTATTTAAAAAGCATTATACAGTAAAAATAATTAAAATCGGGTTATTTATAGCATTTTTTATATTAAAATTTAATTTATAAGACCCGTACTTTTGAATTATTAAAAATCAGATAACTACACAACAAAAAAATTATGAAAAACATTTACTTTTATCTTATCATCTCATGCTGTGGATTTTTCACCTATACCGCACAGGCATCATCGCCTGAACAGGACTCCTTAGCTCTCGTGGCTATATATAATGCTAACGCTAATAATAATACTGGCTGGGTTTTAAGTCAGCCTATGAGTAGCTGGAGTGGCGTATTTTTGGACGGAGATGGGTCTGTAGGTTCTTTGTATTTAAGCCAAAAATCTTTAAGTATACTTCCCGCTGAAATCGGAAATCTTAATAATTTGGGTACTCTACTCCTGCAATATAATAATTTGAATTTTGAAACATTGGAATTATTAGTAAACACGGTCACGGGCAATCCTTTTCTTTCATATGATCAACAAGATACCATAATCACATACAGCAATAATAATATCTTATCTGTAAATGCCGGAGGAACATTATCCAATAACACCTATGAATGGTATAAAAACGACGTACCGATTGATACAATAAGCGCAGACAGTACCTATCTTCCGGAAACGACAGGTATCTATCATTGTGTAATATCCAATGCCATAGCAGTTGATTTAACTCTTACCAGCGAAAAAGTATATTTCCTATCAGACTCTCTTGTATATCCCGGCGATGCCGACGCCAATGGAAAAGTAGAGGCATTGGATGTACTCTACTGGGGTATGGGATACGGAAATACAGGACCGATACGACCCAATGGCGATAATAGCTGGACTGCACAGCCCTGCGAAGACTGGACTCCGATAACCAACGGAATAAACGGCAAACATCAGGACACCAATGGTGATGGTATTGTAGATGATGCTGACCTTAATGTAATAGAAATCAATTTTGACAGCCTTACTCCAGCTTATGTTTATAATGCCCCGACAAATAATAGTGATTATATCCTAAGTATTGTACCTACTTACCAAAGTGGTGATTCAACTATCTATGATTTGATGCTGGAACATACAGACTCCATACCGATAGAAGCAAGTGGACTGGCATTTTCATTTGAATACCAAAATCCGTCACAGGGGCAAAACCTGAACGCCATTGTTGTTTCTATTAGCGCAAATATTGATAATTCAGCATTAGGGGATGTCAGCGACTTGGGCTTTATACAACAATTTGATGATCAAAATATGCGATTGGATGTCGGTATTTCCCGTAAAGACGGTAGCATTATTATAGAAGGTCCAGTAGCTGAAATCATTGTAATAGATCCTTTAAAAGGTATCCAAGCTGTTTCCGCAGGTATATCCAACACTATTTCCGCAGATATATCCAACGTCATGTTAGCTCTGACAGATACTATTAAGCCAGTCAGAGGACAGACTTTGTATCCTCCAGAAGTTGTATTAGAAGAAATCAGATTTATGGAGCAACCTGATATTAAGGTTTATGCTACGGTCACACACCCGAACTGCAATCACTTGGGAGTAGCACAATTACATATTTTGGAAGCTGGTGAATATGCCTACCAATGGAGCAATGGTGCAAATACATCAGTAGTGAATAACCTTGCACCAGGACTGTATAGTGTGACGATTAGTGAACCAGGTAAAGACCCTGCCGTCATTGATATTGAAGTGCATACCCCTTTCGGCTGTCCTGACGAAGTAGTCGTATCCACGAAGGTACTGCTCGAAGGAGCTTATGATACAGGAAATAACTTGATGAATGATGGACTCCGTACACTTTACCTGATTCCTTTACTTGACCCTTACATAGGACTGAATACTATGTCTGCGACAGTATTGGACACCAATGGTACACACGGTATTGTGGACTGGCTGGAGCTGGAACTTAGAACACTAAATGAACCTGAATTAGTCATTAATCGTTGTGCAGCCCTCCTCCGTCGCAATGGACAGGTTGTCGCGACTGATGGCTTTTCGCCGATAAAAATGATACCTATTGGAGCTGATTCGGTTTATTTAGTGATTAAGCACAGAAATCACCTTCCTGTAATGTCCCCGCCCATTTCCAGTACAGATACCTTAGATTTTGATTTTACCATTAGTGACTGTAATGTTTTATTAGGTGTTGGCATTGGGCAAAAAGAAATAAGTCCAGGTATATGGGCTATGGTTGGTGGAGAGATTATACAAGACAACCAAATTAATGGAAATGATAAAGCAGCCTGGACTTTGCTAAATGGGACGTTCTCTCCTATTTATCATGAAGTCGATTTAAATTTAGATGGCGATGTTAATGGGAGTGACAAAGCAATTTGGAACAAGAATAACGGCGTATTCTCCTGTATTCCATAACTGTAAAAATATTTCGTAAAAAGTTCCTGTTTCACCAAAAAACGATAATCAATCAAACATAAAAAGAACATTTTGGGCTTCTTCTGCTAAGGAGAAGGTAGGGGAAGTCTATGTGTCGATGAACTGATTTTCAAGATTTAGTTACCGCCTGTTTTTTCTTGACTTTTTAAAAACAATTATAAGAATGAACGTACACGACATTGTCATAGTCACTTCAAGGTACAACAGAGCGCACATTTTATTTACTCATGTTTGTTACCAGTAAGCAGCGAAATCAAAAGCGTGTTCAATCATTCATTTTTTCAATAATTAATTCAACAATTTTAAAACATTTATTATGAAAATTTTAAAAGTAAAAAGCATTTTATTTAGCCTGTTGGCTATGATGGCAGTTGCTGTCTTTATGACTTCTTGTGAGCAAGAGGAATTAAGTTCTATTGAGGCTCATGAAAACCTTGTTTTGAATGAAGGGGAATCTATAGATGCTTTATTCAAAATCGCGGAAATATTATCCAAATCAGTTCAAAGCAATGAATCTATACTGCCTGGCTTAGAAGATTTTTGTCTCGAATCGGAGAGAAAAGGACACTCGGATGTTGAATTTTTCTATCATCTAAAAAAAGACGCTTCTCTCCAACGCTCATCAAATACATTAGCAGAAATAATAGAGTCATCCGAGCAATTCCGTTCTAACGAAACTACTGAACTCTGCAATATTCCCGGCTTAGCTTTCCTTTTGGAAGGAAAACTTGATTCTAAAAAATATAGTAAGAGAATATACGTAGATGACGGTTTTGATGATTCAGACCCAAATACACATATAAAATATTATGAAAATGGAGTTTTAGGTTCTCATCCAATTAGCGAAGTACCTGACGCAAAAGCTTTTGTTGTAAGAATTAGTGAAGCTTATATCTCAACAGGAAGTTACAGATATGATTTACACAAATCCATGCCTAATACCCTTAGAGAAATCGGAAAAACTAACTGCGGAAAAAGTATTACAATAATTGATAGAAAATTAGAACCTGTGGACTTACAATCAACAGATGAAGATGAAACTCGTGGCATACAAACGTGCGATCGTGATTTAACTATTAATAAAACGGAAAACATAAAGAAGTTTAGAACAACAAGTACTTATGAATTTTGGAGAGGGAAAGGCGAGTTTTTCTGGCTCATTATTTTTGCTGATAATGTTAATTACCAACTAGTCAATGGTGGCGTACAGGTGAATGGAAATCCTTTAGGTTATCTAAATACAGGAACATATGGAAATGTAAAGAAAGATACATGGTATTATCCAAACTTCTCCTCAATTATATGGAATTTAGATAATGACGGAAATCGAATGTGGTATGTAGCCTATGAGTCTGATGGTGGTTCTGCAACGACATTTAATCTGAATTTAAGTGTAGGGTTTGACCCTCCGGGTCTCGGGTCTGCCAGCATTAGTGCTTCAATTCCTATTACCATTAATAACGGAGATGACTATGTAGGCAGCTCAATAGTAGAATACTGTCATGATATAGATCAGAATTCGTCGAATCCAGGATTTCAGTACAACTATGGAGCTGCTGAAATGTATATCAACAATAGATAATGTGCTGTTTATTTAGTATAAGTGAGCTTTATTTATCACTAAAAAAAAATAAGAATGAACGTACACGACATTATCATATTCACTTTAAGGTACAACAGAGCGCACATTTTATTTACTCATGTTTGTTACCAGTAAGTCGCGAAATAAAAAACGTGTTCAATCATTCATTTTTTAACAATTTTTATTAAACAAACTTAAAGTATTTATTATGAAAATTTTAAAAGTAAAAATGAAAAATTTTAAACTTATGTGGAAAGCAGTCAGTATTCTTATGTTTGCCGTATTTTTAATTACATCATGCCAGAAAGAAGAAGTAACAAGCCCAACTGCTTCAACGCAGCAAAATGAAACTATTGAATCATTCAACAAGCTTTTTACTAATGGCACAATTGATCAAATTTTCGAAGAAGTTAAATCGTCATTCAGTTTTGAAAATATAGCAGATTATACTGGAGAAACATTCGACAACGATCAAGTCAATGAAACGTTAGCAGCTTTAGGTAAGCCTGAAATGGATTTTCAAAAATACACATCTGAATATCAAAGTATTCTTGCTAATGACAATGCTACTAACAAGGATCTAATTAGTTTCTTATATCGATATGGATTTTATACCTCTAGTCAGCTATTTCACCTAGAAAAGATTCTTGATAGTTTTATAGAAGCTCGTACGCAACAAGAGTTCAATGAAGATTTAAGTGTACTTTCAAGTAAATTCAAGAATGATAGCTCATTGAATGATTTTGACATTAATACACTAGCATTAGTGGTGAAAGTTTTGGGAATTTATAACATTGACGAGGAATATATCTTTGGAGAGCAAAGGGGAGCTTGTTGGGACTGCATGAAGGACAAAAAAAAGAAAATATGGGGATGGGGAGCAGTAACATTCTTAATTCTTCTTATTGGGTGTATACTTCTTTCTCTACCTCTAACTCTTCTATTAACCGTTGGTTGTATAATAGGTGCTACTTCATGGGGTAGCATAGTCGGTATTTGTACGCATTGCTTTAATGCTTGTTCTTGGTGTTAATATACTCAGAAAGGACTTATTTTGAAAAGATGTATTAATGAGGTTATCGGCATGTAAGGCTCTGTTAGCATGGCGATCTGGGAAATCGCGTTACGTATCAAACGAATATCATCCAAAAAAACAACACTTGTTGTATAGTTAAGAGGGGACAAACTCGCAAGAGTTTGCCCCTCGTACTTTATGTCGTTTAAACCCAACCTTTCATCGTATTTTTTACACTTATAGTTCATAGTTTTACTTTATTTGTAAATTATTATTATTCAAAAGAAAAACTATGAAAACAACACTATTTAGCGCATTGGCTATTTGCGCCTTATTTTTTGCATACGCTTGCAAAACACCTACAACTACTCCGAAAGAAATTAAGCAGTACACCATTGAGCAATTTTACAAAAATAAGCAAGTTGGTGGTGGTGCTTTTTCTAATGATGAAAGCAAATTACTCATCAGTAGCAATGAATCGGGCATTTATAATGTCCATGAAATTGACTTGAAAACTGGTGAGCAGAAAGCCATTACCAATTCTGAAAAAGAGTCCTTTTTTGCAGTGGATTATGTTCCTGGTACAGACGAAGTTCTTTATTCTGCCGATAAAGGCGGTAATGAAATCTCTCATGTTTATTTGCGTAAAGCAGATGGTACGGTACAAGATTTGACGCCTGGCGAAGAAGAAAAAGCTAGTTTTTATGGCTGGAGTGAGGACAAGAAAAGTATGTATTATGGCTCCAATAAACGCGACTCGAAATTCTTCGATGTGTATAAAATGAAGGTCGGCGAATGGAAAGGAGATATGATGTACAAAAATGAGGATGGCATCAATTTCTCTGACATTTCTTATGATGAAAAAATCATTGCGCTGAATGAAAGTGTCACCACGAGTTCTAATAAGCTATACTTGTATAATCGCGACACAAAAAAACGTACTGAAATTTCCGACGCCAAAGAACCTGGCGAATATGGAGCAGCTGGTTTTAGCAGAGACAATAAATCATTTTTTTATACCACTAATGCAGGCAAAGAATTTACTTATCTGGTTAAATACGACATTGCTTCCGGCAAAACAGAAACTATATTTGAACCGGAATGGGATGTATGGTATAGCTATTTGTCAGAAAAAGAAACTTACCGTGTAACGGGTATTAATGAAGATGGCAAAACAGCCTTGAGAATCAGCAATAACAAAACAGGAAAAGTTGTAGATTTTCCTAATGTAGAAGGCAATATTACTTCTATTTCAATTTCTGATAGTGAAAAACTAGCCCGCTTGTCTGTAGGTTCTTCTAAGGCGCCTAGCAATCTATATCTATACAATTTTGAAACCAATGAGGTCAAGCAACTGACCAATACGCTCAATCCTGACATCAATCCTGAGGATTTAGTCAATGCAGAAGTGGTGCGCTATAAGTCTTTTGACGGGCTGGATATTCCGGCAATTTATTATAAACCATTGACGGCTTCTGCCGACAATAAAGTGCCTGCGCTGGTATGGGTGCATGGTGGTCCTGGTGGACAGTCGCGCGTTGGTTATTTTTCATTGATTCAGTACATGGTGAATCATGGCTATGCGGTCTTGGCGGTGAATAATCGCGGTAGTAGTGGTTATGGTAAGACTTTTTATAAAATGGATGACCTGAATCACGGTGACAAAGATTTGAAAGACTGCGTGTATGGTAAAAAGTATTTGCAAACACTGGACTATGTTGACCAAGACAAAATTGGTATCATTGGTGGTTCTTATGGGGGTTATATGACGATGGCTGCGCTCACGTTCACGCCGGATGAATTTGAAGTTGGTGTCAATATTTTTGGGGTGACCAACTGGTTGCGTACCCTTAAATCTATCCCGCCATATTGGGAGTCTTTTAGAGCATCTTTATACAAAGAATTGGGTGATCCAAATACTGCCGATTCTGTTCGTTTGTATGAAATCTCTCCACTTTTTCACGCTGATAAAGTCAAAAAACCTTTGATGGTTTTGCAGGGTGCAAATGATCCACGTGTGTTGCAAGTAGAATCAGACGAAATTGTGGAAGCCGTGAAGAAAAATAATGTTCCTGTAGAATATGTGATTTTTGATGATGAAGGACATGGTTTTAGAAAGAAGGAAAATGAGATTGAAGGTTACGGGGCAGTTGTTACGTTTCTCGACAAATACCTGAAAGGTGAATGAGTAAATTGATGAATGAGTGGATGAGTGGATGGTTTTTATTATTCTATCATTCACTCATTCCATCATTCATTCATTTTTTTAGTCCCAAAAAACTTATCTTGCAGCCGACAAATAAATTAAAGGTCATTCAACCAGTCTAAAATAATGTCGGTACACAAAGAATTCAAGAAGATAACCACCCACGCGCTACAGGCGATGAAGGCAAGAGGAGAACGTATTGCTATGCTTACAGCTTACGATTATTCCATGGCAAAAATACTGGATGCCGGTGGTATAGACGTGTTATTGGTCGGTGATTCTGCTTCCAATGTAATGGCAGGACATGAAACCACTTTGCCCATTACGCTAGATCAGATGATTTATCATGCTGCTTCTGTTGTGCGGGCGGTTGAGCGGGCATTGGTTGTTGTGGATTTGCCTTTTGGCCATTATCAGGGCAGTTCTCGCAAGGCATTAAGCTCTACTGTTCGAATTATGAAAGAAGCTGGCGCACATGCGGTAAAAATGGAAGGTGGAGAAGAAATTCGCGAAAGCATAGAGCGTGTCTTGACTGCTGGTGTACCTGTGATGGGGCATCTTGGACTCACGCCACAATCTATCTACAAATTTGGTACTTATACCGTTCGGGCAAAAGAAGAAATGGAAGCTGAAAAGTTGATTCAGGACGCAAAGTTGCTCGAAGAAATTGGTTGTTTTGCCATTGTACTTGAAAAAATACCTGCTGAGCTGGGTAAGAAAGTCTCGGAAGCCCTAACGATTCCGACTATCGGAATCGGTGGTGGGCAACACACAGACGGGCAGGTGCTTGTGACACATGACATGCTAGGCATTACTAAAGACTTTCATCCGCGTTTTCTGCGCCGCTATCTGGAATTATTTGATGATATAAAGGGAGCAGTAGAAAGTTATACTAAAGATGTGAAAAGTCGGGATTTTCCTAGTGAGAAGGAGCAGTACTAGGGAAAATTCCAAAACCTACAAGCACCAAATTCAAAAAAAATACTGTACTCCAGTAGGGTAATATTATTAAAATATTGTCATTACTGATGAGTGGGTTGAATAATATCTTCATTTTAACATACACTTTAAGCTGTTATTTGTTTTATATTTATTTATAAACGAATGATTATTAGCCCAAAATAGTTTTAGCCCCAAAATAATTTCCTATATTTGTATTTTATATTTAACTTACTTCGTTGTATTTTAGCCTTAAATATAATCTTCTTGAGTATCCCTTTTAGTAACAGGTCTTACCAAGTTAGATTATTTTTCTTCAATTCTTATTGCCCAGACCATGAAAAAAACACTTTACTTTTCATTAGCTACTACATTCTTCTTCTCTATTGTATTGAGAGTTCATGCACAGTGTCTTATAGCGGAACCTGTTGCCAACTGTACTCCATCAAACATGCAATTTTTAGTAAATTCTTCCGGAATCTATACCTGGGATTTTGGAGATGGCACTACTCCTCAACTTGGTACAGAAACAATTACATACAACTATTCATCAACAGGTTCGTATATTGTAACAGCTATCGGCAGCGGATGTAATCCTTTGACAGTAAATATTCCGACTCCACCTACTTCTTTTTTTACTATTTCCGAACCCAATCCACTCTGTGGTCAAGATACTGTGACATTTACAGTAAACAATCCTATGTCCGACGTCTTATACGAGTGGGACTTTGGAGATGGTTCGCCTACTGTGAACGGTCCCATAGTACCTCATGCCTTCCCTTCTACTGCAGCAATGGAAAGTTACACAGTAACACTAACAGAAGCAGATGTTCTTTGTCCACAGATTGAGACGGTCATAGTGCTAGATTCGCCAGATGCGACTCTCCTAAGCGAAGATGACTTCCAACTTTGTTTAGGTACTGATACAATTACTTTTACTATTTCAAATGGCTCATCTACATCAGCACAAAACACATCTGAAACTATAAATTGGGGAGATGGAACTTCTAACTCATTAACACCAGGATGGGTAGATATTACACACACATATACAGAACAAGGCTTTTTCTATATAACATACACAGTAGAAGGTCCCTTTTCTTGCCCTTTATCTACGCTCACATATCCATTCTTCAATGGGAGTGACGGTACTCCGAATATAGGTATTAATGCTGGTGGCACACAAGGTGGTGTATGTGTTTCTGATATATTAACTGGTAGTATAAGCGGAGTAGAAGGTAATCCAGCAGGTACTATTTATCAAGTTACCAGCAATACAGGGCTTATAGCTACATTTTCACATCCTCCCCCTGATAGTTTTAATTATCAATTTTTTATACCTTCTTGTGATTCAATAGCACCTGTAGGTGGCTCAAATCTTCAAAACTCCTTTTATATAGCTGTAAGTTCTATAAACCCTTGCAAAACTGCTATTGCAGGAGCTGGCCCAATTACTGTAAGTGGTGGTGCTGAGGCTGGTATAGCAGTTACTCCTTCTGGAGGGGCATGTGTAGGAGAACCTATTTCATTTGCTAGTACTTCGACTTCATTAGTTGTTACAGAGGCAGAATGCATAGATGTATTAATTCCACCTACAGACATTAGTTGGAGTATTGATCCACCAATTCCTGGTTGGTCAGGTGATATGGATGACCCTCTAATTTTTAATGCCGCAGGAGATTATACGGTTACAGTTGTTGCTGAAGCGTGTGGGGAATCTGCTACAACCTCAGTAGTAATCCCAATCACAGCTCCACCTACCGCAAACCTAACAACAAGCGACACGCTACTATGTCCAGGAGACACTTTGATTATAGACAATATATCCTCCTTCAATACCACTGGCTATGAGTGGGAAATAACGCCCGCAGGCTGGGATTTCAACCCACCCAGCAATGAAAACAGCGAAGATTTAGACGTAACTTTCAATGCGCCTGGCAATTATGTGGTCGTCATGACTGCTACCAATTCCTGTACAGAAGATACGGATACAATATTTGTGGAAGTGGTCGGGCTACAAGTCACCGCTCCCGCCGATACCATAATTTGCGAAGACACCCCATCTTTTATCGTAGGTATAGGAACACCTTCTGGCGGAATCTGGTCAGTTGACGATGGAACGATAGACCCAGATACTGGTTTATTTGACCCTAATTCTGTCCTGCCTGGCACCACGACAGTTACGGTAAGCTATACTTACAGCGATAGTCAAGGTGCTCAATGTATAAGTTCGGACGACATGATGATAAGCATAGACGCCATTCCAACTGCAGTCATCAGTGGGCCGGATTTGCTTTTTTATTGTGTAAACAGTACGCCTCAACCTTTACCCAATGCCACCCCACCTGGCGGCGTATGGACAGGTCAGAGCGGCGGTATGGTGACCAACATTCCAATTAATGTTGTAGGAGACAGCATCTATATTTATACCGTCACCACGCTGGGTGGCTGTGTACATGCCGACACGATAAGCGTTATCGTAGAAGAAGCTATACAGGCAGTAGCCATGCAGGATGATATAATTTGTGTAGGCGAATCTGTCCAATTAACCGGAACGCCGTCTGGAGGTTCATGGCTAAGTAATAATGTGGATGTCAATGAAGTATTTACAAGCAACATCCCAGATGAATATGATTTAATTTATCAATTTGGAACAGGGACTTGTGCTACTTTTGATACAATAATGATAACCGTAGTAGGTGTGAGTTTTGCTCCAGTTGATGATGTCTGTGCTTTGGCTACCACAGACCTGAATACTTATCTGACCTTATTGCCTGTACTTATGCCAGCTTTAGACCCTGCGAATGGAGAATGGTCAGATGCTAATGGCATAGTAATACCAGATGGAATGTTTGTCGCCCCTGATGTTACGACAAATACGACTTTTACCTTGACCTACACCTATGATCCCAATGGACTGGCATGTAGCAATACTGTTGATATTGATGTCATTGTAAATCCAGTAGCGGATTTTGATGTAGAGGGCATACCTTGTGTGGGTGCGGATATTGATGTATTGAACTATTCTACCGATGCCCAGAACTATATCTGGGAAATGGGCGACGGAACGACTTATAATAATAATTTTTCCGACCATGAATACCTCGCTTCAGGGGCTTATGAAATTACCCTGACTGCCGCTGATGGCACCAACCTCTGCTCCAATTCTTCAACCTATCCGATTTTTATCAATGACCCACCTGTTGCTGATTTTGTGGCTGATCCTTTATCTGGTTGTGCGCCTGTTACTGTCAGCTTGATGAATAATAGTGAGGGTACAAATCTGACTTACGAATGGGATTATGATAATGGAACAATGGATAATACTGATACGCCACCAAACGAAACATTTGACGCTGTTTTGAATGATGAAACCTATAATATTATTCTGACACTTTCCAATGTCTGCGGTACAGATAGCGATGTAGAAACTATTGATGTAGAAGCCCTACCCGTAGCAATTTTTAGTTATAACGGTCCACTATGCGGAGACGAAATCAGTACATTCAACTTTGAAGGCTACGGCAACCCAACCACTTATAACTGGACGATAGACAATGTTTCCGTTTCCACGGATGAAGACCTGATGTATTCATTTCAAGGCGCTCCCAATACAGTAACTTATGAAGTAGCATTAACTGTCACCAACGCCTGTAGCACAAGTACTTATAATGAGACCATTACTATATCACCATCAGTCGTTAATGCTGACTTTACCATTGCACCTCAGACAGGCTGCGAAAGTGAAAGCTTTCAATTCACTTCTTTCGCTCCGCCTGATGCTACTTTTGCCTGGGATTTTGGCGATAGCAATATATCATCCGACCAAAACCCGAGCAATACCTATCAAAGTAGTGGCACTTATGACGTTAGCCTTACGGTAACTTATGAATGTGGTTCAAATACCATCACACAAAGCATCACAGTCAATCCATTGCCGCAGGTAGATTTTATACCTATATTGACAGGCTGCGTAGATACCCAAGTACAATTCAATAATGATGCTCCGCTTGGCAATTTTAGCAGTTTTATCTGGGATTTTGGCGACGGAAGTATCCCTTCACCAGATACAGATCCTACACATAACTACACCACTGCTGGAACATATACAGTTACCCTTACGGGAATAGATATGAATGGCTGTGAAAATTCCGCTGCTTATGATATTGAAATATTAGAGTTACCAGATATTACGTTCAGCTTTACAGATAATTTTGAATGTGAAGACGTAGACGTTTCATTCACATCAACGTCAGCATCCAATATTGTGAATTATCAATGGGATTTTGGCGATGGCAATTTTTCGCAGCTACCCAATCCCAGTCATCCCTATAATAATGCTGACAATTATGTGGCGAGCCTTACTGTGACTGATGACAATGGCTGTGTAAATACATTCTCTGATGATGTATTTATTATAGCAAATCCAGTCGCAGATTTTACTTTTCCCAATCAAGTTTATTGTGTGCCAGCAACTATTACGTTTACTAATAATTCAATTGATAATAACGACAACCAATGGGATTTTGGTGATAGCTTTACCTCAACTAATACCAACCCAACCCACACCTATAATGTACCCGGAATTTACACGGTAACGCTTAGTGTGATAAATGGAGATTGTGCTGATTTGATAACACAACTGATTACCATCAATGAAACGCCAAGCGTCATGGCTAGCGATGACAACCTCCTATGTAGCGGAGACACTGACGGAAGCCTGTCAGCCACAGTAAGCGGAGGAACAGCACCTTATATCTATGATTGGGACAATGCACCCGATGTAGAAAATCCCACAGGACTTCCCCTAGGTATTTACAACCTAACGGTAACAGATGATAATGGCTGTACAGCCACCGCCACTGCGACCATTACAGAACCTGCTGCAATGGCAACTAATGCAGTTGGTGAGGCACTACTTTGCAATGGGGATACAAATGGCAATATTAGCCTTACGATAAACGGCGGAACGCTTCCTTATAATTATTTATGGAGCAATGGAATGACGAGTCAAAATCCCTCTGGTTTGCCAGCAGGAACATACACAGTAACCGTGACCGACTTTAACGGCTGTACACTTACAGATGGGGCTAATATTACAGAACCATTACTTCCATTAGTGCTAATGATTGATTCCGTCGATATTGTCTGTTTTGGAAATATGAATGGCACAATCGAACTATCCGTCACAGGAGGGACGACTCCTTACACTTATGAGTGGAGTAATGGACAGACGACAGAAGATATTTCCGGTCTTGATGCTGGACTTTATCTGGTTAGCGTGACAGATGCCAATGGTTGTTCAGGAACAATTTCTACTATTATTAATCAGCCTCCTCCTTTGAGTACGCCTGTAATTATAGCTAACGAACCGCTTTGTAATGGGGATTTTAATGGAAACATAGACCTCGGCATTACAGGCGGAACGCCTCCATATTTTTTCAACTGGGACAATCTACCCGATGTAGAAGACCCCATGAATATTGGCGCAGGCATATATAATGTAACCATTACCGATGCCAATGGCTGCCCAGAATTTGGAAGCATTACGGTTAATGAACCAGACGAATTGCTGATTAGCTCTTTAGAAAGCACTGGTGTAACTTGTCACGATGGTGCTGACGGTACTGCTTCGCTAGTTGTTAGCGGTGGCACATTGGGCTACACTATCGAATGGAGTAATGGTGATACGGGAGCTAGTCTTAGCGGACTAAGTGCTGGAACTTATTTTGTGACCATTACAGATAATAATAACTGTGACCTGTGGGGCAGTATTCAGGTAGAACAACCTGACTTTCCTATTGATTATGATGTTAATGTAACTCCGGTAAGCTGTAACGGTGGCAATGACGGATTTGCAGAAATAATCAATGTATCCGGCGGCGTATCTCCCTACACCTACGCCTGGAGTACAGGTGGTTTTGGCACGAGCATAAGTGGAGGTGCAGGCAATTATGCCTACGTGATAACAGATGCCAATGACTGCGAAGTATCAGGCGCTGTAGAAATTTTAGAACCTGACCCAATTATTACCACAGCCACAAGCATCCATCCCACCTGCTGGAACGATGACGATGGAATGATTATCATCACAGATATATCTGGCGGTACTGCACCTTATCAGATGGGCTGGAATCCTAACGATCTGCCTAATGAATTTTATCCGCTTAACGGTTCTTATCCCTTGTATGAACCGCTGCCCGATAGTACCTATATTCTGTTCGGACTGGATGCCGCAGGCTGCCCGTTTACTTTTTTAGATACGATTTCTAATCCGCCGCAGGTTACCATTTCTTTGCCTGAACAAGAAGTTATTCTACCTGGCGACAGCGTACTTTTAAACCCGATTGTCAGCCTAAGTGGTCTGGAATATCAATGGTTTCCACCTTATGGTTTAAGCGATGATACGATAGATAATCCTTATGCTTCTCCTGATGTAACGACTACTTATACACTTACCGTAATGGATGATAATGGCTGTAGTGCTTCCGACCAGATTACAATCAAAGTAGATTTAGAGCCTGACATATACATCCCCAATGCCTTTAGTCCCAATTACGATGGCACTAATGATGTCTTTATGATTTATGGAAATTTGTGGGTAGAAAATATCAAGACCTTCAGGATATTCGACAGATGGGGCGAGTTACTCTGGGAAGCTAAAGATTTCCCTTCGGATGATCCTAATTTTGGCTGGAATGGCAGGCTTAGAGGAAAGCCCCTTAACCCAGGCGTATATGTCTATTATGCCGAAATTAAATTTCGAGGTATTGATGAACTGTTCCTTAAAAAAGGCAATGTCACCTTGGTAAAATAAACAAAAGGCTAACAGCATCCAATTTGGGCTTTCAGTCTTTTTTATTAGCTTGCGGACAAGAATTGAAAAACGATTAGTTCAAAAGTTAAATGAAGCACTTGCTAAAAGTCTTATTGCTGGCAGCTCTCCTGATAGGTGGATATTTATATTACACCTATCACAAAAAGAATATTGAGTTCAGTGCGGCAACTTATTATCTGCATATTCCACAGGGTGCAGGTATAGATAAGGTGGCTGGCATTTTAGAAAAAGATGGTGTTTTATTGGATAAAAATACTTTTTTAAAACAAGCTTATCGCAAAAAATTTGAACCTCGGAATGGCAGATTTGAATTGCAAAATGGCATGAGCAATCCTGCTTTACTCAAGCACCTCATGACGGGCAAGCAAGCTCCGCTAAGGGTCATTATTCACCATAAACGGCTGATGGAGGAAGTGGCTGCGCATTTGGCTTCGTTCATCGAGCCTGATTCTGCTGCACTCATGCAGACTTTTACAGACGTTTCTTTTTTAAAACAATTAGGCTATACACCCGATAATATCATGGCAGCTTTTATTCCGAACACCTATGAAGTATTCTGGAATACGAGTCCTGAAGAACTTTGCAAACGTATGGTCAGCGAAAGCAAACGTTTTTGGACGGAAACCCGTTTGGCGAAAGCCAAAAAAATGGACTTGACACCTACTGAAGTGATTATTTTAGCTTCTATTGTGGCAAAAGAAACCAATCAGGATGCCGAAAAAGACCGAATTGCCGGAGTGTATTATAATCGACTGAAAACGCCCGGCTGGAAGTTGCAAGCAGACCCGACCGTTGTGTATGCTATGCGAGCCTGGGGCATCAAACGCCTATTACAAAAACACACCAAAACGAAATCGCCTTATAATACCTACATGTATGAAGGACTGCCCCCCGGACCTATCGCTATTCCTTCTATCGTTACTATAGACAAAACGCTGGACGCAGAAGATCATGACTATATGTATTTTTGCGCCAAAGCAGATCAATCTGGCTATCATGCTTTTGCCCGAACCTATGAAGCACATCTTATTAATGCCCGACGCTACCATAAGGCACGCAGAATGCGAGGGGAATGACTGCTTTTCTGTTTTATTCAGGATCTTTTTCCTTTGAATCAAGCTCCTTTTCGGGAACAGCATAATAATCTGTCTTATTCTCTTCTATTACTTTTTTCAAGGCTTCGATATTCTTAGTCTCCTGAGCGGTAAAAGCACCGCCAAGTGTTTCCATAATCGCAAATATTGACCGTGACATAATACCTTTTCCAATAACCTTGGAATCTGTTTTTACAGTGGTTTTACCATCGTTTTCTTTAAAAGAAATGGTTTGCTTAAACTCCATAGCCTCACTATCAAAGTCCATTTTCACATAATCAAACTCTTTTATGTCAACAAGGGTTTCGATCATTTCAAAATCAGCTTGTCCTTCACCCGGATTAACAATAACTTTATACTTACTCCCCACAACTCCTTCTTCTCCACTGATCAATTCCATACTTTTAAAGCCCTCAAGCCATTGTGCATATTTTGATTGATCCTGAGTCACCGCCCAGGCTTCTTTAATAGGTTTGTTTACGGTGATTTCATGTCCATAATTCACTGAGGATTTTATGAGTCCGATGGCAAAAAAAATGACGACAAGCCCAATGATAGCATAAAGCAAATATTTCAAAATTTTCATTCATTTATATATTTAGTTAAAAGATACTATGAAAATAGGGTAATCTGCGCTAAATTTTTAATTATTCCCAGAATAAAGTCCAGGAAAGTCAGCGCAAGTGCTTTTCTAAGCAAGTGTTTGGGCATATTCATTAATTCACGTACATTCATTGTCTGAAATCAATGAATATGTCAAAGCCAAAACATCAATCGGTAAGCCTCAGCACTGCTTCCTTACCTGTATTATTTTTATTAGTCCTTATTATTTACGGACTCGTACTTCGCCCTTATGCATTTGACCAGTCCAAATTCCCGCTAGAGATTGTCTTTATTTCAGCTGCTTGTTTTGCTGCCGCACATCTCGCCTATCTTGGCTTTTCTTGGGACGAAATCATTGAATCGGCAATGGGAAAACTGACCAAAGCCCTGCCTACCATTTTCATTCTGTTTGCTATAGGCATTATAATTGGTAGTTGGATGATTGCTGGTACAATACCGATGTTTGTGTATTATGGCATCAAGGTCATCAGCCCGTCTTTCATTTATGTGCTGGCTTTTCTTATTCCTATTTTGTTTTCTACATTTACCGGAACTTCCTGGGGTTCGGTCGGTACAGTTGGTGTGGTTATCATTGGTGTGGCTTTGGCAGTGAATGCACACATGCCTATCGTAGCAGGAGCTGTGATTGGCGGAGCTTATTTTGGAGATAAAATTTCGCCCTTGTCCGACACAACTAACATGGCTGCGCTGGCTACGGATGTGGATTTATATGAGCACATCCAGTCGATGATGTACACGACTTTTCCTTCCGCTCTTATTGCCGCAGTCCTTTATACCATCATGGGTTTTATGTATCCTCCAGCAATAACAGATGGAGATTTTTCAGCGGTTCAGACTACGCTAAATGACATTCAGTCCTTATTCAATTTTAATATTTTGCTCATTCTGCCAGTAGTTATTGTATTGATTGGTTCTTATAAAAAAGCGCCTACTCTTCCTGTTTTGCTGACCTCTAGTATAGCGGCTGTTCTGTTGGCTTTGCTGTTTCAAAATTATACTTTGAGTGATATTATACAATCTGTTTATAAAGGTTTTGACACCAATATGGCGGTATGGCAAGCTGAAATACCTGAAAATATCAGTAAATTATTCAATCGGGGTGGCTTGTATGCACTCAGCGAACCAGCGATTATTGCTTTGTTTGTTTTTCTCTATATTGGAATGCTGGACAGGATCAATGCTATTCCAACTATCGTAAAGAAAGTTTTCGCTTTCGCTAAAAGTCGAGTTGCCGTTATTTTGTCTTCTTTGGTTTCCAGTGCGCTGACCAATGCCATGACCAGCAATCAATACGCCACTAGTTTTATTGTGGGGGAAGCCTTCAAGTCAAAATACGATCAACTAAAAATCAAACGCAAGGTATTGAGTCGCTCTATAGAAGATTATGGGACGATGCTGGAAAGCCTGATTCCCTGGTCGCCAACGGCTCTTTTTCTGGTCACTTTACTTGGCGTGCCATTTGCTGAATACTGGTATTGGCAGTTTCTTTCTCTTATCAATTTGGTCATTGCGCCCTTATTGGCTATTTTGGGGATTGGGTGTTTTTATCATTCAGAAGAGTGAGGAGGGACCATGCCTTGCGGCATTGCGAGACCGCTTCGCTGCGGGAAGAGAGACCGGCTTCGCTGTGGGAGGAGAGACCGGCTTCGCCTGCGAGGGGTGAGATTTTATAACTTGTTTGAATAATTTATTTACATTTCAATATTATGAAAAAGATACTACTCATATTGATGGTTTTTGCAACATTTACAGCTTGTAAACAAGCTGTAAATGTCGAAACTAAATTAGCCGACACATTTTTATCTGGCAAAATAGACAACAAACTTGACGAAATTATCAGTATTTCTGGTAGTGAAGTGGCTGAAAAAATACAAGTCGATGCCGATGGCAATTTCTCTGATACGCTGCAATTGCCCGTCGGATATTATCGACTGCGTAATGGTAAAAAATCTGTTCATATCTATATTGAACCTGGCTACAGTTTAAAATTAGCTGTGGATATGGAGGATTATTTGGCTTCCTTAAATTTTTCAGGTATTGGCGCGGAAAACAATAATTTTATTTTCGAAAAAATTAAACATAATGGAGAAATATTGCTCCCCGTTAAAGAGCTATATGCCTTAGAAGAAACTGATTTTTTAGCAGAAATAAGTAAAGTTCGTGCTAGTTCACAGGAATTTCTGACCGCAGCAGCAGTATCTCCGAAATTTCAAGAACACGAAGCAAAAAACATTAGATACGAATACCTTAAAGCCATCTATAACTACCCTCGTTACCATAAATATTTTGCAAAAAAAGATACGGTCATTCTATCGCCTGATTTTATGGAACCCTTAGAGGGATTTGATTATGATAATGATGAAGACTTTAATATTTTTGAAAACTACCGACACATAGCGACAGAGCATGAAATGGGCTGGCTTGACGATCATGACACCGATAGTTTTATTGAAAGATTAAAAGGCTTAAAAAGTCCTGCCCTTCGAAATGCTTTATTAGGAAAACTTGCTTACTTTGTAAGTCCAGGCGATGAAGAATCAGAAAAAATTTATCAATCCATTATGGCAATGAGTACAGATGAAGAACTCAAAGAAAAGCTGACTAAAAAGCATGAATTGATAAAAAATCTAATCAAAGGTAAACCTTCTCCTCAATTTGTTTATCAGGATGTAAATGGTAAAGATATTTCTATGAGTGACCTCAAAGGGAAGAATGTTTACATTGATGTATGGGCAACCTGGTGTGGACCCTGCAAGGCTGAAATTCCGTATTTAAAAGAAATGGAAAAAGCCCATCATGGTAAAAACATCGAGTTTGTCAGCATTTCTATTGACCAGCAAAAAGACATTGAAAAATGGAAAAAAATGGTTGAAGATAAAGAATTGAAAGGTGTACAGGTTATTTCTGATAAGGACTGGAAATCGGATTTTGTACAGAGTTATGCCATTGAAGGCATTCCGCGATTTATCATGGTCAATGCAGAAGGCAATATTGTCTCCGCAGATGCTCCACGTCCTTCAGCAAAAGATGAATTACTCGCGCTTTTTGATGAAGCGGGGGTGAATTAGTGATTGGTTTATTGGTAATTAGTGATTGGTTTATTAGTGATTGGTAATTGGTAACGTTTTTTGCTCCGCAAAAAAACACTCACTAGTTACCAATCACATGTCACCAGGTCACCAATCACCAGTCACGAATCACCAATCACCAATCACCAAAAACCATGATCCACTTACTCTACCTTGCCGGCTCTATCCTGAGTTCAACGATTATTGTCTTGTTGTTCAAAGTATTTGAGCAAAAACAGGTCAATAGCTTTCAGGCTATTGTCATCAATTATTTTGTCTGCGTGGCTACAGGAAGTTTGTTGATTGGAGAAGTGCCGGTAGAAGCTGATTTTTGGAAAGAAGAGTGGTTTCCTTACGCGCTAGGATTGGGGATTTTGTTTATTTCGACCTTTTATTTTGTGGCACTGACTGTGCAACATTTCGGAGTTGCAGTGGCCATTGTCATTCAAAAAATGTCCATTATTCTTACGGTTATTTTTGCAATCTGGATGTATAATGAAACCGTCAATGCAGTTAAAATCGTGGGCATTATTTTGGCATTACTGGCTGTTTTATTGGTAAATCGCCGGAAGGTTGAAGATAAAAATGAAGCAAACTGGCCTTGGTGGATGTTACTCCTTCCTGCTTATGTGTTCATCTGTTGTGGCGGCGCAGAAAGCTTATTGCAATATGTCAAAATGAGTGTACTGGGCGATGAAGGCGGCATTCGTTTTTCTATTTTCATATTTGGAACGGCTGGTACGATTGGTGCTGTTATCATGTTAGGTAGTATCCTTTTGGGTAAAGCTCAATTCGCATTAAAAAATCTGCTCGCAGGTTTGGCTTTGGGTGTTCCCAACTATTTTTCATTGCATTTTTTATTAGAAATATTGGATGGCACCTGGGAAGGCTCGGTTATATTTCCAGTCAATAATATCGGTATTATCATTCTCTCAGCCTTATTGGCCTGGGTTATTTTTACCGAAAGGTTGTCAAAAATCAATCTTTTTGGCATTGGACTGGCAATTTTGTCTATTGTTTTAATTGCACTTTCTACATGAGACCGCCTTCGGCTGCGAGAAGCGAGACCACTACGTTGAGAGAAGAGAGACTATTAATACAATCAACTCAATTACTCAATATACCCAATCACTTAATCAACTCAATACATGACCGACAAATACACCACGATATCAGCGGAAAGTGAAGGAGATTTTAAAGACAGAGGCAGCAAATTTCTGGCTTATGCTTACCCTGTGTATAGCTCGGAAGACATCAAAGCCTGTACAGAAGGCGTCAAAAAAATGCATTCAAAAGCTCGGCATCATTGTTTTGCCTGGCGACTGGGTACAGATGGACTTCAGTTTCGGGCAAACGACGACGGCGAGCCTTCCGGCACAGCAGGACGTCCTATTCTTGGGCAGATTGATAGTTTTGGCTTGACGAATGTTCTGGTTATTGTTGTCCGTTATTTTGGTGGGACAAAACTCGGTGTGCCTGGCTTAATCAATGCTTATAAACTGGCGACAAAAGACGCTTTTGAGCAGGCAGAAAAGATTGAAAAAACGGTAAACAACCTTTACGAGCTTCGTTTTGGTTATGCCATTATGAGTGATGTGATGAATTTGGTCAAAAAAATGAAACTGAATATCGTCAAGCAGGAGTTTGGCGATAGTGGTTTGTTAGAAATTTCTGTTCGGCAGTCCGAAGTCGAGCATACATTAGCTCAACTTAAAAAACTGAATGACTTGGAAATTAAGTTTTTGCGAACCAGATGAATAAGTTTAAGTTTAGCTACCCCCATTGTCCAAAGTCCAGTAATTCCCCAATACACCAATTCCTAGTCACTAGTGTCTTCGGCACTAAATAAAATGGTATATTTTTTGAATAACGAATATTGAACACCGAATTTCGAAGTATTTTGCCATCCAATTCACCTCAGTATTCCAGTTTTACTTGACATTTCTTCCTTTCTAAATGTTCATCATTCATCTTAACTACTACTACTTCGATATTCAATATTCATCTGTTCGATATTCGATATTTTCCTATTTTGCTAATATGCACTAAAACTTAGTGCTGAAAGCACTAGCTACTCTCCATTTGTCAGAAAACTTTCATACCAGGCGTAACCAAGAATGACGTGGAAGAAAATAACTTCCAGTACCTGCACATAGAAACTTTCGTAAAAATTGGCAGCGATAGCTGCAACACCAATAATACCTGCAATAACGGCAAGAGCCGGACGCCTGCGATGGTCTGTTGTGCGCACTGCATTCGTCAGCGGAAACAGCATACCAAGGCTCACAAGGCAGACCGTTTGAAATACGTTCAATCCAGTAATTGAAAAGAAGATAAGATTCAAAATACCAAAAGTCACCATGCTTCCAAAAAGCAAGGAAACATTACGTTCAGTATTAGATAAAATCTGTGCGGTAGAAGGATACAACTGTAGATAAGCATTAAAAAGTACATCTGCAAACCAAATGAATAGCACGAACAAAAGATAAAAAGGCAATAAGGCAATCGAATGACTAACACATAAAATCAGTCCCGCCACCAGCAATACCCTAATGGATTGAAGTTTAGTATTGGATAAATAATTGAACTGCAAAGACATTCGATATAGTATGTACCGTGCTTTAATGGCTTCCACCAGTCCGGTACGTGCAAATTCAAGTTCAGGATTATAAGAAAGTGCGGTTTTGAAAGAATCGAGTGCCAGATTATATTCTTGTTGTTCTAAGGCAGCCCATCCACGGTTGGCATAAGTAAAAGGATTTTCAGGATCACCTCGGAATGCCATATCAAAAGTAATATTGGCATCTTCATATCTTCCCATCCGATTGAGAATGCGAGCGCGGAGGTTGAGGTTGTCGATATGTTCCGCACTGAGGTTTAGTCCGGTTTCACAGACAATTAGGGCATCTTCCCATTGTTGTTGTTGAAAGTAAATGGTAGCCAGTACATACAAATAATCTGCATTTGCAGGTTGATGACTCAGGCTGACAAGAATGATTTTTTCTGCTTTGGCGTATCTTTCCTGTTCCAGATACACCTGGCTAAGTATATGGTAGTGGTCTGGGTTCGTCGGTTCCAGCCTAATAGCTTCTTTTGCTTCATGAAGCGCTTCTGCGATTAACTTTTGCCTCAATAGGCAGGAACTGAGCATGGCGCGTGTGGCTGCATTAGAGCGGTACAAAGCAAGGCTTTGACGCAACTCCTGTTCAGCCATTTTAAAGCGGCCCTGCTGCATGAGCAGGTGCGCCTTTTCTAGTACGGCGTGATTTTGCATAGCTCGAAATTTTCCCGTTCAACGATAGAATATCAGTTGTCAGTATCAATATCAGTGACAGTTTCAGTAGCAATGAAATATTACTGAAACTGATGGCTATTATTGCAACTTTAGACTGGATTCATTTTCAAATACTCAAGGATTTCATTGTAAAGACCTCCTTCATTTGCAAACAGTGCGTAATTTTTAGCCTTTTTCAACCATTCCTTTGTACTGGGGCGAACGTCTTTCGCCGCACGCATTAAATCATTTTGATTTAATGGTCTACTTTCTCCTGTTTCCATAGCTTCTTTGATGCGGGTCTGCCGAGCGTTGTCGATGAGCAAACGCAAATCAGCTCCCGAGAAGTCTTTTGTTTTCTTTGCTAGTGATTGATAATTAATCTCCTCTTTATTATCAATTTCTTCTAAAAGTATTTCGAGTACTGCGGCGCGGGCCTCTGCATCCGGCGGCGGTACAAATATAATTCGGTCAAATCGTCCTGGGCGACGAAATGCCTCATCCAGATGCCAGGGAGCGTTAGTCGCTGCCAGAATGAGTAAGTCTTCATTCTCGGCATCAAAGCCATCCAATTCGGATAAGAACTGATTAATCACATAGCGCGAACCGTTCTTTTTCAGGTCACTCCGATTGGAACCTAGTGCATCTGCTTCATCGAAGAATAACACACAAGGTGTTCGTCTTCTTGCAATCTCGAATATTTCGTGTAAGTTTTTCTCGCTTTTTCCAATCCACATTTCCAGTATTTCATGAATACCTACAGAAATGAGGTTGCCATTCATCTCGCCTGCTGTGGCACGGGCAATATGTGTTTTACCACAACCCGGAGGTCCGTATAATAAAATACCTCCACCCGCTTTTTTGCCATAGGCTTCATATATAGATTGGTGTCTGAAAGGAAGGATTATTTTTTGGCGAATTTCATCTTTGACCTGCGCCATACCACCAACTTGGGTAAAGTCCATACGTGGCGCGATGAGTTGTTCTAGGTAAGCATCAATATCATCTCCACTCTTTTGGAAAAGTCCGCTTTTTTTATCTGAATTTGCTTCTTGAGCTTCTTCAACATCAATGCCTTGAATTTTCTTCTCTAAAATAGAATTTTGTAGTAATGGATTCGCCTGAATAGCAGCTTCATAGGCATATTGAGCAGATTGAAGATCGGGATTGGCTTCAGATAGATGGAGTTTGGCTTTGAGTAGAAAGACTCCTGGGAGTGGCTGG
Organism: uncultured Saprospiraceae bacterium; assembly: GCA_937951615.1. Classification (GTDB taxonomy): domain Bacteria; phylum Bacteroidota; class Bacteroidia; order Chitinophagales; family Saprospiraceae; genus JAHDEO01. The sequence goes on along the minus strand of CALFBH010000007.1, from coordinate 85,920 downwards.
CCATTTGTCATGAGTTCATCTAATAAAACCCAAGCTTCACTTAGTCTTCCCGCTCCGTAAAACGAATGTCCTAAACCTAATCTGGAATGCTGGCATCCAGGGTCAAGTTCTAGCTTTTCTCTATAATAGGAACCTGCTTCATCGTATCGTTCCATATCAACTAATACGTCGCCGATTAAACGAAGCAATGGTGGATTGGTGGGCGAATGCCTTAAAGCATTCATCAATCCATCCAGAAGATTTTCATGACTGTACATAAGCGGATGTTGGATTATATAAATAGAAGCATTTTACAGAATAAATAAACTATTTTAGTTTGCATAAGGTGTTTCAAACACTCTTTATAAGCTCTAAATATCCCTGTTTATTTAGTTTTATTAAACATCTGTATTCCGTTCTGCTACAATATTAAACAAAAAAACCAACATCTACATGTTTTGTGACAAATAAATCTTTGTTACATAATGAAAAATTTTCAAGTATTTTCAGGAAAATAACTGGACACTTTTTTATCAAAGCCTCCCCCATTCTTAACTCATAAACACCTGATAAAAAGAGTGGTGTGTGTTTTATTACCGTATAGCATCCAAAAGTTCTCTAGCCTGATTTTCGCGCTTTGGTGTGACAGTTTTACTTGAAATTATTTCTTGTAAAAGAATTTTACAATCCTCTTTTTTGCCCTGTCGAAGGTAAGTATGGGCTAAATACCAGTCTGCAATATCTTTAACACCAGGCTTATTATTGCTAATATTTTGAAATATGCTGACAGCTTTATCATATTGGGCAAGGTATAAGTTTGCATAGCCTGTACCCAGAGCTGCATCTGCATCCGGCGTATCTGTTTTCACTTGTTCCAACAGGGCTAAGGCTTCCGCGTATTGTCCTTTATCTAGTTTGTCGTAACCTTCTTTGAGTAATTGGTCTACTGTTGCGCCATCATCAGAGCGAGCTGTACTTAGTGTAAGTGTTGTGCCAATTGTATTTTCCGACAATTGCATAGGGCTGATGTCCTGCATTAAAAATTGACGACCAAAGATCGCCAAAAGAAGTGCTGCCGCAACTGCTGCAATAGCGATATATCTAAGAATTGGTCTCTTGGCTATTTTTCCTGTTCCAGGCATCTTAGTTACCTCTTGTTGTGAAGTCGTAGTTGCCGCCTTTTGATGTATATCGTTCATAGTTTGAATAAAAGGAATGTCCTTCTTGTTTATCATGGCTATTTCGATATCCCGATGTAGTTCGACCTCCGCTTTCAAACCTGAATCGGTTTGCAACTCCCGTTCAAAATCGCTAAGGGCTTCGCCTTTCAAGTCACCATTGAGATAACTTTCGATTAACTCGTATTTTAGTTCCTCTTTCATCGCTTGTATTTTAGTGGACTAATAGACTTTATTCTGAAAACAGACCATTCAGTCCGTTATTTCATTAAATCTTGAATCCTCTCTGACTAATTTAATTAGTCTTTGCTTGCATTTATAATGTTGTTGTTTTGTGGTCTTTTCATTATTATACTCCAAAATCTCTGCAATTTCTCTCATCTTCTTTTTTTCAAAAACCAGACTCATCAATGCCCGGCATTTATCTCCCAGTAGGGCAAACTTCTCTCTGTACAGCGCGTGTCGCTCCGTTTCATGTATCACATCTTCTATGTTTGCTTCGTCTATAAATCCTCCATCATCTTCAATGGTCACCTCTGAACGTGATTTTTTATTCAATTTTTTTAACCATATATGTTTTGATATAGGATACAGGAAGTTGTAAAAAGGGCAGGTGAGTATAAATTCAGGTTTTAAGCCTTTTTTATAAATTATAATCAGGGCATCCTGAAAAACATCTTTGGCTGCTTCTTTACTACCACTATTCGATATCACCATGCTTTGTATTTTAGCATAATACTTATCGTATATCTCCTGACAGATTTTACGATCATTTTCTAATAAGCCTTTGATATAATAACTCTCTTCGTGTGCTTTCTTATCCATATTGGAAATTGTGTTTGTACACATAAAGATAATGGCTAATTGCAAATTTTTATCATACATGGGTGACTTTTCCTTTCGTAAACGGATGTAAGTGTAGTTTTTCAAACCAAAGAGCCTATTAAACATATTACCAAAATGAACTCCCTATTTGTAAATGTTTAAAAAATAAAAAATGAAAACAGCAGAGAAAAAAGGGATAACAGTCCCATGTTGCCCCGAATTTCAGTCAGACAAAGCCTGTAGTAGTATTGACTTTCATTATCGACTTACACATCGAGTAGCCGTCAATGACAGGACAGTAGCCGTCGAAGTATTGGTAAAAGCCCGCCTTGAACGCTGTACGGAAGGGCATGCCTTAGGCGATCTAGTCTATAGCAACACCTTATTACCTGGCGAAAAAGTCCGCCTATTTAGCATGGACAGGCGTTCTCGGTTTACTTTTGACAAGGAATCCAGCATTAGTTATCGTCATGAGCAGACCTCCGAAGAGTCTATGTATATGTCGTCTATGAGCAACTTCATGTCCGACCTTACAATAAGAGACGAGGGCGAGTCTCGCAATACCTCCAAAGGCTCGGCCTCGGGTAGTGGTTCTACCAGCGGCGCAATAGAAACTTTCTTTCTCGGCGCGAGTGCTGATGTAAGTGGCCAGTATAGTGCGGAAAGCACCCGTGATTTTATGCGGGAAATTAGCCAACATGCTGAATCTTCCAGCAATCGTTCGGTAGAAGCTGTGCGTACTGCCAGCTCCGTATCCATGGGAGAAGTGCAAAGCAGAACCCATGCAGAAGGCGAATCAGAAGATCATTTTGAAGCAGCTTCTCGTACTTTTTCTAATCCTAATCAATGTCGCGCCATTACCTTCTTTTTTTACCAGATTAATAAAATACAAAAGGTAAAATTTGAAGTACTTGCTGTGACCAGACGAGTCATTGATCCAGCGGGTAATGCAAAAGTAGCGGTGCGTCCTAGCTTGCCAGATTCTGGCTTATCTGTCATACCTTCTGCTGTTTTGGCTTCCGACCTCAAGCGGCAGGAAGTGGAGCAGGTTGCCCTGAATAGTACGGTACTTAAAGCAACCCGGAATACAGCGACCTTTGCCAATGTTAATCCCACTAATTTTACTTTTGTAGCTGCGCCAGTTTTTGCACAGCCGCTCACTGAAGCCGACAAAGCTGCCGCGCTTAAGGCTGTAGATACTGATCTGACCAAAGCCGGCATTTTGTCTCAGCGTGGAGAAATCAATGAAGAATTAAAAGCAGAATTAGCATTTGAAATTACAACCTCACTTCCTACGCCTGGCTTATTGGTCAAAGGTTGTATAGATGAGTGCGATATATGCGAACCGGAATTTAAAGAAGCGGTAAAACTTGATCTGGAACGCAAAAAACTGGAAAATAAATTATTAGCCAGGAAGATTGAGTTACTGGAAAAATCACAGGAGTATCGCTGTTGTCCTGTACCCGAAGAAGTAGAAGAAGCAGAATAGTTTTTTTGATAATTGGTTGAATTTAGTCGATGGTCAATTGACCATCGACTAATCCTATGGACAGTTAAGTTCTTGGACAAAATTATCTTTAGTTCGAGAACTTAAGTGGAAATACAAATCCAAACGTCAAATTCAAATTCAAAAAAATATTGACAATAAGCCAATTATGTAAATTGAAAGTGGCGTTTAGTTGAGTCCAGGCACTTACTTTTTAAATAAAACAGGCTTTTATTGCATAAGCGAATATCATTATATATTTTTATAGAAGTATTGCACAATCAATCATTTAAAATCAAAAGAAATTCAAATGAATATCAAAACTATGAATAGCCATGCGATGATTGCTGGCTTATTATTTATTTTTCTTATTTGCACCGCAGAAGAATGTGAAACCATCGCACAGGAATACAAAGCCGAAACTTTTATGCTCATGTCTGCTGAACAGCAACTCGACGATTGCAGGAAAGGGTTTCCCAATAATCTGGAACGCTGTAAAAGACAAGAAGATGGTGTTGCTTTATTTCGCGGAGGCATCATACCGCCACCGCCGCCACCGCCACCCTGCCCAGAACCTGCCAATTGTAGCGGTTTATTGGATATAATGAAGCGACTAGTTTATCCCACCGACCAGCCTGTTGTTGTAGAAATCACCAGCATAAGTGGTGACTTACTTGCAAAAGGTAAACCCGGCAATCTGACTGCTCAAAAATTTAAAGGTTATAATCAGATGGAATTTTCGATACGCGATAAAAGCTATACTGGAAAAGCCATTATGACCATTCACAATAAAAAAACAGGTGTGAAGTATCCGATGAATATTGTTATCGGACAATAACTGGATAAGTTTAAGTCGATTTTAAACTTCGACTTAAACTTCATCTTAAACTTAAACTTATTAAAAAAAATAAATATGCGTCAATTTCTTTTGTACTGTCTGCTGTTCTGCACGTATAGCAGCTTTGCCCAAAAAACAGATTTCAAAGAAGACATCTGGGATGAAAACGAATATGCTGTTGAGCATTATGTTCTTATTTCTGTTCAACAATCCGCAGCAAGCGGGCAGTCGGAACTTGGAGACTGGCTCGACGATTTAGGGAAGCTGCCCCCTATTATTCCACCGCCACCGCCACCACTCCCCTGCCCCGAAATGGTGAATTGTCCTGACTTTATTAAAGGCTTAGGAAGAATGGTCACGCCGCAAGACAGACCCTTTTCCATTGAAATCAATGCAGCTACGCCAAGTAGAAGTCTGAAAGGTAAAACATTGATTGCTTCAGGTAAGTCTACTAAAGCTGCTTCCAAATATTACAAAGGATACAGACAGGTGAAACTCAGCGTCGAAAAACCAAAATATCGCGGAATGGTTGTCGCTACGCTAAAGGATTTGAAAACTGGTGAAGTGTATAAACTAAGGTTTAAGATGTAGTGAAATCGGTAGACGATAGTCCATAGTCGATAGCTGCTTTAATGCCCATTTTGCTCTGCAAAATGCGTAACTTAAACTTAAGCTTCGACTTAATCTTAAACTTAATCTCACCCCGGATAATAAGGCGAAATCAGCAAATAACAAACGACTCCCGTCACTGCTACATAAAGCCAAAGTGGAAAAGTCCATTTAGCAATTTTGCGGTGTCGTGCATCTTGTCGGGTAAAGCCTCGAATAAAGGTAAACAAGACAAAAGGCACCACAACTGCCGATAAAATGATGTGAGAAATCAATAGAAAGTAATACACCGAACGAATTGCCCCTTCGCCACCAAAAGTTGTGGGCTGAGTCGAAGAATGGTACAACACATAACAGACTAAAAATACTACGGATAAACTCATCGCCACATAAATCATGCGTTGATGCATCTTGATGTTTCGCTGCTTGATATAGTACAAAGCGACTAGTAAGACCAAAGCAGTAATTCCGTTAATCGTCGCATAAAAAGGCGGTAGAATATAAGGATCGAAAGGCAGCGACAACTTTGGGAATCTCGGATTCATCAGTACGACTACGACCAGTGGAATGGCTATAGACAATATCGTGGCGATAATGTTGAGGCGTTTGATTTGAGTCGGATGGTGTGTGTTGGACATAATTGTATATTAGTAGTACAGGCATCCTGCCTGTACATGATCAGGATGCCTGTGTTACTGTGTTACTTTTCTTTTTCGCGTTCGAACACGATTTGCTTTTTCTTCTCTTTTGGCAATATCATAGCCAGATGCCGGATAAGTAAACCCATGCTTTGCGGGTCGTTTGTATCATAGTATTTTCGGATATTCAGGGAATCATCTACCAGAATGAGTTGCCGATAAGATTCAGCTTTAAACAATTGCTGAAACTGAGCATCAGAACATCCATTGGCAAACTGCCAGTTGGCACGTTTTGCTGTGGCATCAATGTCATACATTTTATAGTGTGCTGACTTATCACTACTCGCCTGTGCTGTGTAGGTGACAAACTGTACATTTTCGCGCTCATGGAATTGCTGACTCACTGTATCCATCTTACCAAACATTGACTTGCAATTCTTGCAATTATCTGACATCCAATGGGTTACCCATACATTTCCTGTCATTTTCTCTTGACTGATGGTATCTCCTTCTGTACTATAATATTCAAATGCAGGCACTTTGCCTTTCACTTCCAGCATTTTCATATTTGCACGAAAGTAGGCACGCCCCAAATACAGGTAATAAAAAGACCCCAGTGGCAGGACAGCCAATAACAAAAACAAGGCAGCGTACTTAATCACATTTCTCATACTTATTAATAACAGTTTCTTTTTTAAAGAGTTCAGAAGCTATAATAATCTAATTAAAACAAAAATTTCCTGGTATAATACTCACCTCAAAAGCATCTAAAGGTGTACCATCACTTTCATAGCGATATACTCCACCTGCCTGTTGAAAATCAAGTGCATCGCCTACATAAATATAGTTGGTCACCGGATCGACATCCAAGGCGTAAATGTAGGTATTTGCAGCTGGCGTAGTAATAAAAGGAGTCGTTGGTATGCTGCTATCATTGATGCTCATATTCCACACCTCATTTCCATCTAAGTAATACAGTTGATCTCCTGCTCCATTGATACAAAGCTTTTGTGGCAGATTGGTCAGCGCAGGAAAAGTATAACTGGCTTCTACCTGTGAAACACTAGAATTGATGCGATATAGCGCAGGTGTTTCAAAATTTTCGTAGGTATCGCTACACATCACCCATATATCATTATTCTCATCTTTGCGCAGGCTATTCGGATTCATGCCTACAAAGACGGTATCCACCACTTCATCGGAAGCCGTGTCGATCACCAAAACCTGATTCGTATAAATAACACCGACATACACTTTTCCATTTGCCATGACCATTTGTTCTGCCCAGCCTGTTGGAATAGTTTTTATCACCTGATTGGTATTCAAATCAATCACGTCTAATGTTGTTTCTCCTCCAAAAACCAGATTGGTTACATAGCCTTTATTCTCATCGACCCCCATAAAATAACGAGGCGAACTTAATCCGCTGATCGTTCCTTCGCTTTCCAATGTCTTGGCATTGGCTACTTCTATTTTACCGGAATTATTCACCACAATGTAAGCCTTGTCATTATGAATGCTCATAGATTGCACGACATCACCGAGGCGAAACTCATTCACCGACTCAAAAATATTTTGCCAGATCAATCCAGTTTCTCGACTGATGGCTGTGACAGAACCATTAGAAGACTGGAAATTCCCTTCATTTGTAATAAACACATGATTGTCCAGACTCCCCCATATCGGTCCACTTTCCTCATCATCTTTACAGGCTGAAATCAATAAGCCAAAACCCAACAAAATCAATAATACTTTAATGTTCATTTCTATACTTTTTTAATAATTAAAATTCAATCAACAATTCTCTCATTCAACAAGCACCAGCATTTTCCCTTCCAGCGCATCAATATGTTTTTTCAAAACCTGCATAAATTCATCGCCATATTTCAAATAAAAGCTAATGAAATTATCCTTGCGCTCCTGCAAACCGCGTTTCGGAAACAACTTATCTTTTAATCCTGTGATACGCTTGGTGTGCGTCTCGTGTTGGCGTTTTTCTGCGCGGAGGAGCTTGGTTTCTATTTGTTGCAGGCTTTTCAGCGCTTTTGCCTGTTCGCCTAAAACCGATTTTTCCAGGGCAGGATCTATGGCTTTGGCTTTCGCCAAAATCTGTATATATATTTGTTCCAATGCCGCTCGGTCATCAGTGAGATTGACTTCCTGTTCTGTGTTTTCTCGAACAAAATTGCTAATCAACTGGTCTTCTGCTGTGAAAATATCTTGTACACTCAGTCCCAACTGATTGAGTTTTTTGGCTTGTCCTGCATTGATCCACATCACAGAAGCGCGGCGTATCAGCATAGGAAATGGCACCTTGAAGTACTCAAATTGTGCTTTGCGCTCTAGCCAATAAGCCAACTCGCCGCCACCGCCTATGTAAGCCAGATTGGGAAATAAAACTTCCTGGTATAATGGACGCATCAGTACATTGGGGCTAAATCGTTCTGGATGGCTGTGCAGTTCTTCTTCTATTTCTTTTTTTGTAAATGTAAAATCAGTATTTAAGACCTTAAAAACTCCAGCTTCCTGCACAATGCGTTCCCGCAGTCCTTTCCGCATATAAAAGAGGTTGATTTCACGGGGTGAAGCTTGGGCTTTGAAACCTGCTTTTTCCAGTTCAGCAATAGTTTTATTGACAATTTTATAGGAGGCTTGTTCTATAATTTCTTTGAGCATATATTCTACGAACAGGCTTTTTGCTTTTGGACTACTTGTTATAAAAACAACTAAGCCATAGTCCTGAAATAATGCATTTGTCAGGTAAAAAGTTGCCTCATCCAGTGTATCGTGTTTGGCGTAAGCCTCATACATTAGGTCGTAAATCTGAGTGGCATTTTCTGACTCACCGAGCAAATTTTTCAACTCTTCTAAAACAGGTAAAATGCCTTTGGTTGACATTTTTCCAACGGAGCCTTTCTCTTCATTTTCCCAGGTTAGTGTTTTACCAAACAGGTGAAAGTGATTAATTTCCTCAAAGTCATGGTCTTCACTCCCCATCCAATATACAGGGACAAAATGCTTATCGGGATGACGTACTGATAGTTGCTCTGTCAGGTTAATCGTACTTAGAATTTTATAGATAAAATACAAAGGACCAGTAGCTAGACTTGGTTGGTGACCAGTGATAATCGTAAATGTATTTTCATCTGCCAGGCTACTGATATTTTTCTGTACTTTGTGGCTCGCTTCTACGTTTTTATATTGCAATTGCAGCATATCCACCAGCTCTTTTCGGGGGATTTGTTGCTGTTTTTTTAGTTCAATGACTTCTGCAAAAGAATTCAAATCAGGGCTATGCGCATAGAAGGAACGCAGGACAGCATCCTGCTGTACATAAGCCTTGTCCCGTTTTGAAAACTGCGGGACATCTTTGTAATCTAATTTGGTGATTTGCATTTTATAGTATTGTGCGGCGAAGGTAATATTTTATGCTCAAAAATTACCTTAGGAGTCAAACTAAAATATGGCAATCGCATAAAAGTAAATTAGTCTTATACGTGTTCATTTTCTAACCACTAAGCGCACTAAGGAACACTAAAACTAACAGGGTAAAAGAACACAAAGGAAAATTCATTCGTGTTCTTTGCACTATGACTTGGATAGTGTAAAAATAATCATATCACTTTAAAAAAATCCATCATTTTTTCTTAACTTCATGCAAGCAAAAATTACAACATGAACAGAAGACAAGCTATCCGACAAATTATAATCGTTTCATCAGGACTTGCAGTGTTGCCTGCCTGTGATTTTCAGGGAAGTAACGGACTAGTCAAAACGTATGAACATTTAGCTTTAAGCAAAAAGCAATATACCTTAATTGGTGAATTGCAAAAGAGTATCCTACCCTTGAAAGAGGTGTCAGTCGATCTGGCATCGCAGCGTTTAGATTATCTGCTCACCAGAATCAATGATTGCTACAGCATGGAAGATATTCAGCAATACCTGAGCGGACTTGGTGATTTTGAACAATACATGACGAAACAGTTCGATAAACCCTATGCAAAATTGGAGCCTGCTCAAAAAACAGAAACACTAGAACTCATAGCCAAAGACAAACAAGCCTCAAATATGCAGACATTCATCAACACCAATAAGGCTTTAACAGTAGAACATTTTACTCGGTCAGAACAATATCAGACCGATCACTTTGGATTTGAATTCGCGCCCAATCGTTACAGCGGATGTGTAGCTATTTAAACTGGTTTGTTAATAACTGGTAACCAATCACAAATCACTAATTACCAAAACCTAAAACATGTCAGACAAAACAGAACAGCATTTTGACGTTATTGTAATCGGAGCAGGAATGACGGGCGGCTGGGCCGCCAAGGAATTCTGTGAGCAGGGTTTCAAAACCTTATTACTGGAAAGAGGGCGCGACGTCAAGCATATTGTGGATTATCCGACTACTAATATGAAACCCTGGGAATTTAAGCATGGAGGGAATTTGACTAATGCGCAAAAAAAGGAGAATCCGGTCGTCAGTAAATGTTATGCCTTTCGGGAAGATACCACACACTTTTTTGTAGAAGATGCAGCACATCCTTATGAGCAGAAAAAACCTTTCGACTGGATACGAGGCTATCAGGTTGGCGGACGCTCTATCATGTGGGCACGGCAGACCCAGCGCTGGAGTGATTATGACTTTGAAGGACCAGCACGGGATGGTTTTGCTGTGGATTGGCCGATAAGGTATAAAGATTTGGACAAATGGTACAGCTATGTAGAAAAATTTGTAGGCATTTCAGGCAATAAAGACGGCTTAGATACGGTACCCGATGGGGAATTTCTGAAAGCCTGGGAACTCAACTGTGTGGAAAAACATTTCCAGCAACACCTGAAAAAAAACTATAAAGACCGACACCTGATATACGGAAGGTGCGCCCACCTGACGGAGACCAATGAGCTTTTCCAAAAGCAAGGAAGGTCACTATGTGTAAGTCGGGAAATCTGCGAAAGGGGCTGTCCCTTCGGCGGCTATTTTAATGCCAATTCCACCCTGATTCCCTGGGCTGCAAATACTGGCAATCTGACCCTTCGCCCTCATTCTGTTGTGCATTCCATTATATTTGATGATAAAAAAAACAAGGCTACAGGAGTTCGGATCATAGACGCCAATACCAAAAAGACGACAGAATACTTTGCTAATATCATATTTGTCAATGCAGGTACATTAAATACAAATTTGATTTTACTCAACTCTATTTCTGAAAGATTTCCAAATGGAATAGGCAATGATAATGGTTTGTTGGGCAAGTATGTAGGATTTCATAATTATCGAGGAAAAATATCGGCTTCCATTGACGACTTTAATCATATAAAACCAGAAGGAAAACGCCCAACTTTTGCCTACATTCCTCGTTTTCGGAATGTATATCGTCAGGAGACAGATTTTCTACGGGGCTATGCCATTTCATTTGGAGCTGGTCGGGGTAAGTCTTTCGAGTCTACAGGCTTTGGTGAAGAATTGCATGACAGCCTGATGAAACCACCTAAGCTAGGTGCCTGGTCAATTTGGGCAGGTATGATGGGAGAAACGATTCCCAAAGAAAATAATTATGTCGCACGGGATGAGACTAAAAAAGACGAATGGGGCATTCCTCAGCTGAAGATTGATATAGATTATGATGAAAATGATGAAAAAATGCTCAAAGACTATGAAGAGCAAATGGTAGGCATGCTGACGAAAGCTGGTTTTAAGGACATTAATTATAACGATACCAAACAAGCTCCCGGACTTGACATACATGAAATGGGCGGTGTGCGTATGGGACGCGATCCAAAAAGCTCTTTACTCAATGAATGGAATCAACTGCATCAATGCAAAAATGTATTCGTAACAGATGGTGCCTGTATGACTTCCATGTCTACCCAAAATCCATCGCTCACATTTATGGCACTAACGGCAAGAGCGGCTGATTATGCTATAAAGGCTGCAAAAAAAGGAGAACTATAAGAGAAACGAGAATTTTACATTTTAACAACTCGCCTCACCAGAATCGCATCATCTACTATGACGGATATGAAGTAAACGCCTTGCGCCTCACTCGAAATGTCAATCAATAAATGATTTCTCATATCTCCTTGCCGGATGATTTGTCCTGATGTATTGAGAATTTGGTAAGTACCTTCTGGGATGCCTTGTAGGACGAATGTCCCCTTATTGGGATTTGGTAAAACATTGAAATTAAATGAATTCCCGAATGTTTCAATAGAAACCGTACAAGCATCTGAGACCTCTGTGAGATTATTACAACCCGATGCATTGAAATAGATAGCGTTACTACCTCCATTTTCCAAAAAATAACAAATTGATGGGACACTGCAAATAGACAGCATTGGATTATTATCAATTCTTAAATCCTCAGTTAATGAGAAATTATCACCTATTGAGGTTAGATTATCTAAACCATCCAAGTTCAATAAATTCTCATTAAAACCAATTCTTAAATTCCAGCTAATCGAAGTCAGACTACTCAAGCCGTTTAAATTAATTAAATTGTCATTTTGAGTAATATGCAAAAATTCACCAATCGTAGTCAAATTATCTAAGCCGCCCAAATCTAGCAAAGCGTCATTGTCGCGGATAGCTACCGCCCTCACTACTGTAGTCAAATTATCTAAGCCACTTAAACTTGTTAATACTGGATTTTCAAGAATACTTAAAGAACCAACCGCGGTAATCTGGTTCAGCGGACTTAAATCTGCAATATCAGCTCCCGATCCATATATATACAGTTCACCAGCAATTTCAGTACAATCAGGATAAAGCACCGGAAAAATATCCACATCCGCTTGATTGAAAAAAAAAACAGCTCCCTGCGGACATTGCGCCCATAAAATATTGCTATAAAAAACAAGTATGAAACAACTAAAGAGTAAATTTTTGAAAAATGCCATAACAAATTTTTTGATAAGTATGAAAGTAGTAATTACTCTCATAAGATAAGCACATTTATCTGGTAAAAAAAGGAACAGTTTAGGCACTTTTACAAATCAAAAACCATATTAGTCCTTCAATTGTGTTCGTTTCTCTCCATTAAATTACTGGGAAGTCCACTCGTCGGACTATTCCATTGAAAAAACTGCAAGACATCATTATTATTAGCGACAAGGATTAATCGTCCGTTTTGAGTTTTTAATGTCGCTATATTTTTGCTGTCTTTGCCAAGACTAAAGCCACTTTGAGCATAAGGTATCGCTTTGTATTTCCCTTCTTTCGTTCCCATTAATACATGACCATAACTCGCATCGTTTCGGGGCGTTTCCACCTCTGAAGAAAATAAATTTCCGGCTAGAATCAAATCTACATATCCATCAGCATTAAAATCTTCAGCTATGATGCCATTCACAGAAGAAACCTGGACTTCATTGGGTAGACTTTGAATATCAAATTGTTCTCCACCTTTATTGAAGATGAAACTGCTTGCAAAATTTTTAGCTTGAAGGTGGTAAGATTTTTTCAAGCTCTGGGCAGTGTAAACATCTTCGAGCGTAGCATTGGCAAAGCTGTTATAATCTTTGTATTTGTATTTTATGGTCGGAATTTGTTCAGACGAACACTGCTTTCCTCTCAATGGATACTGAACACCGTCCTCATAAAACCCTAAAACAATATCCAATTTTCCATTTTTATCGTAATCATTGGCATAAACATCAAAGGAGGCTTTCTCACTGGCCTGGTATTTATAATTCAAACCCAAATTGCCAGCAATCAAATCTGGATATCCGTCTTTATTCAGGTCTTTTGATAGAATACTATACCACCATCCTGTGGATTTTTCAAATCCATAATCTGCGGTCTTATTGACAAATTTTCCTTTTTGATTTTGTAGAAAAGTAATCGGCATCCACTCTCCTACGATGACCAAATCTAAATCTTTATCCCCGTCAAAATCGAGCCAGGTGCCGTCTGTCACCAGTCCTGCCGTGTTCAGCATCGGGGCGATGGTTTCCGTCGCATCTGTAAATTTCAATTGACCGGATTCTATAAGTTCGTTTTTTAAAATATAGCTTTTTGCCGGATTGGGATAGGATTGAGGAAGCACTCGTCCGCCAACAAACAAATCCATATCTCCGTCTTTATCATAGTCTGCAAATTTCACTCTGGAACCACTTGCATTAATCAAAGGCAGCGCATTCTCTGCTTTTTCAAAGTTTCCTTTTCCGTCATTGAGGTAAAGTCGGTCTTGGTAGTTTGTATCATTCGCTTTGCTTTCATTTCCACCACTCACTACGTACAAATCCGCATCCCCATCATTGTCCGCATCGAAAAAAGCAGCACCAATATCTTCATAATTCGCATCCGTACTCCATAGGTCTTGTCCAACTGATTCAAACGTCGTCTCTTTTTGCTGTAGGTACAAAGCCCCCTCCTGATTCATAGCACCTCCGACATAAAAATCATCCAATCCATCTTTATTTACATCCGCAACGGCTAAGGCAGGTCCGTTCATGGAATAGCGGTGCGGCAATAGGATTTCATACTTATAATCATCAAAAATATTTTCTTTGTGTCGATATTGAATCGCTATTTTATCTGTTATATCTGTAAATAGGCTATTTGTAGATGCTGTTTCTTTTTTGGGAATGGCTTGTGCATTTTCATAGTTGATTTTCAAAACCTGATTGGCTGAAATATTTTCCAGCGTTTCTTTTTTTCCATCGGGCCAAAGCACTTCTAGTTGGTCCACCTTTGTAGCCTCTCCCAGCCCAAAATGAACAACTGGCTCGACGGAAGATTGAAATCCCCGGGTAAGCGTTAATTCCTGATATTGGCTTTGTTTCCCAAGATGCAAGGTTAATTTCGTCCCTAAGCCCTGTGGATTTTTTGTGCTGCCCTCTAGTTGTATTCTAAGGAAATTTCCCTGGCTTTTTTCTACTGTAGAATTTTTAAAAACAAGTGCCTCTGCGTCAATATTATTGATCACAATTTCAAGGTCGCCATCATTGTCTAAGTCAGCATAACTGGCACCATTGGAAAAACCTTCAAAGCTCAGTCCCCAGTCTTTTATCACTGCTTTGAAGGTCAAATCGCCATTGTTTTTGAAGGCGTAATTATCCACTGCTTGTGAGGGGATATTCAGAGATTTTTCTACCTGATTTAGTTTTTTTCTTTGGGAATAGGGCATTTTATCAATCTTATCAAAATAGTCTTTATTATTAATATCTCTTCGGGTTCCGTTGGTTACAAAAACATCTTTCCAGCCATCATTATCTAAATCAGCTAATAAGCCTGCCCAACTCCAATCAGTGGATGCCATGCCGGTGATGCGGGCAATATCGCTAAAACGAGGCAAACCATTTTCAAAAACTCCATTATTCAATTGTACTGCATTTTGCATGTATTGATAGTGCATTCCATAATTCACCATTTCCCAAAAACGGGGAATGTCCATACTTGCCATATTGGCTTTATTTCTTTTATTGTCTGCTGGCGTCATATCCATTTGTATGAGATCCAATAAGCCATCGTTATTCAAATCGCCAGCATCCGTCCCCATGCCGAAGTAGGCAGTATGCTGTGTGACTGTTTTTCCATGTTCGCTGAACGTTCCATCGCCATTATTGAAATAAAATAAATCAGGTGTCGCAAAGTCATTAGATACATAGATATCCTGCCAGCCATCCTGATTGAAGTCGCCCGCAGTAGCATTCAGCGACAAGCCGAAATTGCTTATCCCTGCTGCTGCTGTAACATCTTTGAAGTTACCATCTCCATTATTTTGATAGAGTTTGTCAGATTTTTCGAGCAGTTTTTCTTTGATGAAAATAGCATAAGAATAATTAGGGGTTTTAAATCCGGTCGGTGGGTAATTGGCTAAGTATAAATCTAAATCTCCGTCATTATCATAATCGAAAAAAGTACCTTGTGTGGTGTGACCTTCATCAGCGACGCCTCTGATTTCGGCTTCTTCTTTAAATACAGGTAAATTATTATTATCCAACCCCTGATTGATGTAAAGCTGATTTTTTTTAGTGGTAAATTTTCCAGAAACACTCACATAAATATCCATCCAACCATCTGCGTTGACATCTGCCATAGTTACCCCAGTCACCCATCTGTCATCACCAGCTACCCCTGCCGCTTGGCTAATATCTTCAAATTTTAAATCCCCTTTATTCAGGTATAATGTATTTTCTACCATATTGCCGGTGAAATAGATGTCCTGAAGCCCATCATTATTCACATCACCAATAGCCAGCCCGCCGCCCATATAAAGGTATGGATAAGTGAAATAATTGACAATAGAGTCTTCTGTCAGCGTATTAGAAAACTGGATGCCAGACTCTTTTGCAGTAAGTGGAGAAAAGATTTTTGTGGATGTTGTCGCTTCTTCCTTATCTTGAACGCAGGAAGACATGACTAATAAAATGATGAAAAGATATAATATTTTTCTCATGTTATGATTATTCCATTATTCTACATAAAAATGGTCTGACAACTCAGCTGTTATCAGACCATTTAGTAATGATAAAAAATTAGTTAGTGATTGGCTACTAGTGCCTTCGACACTAAATAAATCAGTACATTTTGAATGTCGAATAACGAATATCGAACACCGAATATCGAAATATTAATACGTTTTTTTGCTAAAATGGAGAGGCTTTTTCAGCAGGATGTAAAAATTAAACAACTGATTTACAACCTATTTTACTTTAAAATTAATTATGCATACTTCGTAATTCGATATTCCTTGTTCGATATTCCACTTTTTTCTGATAAATTGCGGGGCTAATATGTCTTAAAACTTACAGCAATTTCTCATTTAAACCGAAAGCCCCCAATCTTCATAGAAATAATGGCTAAAATGCTGAATTATCCCCCTTTGGAGGGGACAAAAAGCCAAATGAGAAATTGCTGTAAAACTTAGTGCCTTTGGCACTAGTAACTAGTTACCAGTTACTAATCACCAATCACTAATCACCAAGCCTAGTACCCAGGATTTTGCTTCAAAACATCGGCGCCCAAAATATCTATTTCATTTTGTGGAATAGGCAGGTATTCATTTTTATTAGACTGGAATGAACTACCCATAAACGATGAATTAATAATCACAGCATTTTCAATAGCCAAATAGTTATTCAAAACGCTTTCAGCAACCCCCCATCTTACTAAGTCATAAAGACGATGTCCTTCTCCTGACAGCTCTAACTTACGCTCCATTCTCAAAGCAGTTCTTGCCATCTCCTGGCTACCGAAAGAAGCATAAGGTTCTATAACATAATTAGCAGCAGGCGCACCACCATTCATAACCATAGAATTTTTAGCTCTATTTCTTACGATATTGATTAAACCACGCCCAACTTCAAGATTTCCTAACTCAATCTCACATTCTGCTGCCCATAAAAGTACATCTGCATAACGAATGACATTATAATTAATAGCAGTATAACCTGGTGTCCAGGAACTACCGTCATTATCACCTGCTACATCTCTGTAATAGATAAACTTCTTGGGAGAATAAGGCCCGCCATAAGGCTGGTCACGAATCCAGTCTCTTCCTGGATGTGGACCCCAATCTAAATATGGAATGCCTCTGCGACCAATAGAATGATCTAATCGTGGATCTACATTATCCGCATCTGGTGTAAATGAATCTGCACTAAAAACACCCTGGTCTGTTACCAGCGCATTAGCAGCATCATTATATGAACCATCCAACAAAGGAAGTCCATTGGCATCTGTACGGAATGAATTGCCCAGTTCGATACTTGGTTGGAAAAATCCACAGCATCCGCCTGGTCTGTCGCCACCTCCATGAGGGAAATTTAAGACCATTCCTGCATTGGCATTATTTATATCACCAGTTCCGGCAGCAGCCTGAGAAGCAAAAACAGATTCTTTACTGTTGTCATTAGGTGCAAAGAAAGCATCTGCATAATTATCGTTCAAGCCATAAGGTTCTCCACTGGCAGTGACACCATTTGTTATGACATTATCAAGGATAGATTTAGCATCCGCATATTTTCCTTGAAATAATAAAGCTTTTGCATAATAAGCACCTGCCGCCCATTTATTGGCTCTACCTGCATCACTTTGTGTTTCAGGTAGATTTTCATAGGCAAATTTCAAATCAGCTTCGATGAAAGTCCACAAATCTGCCGTATTGTCAACTGGCGTAATGTTGTCCCAGTTTTCATCCACATAAGGCGTATTATTAAAATTCCTTTTCAAATCGAAATAATAATGTCCTCTTAAAAATTTAGCCTCAGCTTCCAGACGGGTCGCATCATCAGCCCCGATAGTAGTAGACAAACCCAATAACCTTAAAGTTGCGTTGGTACGTGCAATCCCTTCATAGGTGGTCGCATATTTTTCCAATACAGAATCATTATTCGTTTGTGCCCTATAAGCCTGAACTTCATTTACCTGAGACTGGTCACCTTCATTGGTTCCTTTATTCGCATCTCCTCCAAGCACACTTCCCCAAAACCAGTTGGTGGCATCGCTGTAAAAACCATTTCTTCCCAACAGCATAGAGTAAGATGCAATTAAAGATCCTTCGACTCCCGCTAAGGTAGATAGTTCTGTATCACTTAATGAACCAGTTGGTGCTACATCTAAAAATTCGTCTTTACACGCTGGTAGTAATATCAAAAAAGCGAATATCGGGAGAAATATATATTTTAATTTTTTCATTTTAGTTATCATTTTAAACTTAAACTTAATCTTATACTTAAACTTAGAAACCAGCTCTTACGCCAAATGTAAAGCTACGTGTAATAGGAATATTACCCACATCAATTCCAAAGTTGGTGTCTGCTGATCCACCTACACTTGGGTCTAAACCTTCATACCCTGTAATGGTAAATAAGTTATTGACACTTGCCGTAAATTTAATGTCTCTCATTTTTGCTTTATCTACGATATGCCCGGGTAAAGCGTAAGAAAGCGTTAGGTTTTGGAGTCTGAAATAAGAACCATTTTCTACGTAGAAGGAATTGGATTGTGTATTTGTACTAAAATTAGAAACATTTTCAAAAATTGGAATATCTCCACTCGGGTTGTCAAAAGACCAAGAATCTTTTACCCGTTCACTGATGGCAGCACCTGGAAACAGTGGATAAAAATCGGTATATAATTTTGAAACATTATATATATCATTGCCAATAGAAGCAAAAGAATACATTTCCAATCCAAAGTTTCCATAGTCCAGCTTGATGGTCAATCCACCGGTAAAATCAGGAATAGGATTTCCAATAGTGGTTCTATCCGCCAGATCAATAATACCGTCTGGCACACCTGTTAATTCTCCGAATTCATCATAGCTGTTAATATCCGCAAATTTGAACCGCCCCGCTCCAGCTCCAGATTGGAAAACGATGGCATCCAGTTCAGCCTGTGTCAGTGAAGGATCAGCAGCCGCAGCCGCAGCCTGAGCAGCCTGATTAGCAGCTTCTACTTCATCTGCGCTAGCCCATAAGCTTTCTACCTGATATCCATAGAATGCCGAAAGTGGCTGACCGACCTGATTCAGAACAGGCGTAACACCACGATAAGCTGCACTTCTATTCGGCAAATCGTCGATACCATCAGCGAGTTCTACAATTTCGTTATTCAGGAAACCTCCATTAAGGATGACCTCATACCTTAGCTTAGGGCTGATGTCTCCTTTATTCACAATTGTCAAGTCCACACCTCTATTTCTCATTTTACCTACATTGACAAAAGGAGCATTTGCGAATGGTCCTGTCATTACAGTTACTGGCTGTTGGAATAGCAGGTCTTCTGTATTTTTCACCCAAAATTCAAGCCCTACATCTAATTTGCCATCAAACATCAATGCATCTATACCAATATTGGACGTAATTGCTTTTTCCCATCTTGCGAATGGATTTCCAATGTTCGAGCTGTAAAAACCCTGTGATGCACCTGTGTTGCTACCGCTGATGTCATAACTGGATGCCCCTATACTTGTACTATAGAGGTTGAACTGGTTATTAGGATTGACATTATTGGAATTACCCATGATACCATATCCTGCACGTATCTTCAAGTCCTCCAAAAAAGGTATGTTATCCATGAATCTTTCTGAAGACAGACGCCAGGCAGCTGATACAGCGGGGAATACACCATAGCGATTTTCACTACCAAAACGAGAAGAGCCATCTCTGCGAACAACAAAAGAAACAATGTATTTATCTTGTAGATCAAAGTTTACTCTACCAAAGTAAGAAGCAAAGTTGACACCGTATCCGTGACCACCGTTCACGACCTGATCTTCTACTGTAGATATGCCTACAAAATCTACAGATTGTGAAAATGGATTAATACCGGAAGCATTCATTCCTCTGCCTGTGCCGAAATTCAAAGCCTCTTGCCCAATGATAATATCTGCATTACCGATTCCAAAATCAATGCTGTAATTAGCTGTATTCGTCCATACCCAGTTTCTGTAGAAATTAGAGCTTTGATTAAAAGCAAAAGAAGAATTATTCTCAGAATTTTCATATTGACGGCGCGTATATCCCCAGAAGTGTGAAGAGCCATAATCACCACCAAAATTCGTGCGTAAGGTCAAATTCTTAATTGGGTCAAACTCCAAATAAAGGTTTCCAAAAATTGAAGTTTGAAAAGCACGGTTGTTTTGCTGTCCATCCAGTTCAGCTACGGGGTTGCGAGGATTATTGAATCCACCTACCGAAGTGCCTGCGTATCCGCCAAACTCATCATATATCGGAATAATAGAAGCCATTCTGGATGCCGTTAGGACGATGTTTTCATCATCAGAAGATCCACTACCTCCATTAGATCCGAAGATATCAGCTGCACGGTAATAGGTTTGAATGTTTTCTCCAATTCTTAAATTTGGCAAAAGATCAAATTCACTATTTACTCTTAAAGAGTAACGGGTAAAATCCTGATGTATCAAAATACCTTCTTGCTCCTGCATGCCTAATCCAACATAGAATTGATTATTCACACCTCCACCAGAAAAACCAAGATGATGACGATGAAGAAAAGCAGTACGGGTAATCGCATCATACCAGTCTGTTCCTTCACCAGTAGCCGCTTTTACCACCTGATAAATAGACCCGGCTGCGGGATCTACATTATAAGCATCTGCATGATCTGCAAGATTTACAGTACCAGAAACCGCTCTGTCGGGTCCAACCAGAAGGTAATCTGGTAAAACAGGCGTAGCACCTGATCCAAATTGTTCGTGTTGATAAACAGGCGCCTCGCCAGCTTGAATAGCTGCATTTTCTACTGCTTTCCAAGTCCAATCGGCATGATCCTGAGGATTCATAATCGCTGGTGAATTACCAGGATCTGTCAATCCGACCATACCATTATAAGTAACTTCTAATGGGCGTTTTTCTTTTTTCCCTTTTTTCGTCGTGTAAACAATTACACCACCAGCCGCACGAGCACCATATATAGATGCAGAAGTCGCATCCTTCAAAACGGTGACCGTTTCAATCTCATCTGGATTCAGGAAGTTAGTACTCGTCGTTGGAACACCATCAATAACATAAAGTGGCTCATTACCGCCTAAAGCACCATAGCCCCTAACTCTTATTTGACTGGTCGTACCTGGCTGACCGTTTGTAATGACCGTTACTCCCGCAACTCTACCTTGTAATTGCTGCTCTACATCTCCGGAAGGAGATACGGTTAGTTCCTCAGCTTTAACAGTAGAAACAGATCCTGGCGTACTTCTTCGTCTATCTATGGAATATCCTGTCACGATGACTTCTTCCAGATTTTCAGCATCCGTCAGCAAAAATACATTGACAGTACCGTCTTCACCGACTACTTTTCTCTGTGTAGCAAAACCGGCATAACCAAACTCCAAGGTTTCCCCTTTAGATACTTGAATGCTGTATTTTCCATCAATGTCGGTGACCGTACCTCTTGAGGTTCCCTCTACTGAAACTGTCACGCCAATAAGTGCCTCTCCAGTATCATCGGTGACTACACCGGAAACCGTCATGTTTTGTGCGGAAAGCCCTACGCAAAACAGAGAAAAGACTAACATAGGAACAATGTACCTAACCGTCTTTTCTAAAAAAGTAGAATACTTTACTTTTTTCATAATGTTAATGGTTTTTTCATTTAGTGATTTCAATACTACACTCTATTTTAAATAAAGTGTAATTTTGACACTAAGATAGAAAGCTATCATCCAAAAAACAAAATGAAAAGCAATAAAAAAATATAATATTTAAGTAAAAATGGAAAACCCGTCACGAACATTTTCAAAACAATTAAAAAAATGAATCTCCACGCATTTATTTCAAATAAATCAGGATATTTGCAAAATATTTAAAAATAAGTCAATTGCAACTAGGCTTTATTCTGAAATATTTTGGAGCCAGACAAATAGCAAACTGAATCCTCGCTCCTTATATCTATAAATTTATAAACTATGAAAAACACTCTAGTTCTAATATTTCTATTTGTCAGTTTCGCAAATCATATCTCTGCACAATTAATCGGCAAAGATTCTGTAGCTATTATTGCTTATTGGGAGCAAGGCGACCAAAAAAAATATGAATACACCAAACGCAAACTGGAAAAGAAAGACAACAAAAAAGCGCAAAACGAGCAGACCAGAAAATTGGTTTCCTTTAGAGTAAATCAAGCCACAGAAGAAGCTTACTTGATTGAATATAAAACCGAAAAAGTACTAGATGATCCTGCCGCTGACAAAGCTCCTGGTGCAGAACAAATCGTTCAAAAGCTCATGAAAGATTTTCGTTATGAATATCAGACGGATGATATGGGCGGCTTTGTGGAACTAAAAAACTGGGAAGAACTAAGCGAAGCGACAAACCGGGTCGTAAAAATGCTACTTAGCCTTCAAGGTGGCAGTGCTTCTCAAAACAAAAAAGCCATGAAAACGGCTATGTCTATGTCGAAGCAACTGACGACACAAGAAGGTATGGAAGCTGCTATGCGAAAAGAAATTGGTGCATTTTCCATGTATCATGGCTATGTGTTTCCTTTGAATGTAGAGAACAAATATGATGAGGAAATAGAAAACCTGTACGGTGGAGAACCTTTTCCTGCCTATGGCACTTTTATAGTTACAGATATAGATACGAAAAACAAAACAGTCAAACTGGCTTCTTCGCTTAGCTTGGATGCTGAAAAAAGCAAAGCTATTCTCATTAAAACGATGAAGAAAATGATGAAAAGTGTAGGAGGAAGTCTAGGCGAGTCTATGAGTGAAAATGAAATGGATGAGGAATTGAAAGACCTGCGATACGAAATGACCGAGACCAGTTATATCATATACAATTATGAAACGGGCTGGGTAGAAGAAAGCAACAGGTTAAGAAAAACGACGATAAGTATGCCTGGTGAAGGAAAGCATTACGGAGAAGAAGAACGCACTTTTAAAATGATGGATTAGATGACAAATAAAGAAATTGCCAGAAAGTTCAATCGACTAGGCGAGTTGATGGAATTGCATGAAGAAAACACCTTCAAAATACGCTCCTATAAAAACGCTTACCTAGCCCTCCGCAAGCTACCCGACCCGCTCACCGAAATGAGTGATGCAGAAATTGGCGGACTGAAAGGTATAGGAAAAGCCATTTCTGGAAAGATACGTGAATTGCTGGACAATGGCGAGATGGCAAAGCTGAATGAATTCAAGGAAAAAACGCCAGAAGGTGTTCAGGAATTGATGAACATCAAAGGGCTGGGCGCGAAGAAAATCAGACAATTGTGGCAAGAAATGGACATCACCAGTGTTGGTGAATTGTTTTATGCCTGCAATGAAAATAGACTCATTGCCTTGAAAGGCTTCGGACTGAAAACGCAGGAAGATGTGCTGCAAAAAATTGAATATTATCGACAGTCGCGAGATAAATTTCTCTATGCCTCACTAGAAGCAGAAGCGGAGCAACTGGTCAATGATTTACACACAAAACTAAACGTACAGACTGCCCTTACAGGTGCGATTCGACGAAAGTCGCCCATCCTGCGAGGCATTGAAATACTAGTGGCACAGGAAACACTTCCTGATACTTTGTTTGATGGTGAATGGCTGAACCTTACGGAAAAAACGCTAGGCTATTATCGAGCAAAAACTGCCAAGCAAACGCCCGTTCGGCTCTACATCACAAGTCCTGAAAATTGGGGAACCCGTCTTTTCAATACTACCGGAACGAAAGATTTTAATGCCGCTTTTGGTGCTGTCGAAAAAGCAGCTACGGAAGCTGTCATTTTTGAAAAAGCCTCCCTCCCTCCTATCCCACCGGAAATGCGGGAAGATGAGTATAGCATAGAATTGGCGAAAGCTGGAAAACTTCCCACACTCATTACAAAAGAGGATATCAAAGGCGTCATTCATAGCCACACGACTTATAGTGACGGGATCAATACGCTGCGCGAAATGGCAGAATATGCCCGCGATGCAGGTTATACTTATATTGCCATCAGCGACCATTCCAAATCGGCTTTTTATGCTAATGGACTCAAGGAAGATCGTGTGCTGGCACAAATGGAAGAGATTGATGCCCTGAATAAAGAACTCGCACCTTTTCGGATTTTCAAAAGCATAGAATCTGATATTCTGAATGATGGTTCGCTTGATTATGACGACGATATGCTGAGTCAGTTTGACTTGGTGATTGCTTCTGTGCATTCCAATTTGAAGATGGATGAAAACAAAGCCACTCAACGTCTGCTGACCGCCATTGCCAATCCTTTTACCACGATACTCGGTCATCCCACGGGACGCCTGCTGCTTTCGCGCAAAGGCTACCCGATTGACCATAAACAGGTGATTGAGGCCTGCGCAGAACATCATGTCGCCATAGAATTGAATGCCAATCCGCTTCGCCTCGATATGGACTGGACCTGGATTCCCTACGCACTGGAACGTGGCGTAAAAATTGCGATAAATCCAGACGCACACAGTACAAAAGGTATTCACGATATTCATTTTGGTGTTTGTGCGGCTCGTAAGGGCGGGCTTTCGCCCAATGAGTGTATAAATTGTCTGGATGTTGAAGATTTAATTAAATGGGTCGGAAAATCTTGAATGAGGAATGGAAAATTAGGAATGATGAACTATGAATGATAAATGATGAATGAATAGGATACTGAAAATTAAGACCTCGAATATTATTTTAACTGGCGGTATACTTTTAGTGTCAGGAATTGGATTAGGGTTTCTAGTAGGATTGCTGATCCCTCAAATACTTGTAGTTTTTGGGATTGAGCTCCTTATTTTAGGCGGTATAAAAGATTACGTTTTTAAGCAATCATCAGTAAGGAATTTAGGACTTGTTCTGCTAACTTTTTCGATGTTAAATTTCCTAAGACATTCCACCTTTTTCATTGTAATTTCACAAATACAGACATCGTTTGAGCGCGAACCATATTTTTTGTTTTTCTTAGCAAGAGAAATAATTTGGCTGCTTGTATCACTTTGGATTTTGAGTCGAGGACTCCTAGTAGCTAAAAGAAAAACTGACTTGGATTTTGAAGCATACATTAAATCAAGAGAATTCAAATTTTTATCTATCAGTATTCTTATTCTTTTAGCCTTAGAAATACCTGTTTTCGGAATCCATCATGGTTTTGGCGGTGGGCTGCATGGGCATGGATTTTGGGAGCTTGGACTGCATTTCCACTAAAACTAAATGTAACTTTGAGCTTGTAAAAGCGTTATAATATTAACAATTATTAGATAAACTTAAATTAATCCGCTTGCTTTATCTGCTATATACTTTCGCTGAAGTGCTAAAATCTCCCCCTTTGGAGGGGGCGAAGGGGGAGGAAAATTGGACAATTTAGTACAGTCGTCCACCCCCCTGCCCCCGCCAGCGGGGGAGATTCTCAGCCAAATTAAAAAGTGTACAGCAACTTACGCTTGCTTATAACAAATAAAAACATGAAATATATCTTAATCGCATTAAGCGTACTACTCGCTATTTCAGCAACCACGCTGAACATGGAAAAACCGACGATGGAACTGGCTCTACTCAAATATAGTGGCGGCGGTGACTGGTATGCCAACCCGACTGCCCTGCCGAATCTGGCAGAGTTCTGCAATGAAAAGTTGGGGACTAATTTTAGTGACGATTATGCTACTGTGGAAGCGGGGAGCGCGGAGTTGTTCAATCATCCGTTTGTACACATGACTGGGCATGGAAATGTGGTGTTTTCTGACTTAGAAGCGGAGAATTTGCGACTCTACCTGATGGCTGGTGGTTTTTTGCATATTGACGATAATTATGGTATGGATCCTTTTGTTCGCCCTGCGATAAAAAAAGTGTTTCCTGAATTGGAGTTTAAAGAACTACCTTTTAGCCATCCCGTATATGATCAGAAATACAAATTCCGTAAAGGGTTGCCTAAGATACATGAACACGACGACAAGCCTGCGCAAGGTTTTGGACTGATTTGGGAAGGTCGTCTGGTTTGTTTTTATTCTTATGAATCTGACCTCGGTGATGGTTGGGAAGACCGTGATGTACACCGAGATTCAGAGGAGATGCGACAGAAAGCATTACAAATGGGATCAAATTTAATTCAGTTTGCTTTTGAGCAATAATAAACTGTACCGACGACTTTAGCCGTCGCATATCATGATAACGACGGCTAAAGTCGTCGGTACGTTGTGAGTCTTTCCAAGACCGTTTCAATCAATTCTTCTACAATTTCTTTTGGCTTTTGGCTGAACTCGTGGGTAATTCGATTGGCAAGAATCGCATTGCACGACAGTGCCTGATGTCCTAGTGCTTTGGATAAGCCATAAATACCGGCGGTCTCCATTTCAAAATTGGTGAGGCGATAATGCTGATGCTGAAAAGTATTTAATTTTTTGATAAAATCGGTCGTCGTTGGTTTCAGGCGTAGCACACGTCCTTGTGGTGCATAGAAGCCAGGGCAGGTCAGCGTAATGCCACGCATCATCCCCGCTCCTACCCGATCAGCTAAAGAAGTCGAGCCTGGTGCAAGGTAAGGTGTGGGAATGTGACTTTCGTCCAAATGACTTGTAAAAGCTTCCAGCAAATCCGCTTCTTCTTTTGTATTTTCCAATGGATAATAATTCAGCAGCCCATCCAATCCGATTCCATAACTTGAGATGAGCAAACTATTCACTGGCACATCTGCCTGCAAGCAACCTGAGGTGCCAATGCGGATAATATCCAGACTGGTATGTTCTGGCTTGATGGTTCTGGTCTTGAAATCAATATTAACCAGTGCATCTAGTTCGTTGAACACAATGTCGATATTATCCGTACCAATTCCTGTGCTGATAACGCTGAGTCGCTTGCCATTCAATGTTCCCGTATGGGTAACAAATTCCCGCTTTTGCATTTTAAATTCTACCTCATCAAACAGGCGAGATACTTTGGCAACACGATCTGGATCACCAACTGTAATGATGGTTTTTGCCAGATGTTCGGGACGCAGGTTCAAGTGATAGATACTGCCGTCTGGATTGAGGATGAGTTCTGAGTCAGGTATATAGGTCATAATGCGAAAAATACGGTAACTTTGGGAAAAAACAATTACGAATTACGAATCTTTTAATTACGAATGAACAATCAGTTAAATAGTGTATTAATTGTTGCGGCAACTGCGATGGAAATTGAGCCTTTTCGGGCAGTCTTAGTGCAAGATTTTGAGCAGGTGTCAGCTGATATTTTCAAGCAAGACCAGCTTCGGGTGCAGGTGCTAGTGACCGGAATTGGCATGTTGCTGACGAGTGTGCGGATGATGCAGGTATTGGAACATAAGCATTTTGACTTGGTCATCAATGCAGGTGTGGCAGGTGCATTCAATCGCTCCTTGGAGCTGGGTGAGGTGGTGGAAGTAGAGCGGGAGCGTTTTGGTGATTTGGGTGTGCAGGAGCGGGATGGCAGTTTTGTGGATGTTTTTGAAATGGGTTTATTTCCAAAAAATGAATTGCCTTTCCGGCAAGGTGAATTAATCAATACTTCAAATCCCTTGTCTCTTTCATTGAAAAAAGTAAAGGGATTGACCGTTAATAAAGTACATGGAGAAGAGCAAAGCATTAGGCGTATTGAAAAAAAATATCAAGCTGACATAGAAAGCATGGAAGGTGTTGGTTTTTTTTATGTTTGTTTATTGAAAAAAATTCCCTGTGTTCAAATTCGCTCCATTTCCAATTATGTAGAACCGCGCAACCGCGCCAACTGGAAAATGAAACTCGCTATTGATAATTTAAACCATGCACTTTTAAATATATTTAAAATATATGATATTTTTAAATAATTTCCAATAACGGGAGATTCAGAGTTATTGGATATGAAGTTGGAGTAGAATTTATAGTTGAATCTACTTTTGCTCAGATGGGGAGGATAGTCGGCAGTCCATAGTCGATGGCTGTTTAAGTCCGGGCATTTAACAAATCTGTTTTCTCACATATTTTGCGAAGCAAAATGTAGCCCCTTCTATCGACCATAGACCATGGACTATCGACCTTATGCACCAGCATAAACCCCTGCTTCTCCTAATGCTTTTTTAGCAGCCTCCGTTACATCTCCAGCAAATCCTTTTTCATAACGGGCATCCAGCACATAGGCTTTTATTTTGACATTGGTCGCTGGTTGATTGTCGAAATGGTCGAAAAACAGAACGACCACAGGCTTGTCGATATTGAGGTAACGGGAAGTGATGGCAGCTTCAAAAGCAATTTTGCGCACCTTTTCTACATCAATCCCAACGGGCAACCATAAATCTACGACCACCATGCAGTCGAGTGCGCCAGAATTGGCATTGGAAATATTGTCGCTCACAATGGTGGAATTGGGAACCGTAACGATGGAATCGTCGAGCGTATTAATTTGTGTGGTTCGGACGCCTATTTTAACGACTTCTCCATAATTCCCGCCTACGTTTATCCGGTCGCCCACCTGAAAAGGTCGATCAAAAATAATCAATAATCCGCCAAAAATATTTTTGAGAATATCTTGTGCAGCAAAACCCAATGCCAATGCTGACGAGCCCATCAATGCCCACAGGGTATCCGAAGTTGGATTGAAGATGGTGACTACTAAGACGTAAATCGTAATCACCCATAAAATGATATTTGTGATGGGCTGTAGGCGCAAAATACGAAGGCGGTGTCGATTAAATCTATCTGCAAGCGAGCGGTACATCCAGTTGGTTCCCTTAGTGGTCAGCCAGACAAATAGAAAGGAAATGAAAATTGTCAGTATTTTGGAAGGAGAAATAATATCGGTTGCTTTATCCAGTGCGTCTGTCAGATTTTCTCTCACATCCCCGACCACGGCTTCTGGTCTTGCGGTTTTCTCCCCTACTTTACTTTCTTGTGCTGTATTAATTTGCATACTGTCGCTCACAGCTTGCGTATTCACTTCTTCCAGTTTTGTACTATCCGTTTTTGCCCGTCCGGTTATGGTCTCCATGCTTTCCTGTACAGTTTCTAGCAATTCCGTTTGCGCGAAGGACTGCAGACTAGCAAAAAACAAAAAGAGTACTGTTACAGTTGATCTCATAGTTTATAATTAGGAATCTTTTAATTACGAATGGGGAAATTGTGAATATTCAAGTGTTGGTTTCGGCTCCGCTCAACCAACTGTAATTTCGATATTTCTATAGAAATAGTTATTCAAGTGGAGTCCAAAGGCAATGCTAAGTGTTGGTTTCGGCTCCGCTCAACCAACTGCAAACTATAGTTGTCTGAGCGGAGTCGAGGACAACATTACGACAGAAAAATTCGTAATTAACACATTCGTAATTCGTAATTAAATTCATTGGATATTTCTATTCAGGCGACTGTGTATTTGACCTTTCACTTGTTTTAAGAAAAACAAATTTACCTGATATTCAGGTTCTCCGCTGCCTTCATACTGTTTGACATACAATAAATTATTTTCCAGTAATTTTTCAAGAATCAGTTTACTGCCTTTGCTTGAATTGCGCAAAATCATACGCAGTTCAGAGGATGATAAAGACGTATGTTGCAAAATAGCCTCCAATACAAATAATTCTTCTAATGTGAGATTGTTGATTATTTTTTCTTCGTGGGCTTTGACATATATCCGCTTTTCCTTTACCCGCACAAGCGAGCGTTTCCAGTACAACATTGCTCTGGAGATATTCCCGTCCGAAAAAGCGTGCAATTTGCTAAAAAAGTCATTCTTTAATAAAAATTGTTTGCCTGCTGATTCTGCTCTTTCCAGATTTTGCGAAAATACAGCTGTGCTGGTTGGTGGTTTGAGATAGATGACCTCATAGCCTGCATTTCGATTGCTGATAATTTGTTCAATAATTTCTGGCTTCATGGGTTGCAGCCTGATAATAGACAGAAAGTTTGAGCCAAACCCAATCACTTCATTTAAATAATAAAAGCTGTACTTATTGATTGTTGCAATCCAGAAAATATTCTGCTTCGTCGCGTGTACGAGTAGCAGAAAGTCTTCGAGTAGATTAAAACCATGGATTTTTCGCAAGAATAATCGTTCTATATTTTCAAAAATAATGACCCGCTGCTCCTCCCCTGCAGGAAGTGTTTTGAGATCGTTTAAGGTGCGAGCTTCTGGATAATCCATCGCTTTTTTAAGTGCTTCGACTAAGGATTGTTCGGTATCGATATTCACATTATTCGCCATAATGCGAGCATGTGGATAAATCGAACTGCTGGCATTCAACAAAGAGGTCATGCCTGCCCCAAACTCACCAATCATCAGCAAAGGACTTCTGGAAATTTTCCAGTTTTCATAGGCGCGTTGCATCAGCTTGAACTCCTCTTCTCGTCCTTCCAATTGATTGAACTCTTCTAAAGGGTGGAGACTGAATCGTTGTATATAAGCCTCTGGAATTTCTGTTTTTTCCTCCACTTCCTCCACCACACTTTGCGGTTTTTCTGACTTTAAGTCCAATATATCTGTCAACCATTTAGACGATGTATTGGCTAAATCTTTTCCCTTTGAAAGAATACTTTTTGGATCAAATGCCATGGTTTGGTGATTGGTAATTAGTTATTGGTCAGAATAATTTTCTAGTCCTTTTTCAAATTTATTTTTCATTCGTTTTTTTATTTGTTCAGGTTTGAGTACGCGCATTGCTTCTCCAAATCCTAGTATTAGACGCTCTAATTCAAAATTGTGTACTACTTTTATTCTGATAATTACGCCTTCATTATTGGTGGACAATACCTCCTGGCTATGATGTAGGGGTTTGGTTAGCACATAAGGTGCATTATGTCTATCCACAAAAATGTCCACTTCTTCCGGTCTTAAACCCTCATTGATTGTCACGCCGACAACATGCTCGTAATACTTCGCTGCGTCGAAATTTTCATTTTGAATATAAGGAACATTTTCCACAAGATCGACCGCTTCTATCCTGTCGAGTGCCAGCGTCATTATCGGCTGTTTTTCTCCTTTAGTCCCCAGCAAAAACCAGCGATTATTAAATTCTTTGAGCAGCCAGGCATGAAAATTAAAAGCCTGAGCTGTCCTTGCTTTAAAAGACTTATAAGTTATTTGTATGACTTGCTTACGCAAAATATGCTGATACAAAACATCCAGATATTGCAGCCCTTTGAGTTGTTCATTTTTTTCAAAATCAATGATTGGACGCTGCTTTGTTTTTTGAGTATAAACATGATCTTCCAATTTCTGTACAATACCGCCCAGTTCTTGAAAATGGGAAAAGCCCTTAAACTGCCCCAGTATTTCTACGACTTCAGTCAGTTTATTCAAATCCTGATCCGTCAGTGGAATATTGGTAATACTATAATCTGGTTCTTCGTAAGTGTAATATTTTTTGTCCACTACAATAATTGGAGCATTATAGCCCAATTTATCGCTGCGCATGATTTGTATGTCAGCCTGTACTGTGCGTCGGCTGACGCCCTTATCAATTCCTTCGTATTCATACAAAGCATCTGAGCAGGCTTCAATGAGGCTGTCGAGTGTCCATTTTCGAAAACGATTTTGCAGGCATTTGTCTATCGTTTTATAACGAATCAGTGCATTTCTGTTTGCAGGCATTCTTGTGTTTTTAGTGGGATAAATATATGAAAAATATTCAATTGCGCAAAAGTCTTGCGCAAACTATCAGATCGTGTTGCACATTTGCTCTTATATGATAAAAACACTTAAGAACTCAAAAGCCCATTTCGGGTATTGAAAAGCAGGATTCGGGTATTTACACAAAAATCATAGCCGTTTTTTTAAGACATTGCGAGTGTTTTAGGGAAGGAAATTAGCAAAAAAAAGCGGAAAAACGATTTCTTTTTCACTACAAAACAATCCTGTAAAAAACTAATTATCAATAATTTACGAAATAAAAAACAAATACTTGAACTACTTTTTAACAGCACTTTTTTGCGGAAAACACCTAAAAGTGTAATTGTGAACGGCTCGTCAGCCCCCTACTTTTGTGGTATTGCTCCGGTATTCATTTACCACACATTATTTTTTTTACAAACAACCAAGAATTATGAAAAAGTTTTTTTTATTAGGTTTATCTTGCTTTTTATTTAGCCTTACTACTTTTGCCCAATTTCCAGGTGGCATCTATGGCACATTTGGCATGGTCGCCACTCCCAATCTTCAATGTGCAGGTGATGATGTCGAACTTATAACAGAGGTTTCCTGGGATGCAGACCTTCAAGTTTTAATGGATGCACTTCCTGGTGCTATAGGCAACACCATTCCGCCAAACCTTCCTGCTGTATTTCATTTAGTAGAATTAAAATTTGGACAGGCAACAAGTGCTTTTGATTTGCAAGTAGATTCGCAGGATATTGACATCAATATCCGACAATTCGATAATTCACAGACTCCAATTGTCATCCTTTATACAGAAGGAACTTATAATGGATTAAAAGCCCAAGGACGTTATAATGCAAATGGTGATTTTATAGGTTATACCATAAAAAACCTTGAAACATTTAACGGTGGAGGAATAGCAACCACAGCTGTAGTTGCTATTAGAGAATCTTACCTGCAGTTAGTCGATCGTAAGATTGAAGTTACGAGAGAAAATAAGTCCGTTCGCTATAAAACAACAGACCGGACATGTGAGTTTCCTAATAGTATAACATCAGTGCACAGAATATTCAATGGTGACAAAGAAATTCAATTAGAGTTGGAGTCGGCTTCAATCAGTATTTATCCCAATCCTTCAAAAGGTACATTGTTTTTAGAGTCTACTAATCAACTAGAAATACAAGACGTGATTATTACTAATTTATTTGGACAAAGCATGAATCATAAAGTAAGCACCCGGTACGGTATGGATAGGGTTCAGATGGATACTAATCATTTAGATACAGGTATTTATTTGGTACAAATTACAACTTCGACAGGTGATACAATTTTGAAAAAAGTGGCTATTCAACATTAAGAAGTATTTCCCATAAGACACTCAAATAAACAATATAAACATGGACAAAGGCTGCTCTTAGTGAGCAGTCTTTGTTATTTAAATTCTTCCTGAATTTTTTCTTTTAGCCATTTAGCATACACATGTGGGCTTTCTTTCAGTTCTTTCAGCATAGACGCTTCATTTTCTTTCTGTTCATATTTATTCTGATAGATTCTTTTTATCATACTGATAAAATTAAGGTATTGTTTCTGAGTTGATGTACCTATAATCTTATGCCTGCGACAATATTGGGAAAAAGCATTGCTGGCATCATAGAAAAGCGTTTCGTAACCTTCCAATTCAAAATAACACCTCAACTGATAAGATTTTGCGTTTAGATTATGGTGCAAATCAAGAAACTCTACATCTCTAAGTAATTCCAGAACTTCCTCAAAATTTCCCATTGAAAATTCAAGCAGACACATTGCTGTCACTCTTACGTTAGCCCTCACTTCCTCCCTCAAGTATTTGGCGTATCGAAGAATAAAATCTCTGGTCCAGTCAAATTTTTTCACCCCACAGGCAATTCCAACTATATTATTAAAAATAGAGTAATTAATAAAACCATCTGCTAGCCATAAGCCCTGCTCTAATCCATATTCATGCAAATCAAATATCTCAATGAGGTACTCCATTTTTCCATGATTATACTCCATGATACAAAAATTGTTACACATCGTTACCATATCCAGTTTTTCAACTGTGCTGAATTGACTGGAACTTTCCAATACCAAATTTTTCAAGACTTTATATGTGCTTTTTTCTCTCGTTTTGTACAAATCAATAATCGTCGAAAAAACTGAAATATGCTTTTTGTTTTCAAATACAGGATTATTAATGCGTTCCTGCATATTGTCAATAAGCAATAATTCGCTTTTTTCCGAATAGTACAACTCCCGAAAATAGACTTCACTGGCATACATAAACTTTATACCAAAGTAAAAAACATCCAGATTATCAATAGCATTTTTAAAACTTTCTATTCCCTTTTCCACACGCTCTGTAGCAGTATGTGTGTATATTTCCTGATTCAATCGGTACTGATGAAAATAATGAGCAATGCCCTGTTCTTGTGTTTCTAGTAGTGCCTTACCTAAAGTATCTGCCGTCTGATTAAAAAACCAGTCCCCCTTTCTATATTTATAGGCCTTTAATAAAAACTGCCGGTACTCCAGCTTATCTTTTTCTATTTCCTTAAAAACAAAGAAGTCTTCAATTCGATCTGACAAGGAGGACATCACGCGACTCAGTTTTTTATAAATATTGCCTTTCCATTCCGGAAATAATTTACTCGCGATATAATCTCTGTCCAGTTTTTTATGCTCAAAAATCGGATAATATTTTTTCAAATAATCAAATAGTCTGATTACTTTCTCATCTGTATTATGATAAGGCGATTCTACAAATTTGCCAAAGTTGCGCAATTCCTCTCGCTCTATCAGGCGCAACCTGCCTATCAACTTACTTTTTTGCATAATTATCTGTTGGGAAAACTAGGTATTTAGAGAACAAACGAATATCGGTACTTTATAAACATTCGTATAAAACCGAATATTGTACTAAGAAATTAATCCGCAAAATGGTATCGCTGATTAATAAAAGAGCATAAAGCTACAAGGCTTTTTCTTAGACGAGGAAATACAAAAAATGGTCTGTTCATTTTGAAGAAAAAAGAAAAACAGTCGGAGTAACAGGCTTCTTTGCCGACAGGCTCTTCATCGGCCTTACGCAAACTCTTATATGACAAAAACACTTAAGAACTCAAAAGCCCATTTCGGGTATTGAAAAGCAGGATTCGGGTATTTGTGCCAATATCATACCTGTTTTTTTAAGAGATTGTGAGTGTTTTAGAGCAATATTTTATGGGGAAAATACTGGAAAAATTAAGCCTTTTTTTTGTTCAAAAAACCTCATTAAAATCTCTAAATCAATTTATTATAAAGCAAAAAACAACTATTTGATACATTTTTTTGAGCCGTTTTTTATGGAAAACGCAAAAAAATGTAATTGTGAATGGCGCATCAGCCCCTTACTTTTGTGGCATTACTCCGGTATTCATTTACCATAAATTATTTTTTTAACAAACAGACAACCAAGAATTATGAAAAAGTTATTTTTATTAAGTGTATTGAGTCTTTTATGGAGTGCTAGTATCTATGCCCAGACTTCCTGCCCAGATGACAATGTTACTATAGATGTAATCAGCGTAGAATGGAATGCTACTCAAATTACACCGTTATTTCCTAATGAGACACTCAATGA
Source organism: uncultured Saprospiraceae bacterium (assembly GCA_937951615.1). Classification (GTDB taxonomy): domain Bacteria; phylum Bacteroidota; class Bacteroidia; order Chitinophagales; family Saprospiraceae; genus JAHDEO01. Next base: position 50,762 of record CALFBH010000007.1, on the reverse strand, counting down.
ACATTCATCTGTGCAAGGACTCCAAGAATTTCACCTCATTAATATTCAGTTCTCAGGTGGACATGGACTTTTTGCTGATGGTGCCACTCAGAGTATTGACCTAAATCTATATAAATATGGTATACCAGACGATTTACCTGTTGTGATCCGTTTCAGAAAATTCGTGCCAAATGCTCGGGTAAGAGAAAGGTATTACAGAGGAAAACTTATTGGCTTCGATTTCGATCCGTTAAGTGGATTTTCTATGGGTGTTGCCAGTGGTGCCGCCGTTACTGCCCTAAACGCTCCTCCAACAGGTGGCCCAGGTCTTGCGGCAGACGGCATTCAAATAGTTAGAGAAAATAAACTTATCTCATATATTGATGGTGCAAATTGTACAGCCCCAAACCCAATTTCATCATGGGTATTTATAAGCCCAACATTTGGTTTTGGTAAGGAAGCACAGGCAACAAATGAAAATACAGATGTTAGCGTCTATCCAAATCCAGCACGTCATACACTATTCGTAAAAAAGACCAGTAGTAATAATGCTGATTTACAAGATATTGAGGTCTTTAATCTGTTTGGACAACAAATGACACATAAAATAAATGTACGCTATGGGCAAGATGAACTTCAAATCACTACAGCACAGTTAGATCCAGGCATATATATGCTAAACATTAGCACTTCATCCGGTGAAAAAATATTAAGAAAAATCACCGTGCAACATTAATTAATGTCAGTAATTTAACATTATAGAACTATGCTTTGAAAGGGTGTTTGAGTTTGCGATAGCTACGAAAGCTCAAACACCTTTCTAATTTATTTTTTCTTTGATTTTTTTCTTCAGCCATTTAGCATTAGCGCATGGTAGCTTATTTAGTTCTTCCATCATGTCCTTCTGATTTTCTTTCTTCTCATATTGATGTTGGTGTATCCTTCTTGCCATTTTGATAAAATTCAAATGAGTTTCCTTCGTCTCCTTTCCTATAGTTTTATTTCTTCTGCAATATTGAGCAAAAGCATTGCAAGCATCATAAAATAACATATCATACCCACCTAACTCAACATAACTTCGAAGCTGATAGGATTTGGCTGCTAGATTATGATGTAAATCTACAAATTCTACCCCCCTCAATAATTCTAAAATTTTTTCATAATTACCCATTGAAAACTCAAGACGACATACAGCCATAGTTCTAAGACTATCTCTTATTTCTTCTCTTAAGTACTTAGAATAATCACGAATAAACTTTTCTGTCCAGTCGTATTTTTCCAATAAACATGCTATAGCAACAATATTATTATAAGTCAGATTGCTAAGGTAGCCTTTGACAAGCCACAATTTTTGATGTAATCCATACTCATGCAAATCAAAAACCTCAATCAAATAGTCCTCTTTCCCCTGATTATATTCCATAATACAGAAATTATTGACAAACATTACTGTATCTAATTTTTCAACTAAACTAAATTGATGAAGACCTTCAAAAATTAATTTCTTAAGCTGCTCATAGTCTTTTTTATCTTTAGTGTAGTAAAGCTTAATAATAGCAGAGAATATAATCACATGTTGTTTGTCGGCAAAGGTAGCTTTTTCCGCTTCTTTTAACATCTCCTCAAGCAGAAGTATTTCACTTTTTTCAGAGTAATAAAGTTCACGAAATCTAATCTCACTAGCATAAAGAAATTTCTGACTAAAGTAGAAAGCATCTAGGTTGGCAACAACATTTTTAAAACTTTCTATCCCTTTTTCCACACGCTCTGTAGCTGTATGCGTGTATATTTCATGATTGAGTCTGTATTTGTGCAGGTAATAATTAATCCCATACTCTGAAGTTTCATCTAATGTTTTATTCAAGGTATCACTAACTTGATTAAAAAACCAATCCCCTTTCCTCCGCTTATAGGCTTTCAGCAAAAATTGCTGCCGCTCCAGCTCGTCTTCTTCCATTTCTCTAAGGATAAAGAAGTCGTCAACCCGATCTGAGAGTGAAGACATGACATGGCTTAGTTTTTTATAAACATTGCCTTTCCATTCGGGAAATAACTTCTCTGTTATGTAGTCTCTATCCAGTTTTTTATGTTCAAAAACCGGATGATATTTTTTCAAATAATCAAATAGTCTGACCACCTTTTCATCGGTATTATGATAAGGCGATTCTACAAATTTACCAAAGTTGCGCAACTCTTCTCGCTCTATCAGACGCAACCTGTCTATTAACTTACTCTTCTGCATAATTATCTATTGGAAAAAACTTATCCAAGGTTAAAAACAATTTCAAAGCCCATAAGGCAAGTCCGCAAACTTATTTAAGCCCTCATGATCCACCGGGCGACAATATTCCCGTTTTTTCACATAATTACTTCTTGGAAAAACCAGACATTCAAGCGGAAAAGGGAAGTGAAGATTAAAAGAAAAACCAATTTAAATAACTGAAAATTAAATAATTATAAAGTTTTAATAAAATTAATTAAAATAATTTTACAACTATTTTTCACGGAAAACACAAATATTTGTAATTTATAAACACCTATATAATGCCGAATATTGTACTAAGAAATCAATTAGCAAAAAAGTATTGCTGATCCTCAAAAAAACATAAAAGATACGAAACATTTTATTAGACGATTAAATCTGAAAAAAAGGTTATCAAATGGATTACCTTTTTATAAAAAAGAAAATAACCGGAGTAATATGGTTGTTTGTCGGCAGCCTCTTTATCTATCATGTAAGGGTGAAGATGGCTGCTCTTATATCAACCATTTTACGACAATATAAGTTCGTTCTTTTTCGCAAAATATTAGTTGGACAAATTGAGACCACAGGAAACAATATAAAACATCATTACAATTTGTCGCAGCTCCCCAATCGGCAGCATATTCCCTGTGCTGCCGGTTAAAAAACTTAGATACACATATTTAAAAATACATGTATTTATTATTTATACTATTTTATTTAATTTTTTTTTAAACAATTTAAATTATGAAAATCTTAAAATTAAACCTCATGATCTTGTCCCTACTGGTAACAGTAATGAGCTGGGGACAAAATGTTAGTCTGCCCCAGGGGAGTGCAAACCCTAATGATGCAGGAGTAAATAATGTTGCTCTTGGTGGTAGTTCTTTCAATAACCTTACAGGAGGTATCTGGAATGTTGGTATCGGACAAAACACAGGTGCAAATACAGCAGGTAGTGGTTTCCCTAACCTTACAGGAAGTTTTAATACTTTTATTGGAGGTAATGCAGGTAGAGACAATGTATCAGGTGTACGAAACATGTATCTGGGTTTGAATGCAGGACGTGGCAATAATGGAGATGATAATATTTTTATTGGCACACGCTGTGGTGAAAGCATCTCAAATTTGAACAATACCTTACTCATAGGAACTGCTCTAGATTTAAGTACACCTTTGATTTATGGAAATCTTGCCACTAATCAGCTTGGTGTAGGTACGAGTGTGGTAAACGATAATATACTTTCTGTTGGTGGCAGTATGAGCATTAGTGATGAAGATCCTAATAAAAACACTTATTTGGATATTTATGGCAATGGAACTGCTGGATGGAATACGCAGATTAGATTTTATGGATCAGGGGGGCTTCGCCATCTAATTGCAGATGATCTGACTAATAATCGTTTGCTGATTAGACCTGGATATAATGGTGGTGCGACGTCTATGGTTCATCTTGATGGTGATGTATTAATAGGAAATTCGGCTACTGAAACTCCTCCTGGCTACAATCTTTATGTAAGAGAAGGCATTTTGGCTGAAAAAGTAAAAGTAGCTAACTCTGCAGGAATAGACTGGGCAGATTATGTTTTTGAAGCTGACTATCACCGAAATACTATAACAGAAGTGGAAACTTTTGTTATTGAAAACAAGCATTTACCTAACGTTCCTTCTGCAAAAGAGGTCAGCGCGAATGGTATTGACATGGTAGAAATGGACGCTACTTTACTGCGCCAGATTGAAGAATTGTGGCTGCATGTTATTGACCTCAAGAAAGAGAACGAAGCTTTGAAAGCGGAAGTCAAAGGCTTGAAATAACCATCTTTATATGAATCATCTTGCATGGATACATAATGTCATTGCAATTGATAATTCATAGGAAATATTTATTAACATTAAAAATATAAAAAGATGAAAAAAGCAAAATTCATACTTTATCTATTCATTATGTTTTTTGCCATAGGTAAAGGGGTAGCACAGGTTTCTTCCGAAAATTTAAAAGCAATTCCTAGAATAATTCAATCGAAAAATAATACTGGCAAATCATTTGAGGCGTATAAAGCCTTTAATTCTTCAAGTACAAAAAGCTCCTCTGCGGAAGTTGAAGAGGTTCTGATGAAAGCCTCCATACTTTCCCTAGATAAGGATGGCTTAAGAGATATCTTAAGCAATAAACCAGATAGAATGCGGATTGTAATTCCCAATGCACATGGCGATGATTATAATTTGCAACTGGTCAGAGCTGATATTTTTACTAATGACTTTACTGTTAAAACAAATCGACAGAATAAAGGAGCAATTCAAGCATCTGGCGTTCATTACAGGGGCATTATTACAGACAACTACAAATCTCTCGTAGCGATGAGTTTTTTTGAGGATGAGATCATGGGATTTATCAACAGTAATAATGAACAACTGGTATTAGGCAGCTTAGGGAAAAGTGGTAAAGACCATATACTCTATCATGAAAATGACCTGCGAATATCTTCTACTTTTGAATGTCATACATCAGCAGCCGGACCGACTTACTCAGCTACCGACTTAGAACCCCCAGTCGGTGGTAGCACTGACCATTGCGTAAAAATATACGTAGAAGTAGATTACGACATTTTTCTTGATAAAGGGGCAGGTACTGCAGAGTATATTGAAGGACTGTTCAATCAGTCAGCGACAATATATGCTAATGATGGTGTTGTAATGCTCATGTCTGAAATGTTTATTTGGGAGAGTGCCAGTCCTTATGGAGGAAGTTGTACAAATGCGATCCTAGAGTCTTTTCAGGCTTTTAGAACAAGCTTCAATGGAGACCTTGGACATCTTGTGTCATATCTTGGTGGCGGGGGAATTGCTGCCGGATTTAATGGATTATGTAACCCTGACAGAGCAGAAAGTATGTGTTATAGTGGGATTCAGAATTCTTATGATAATGTTCCTACATACTCCTGGAGTGTTATGGTGTTTACTCATGAAATGGGGCACCTATTAGGGTCAAGACATACACATGCCTGTGTTTGGAATGGTAATAATACAGCCATAGATGGTTGTGGAAGTTGCCAAGAAGAGCCTAATCCGCCTCCGTCACCTCCTGGTTGTGCCAGTTCTGGTTTAGATTGTAATTTCTGTGCAGCTCCTCCAATCCCCCCATCAGGAGGCACAATTATGAGCTATTGCCATTTACAAAGTGTCGGTATAAATTTCAATAATGGTTTTGGACCTCAGCCTACAAATGTGATTTTGAATAATGTTGAAAGGGCTGATTGTTTATTCTGCGATGATGACTGTGTTGCTGATTTAACTTTAAGCGGTACAATTACAGAAGGCATATATCAGGCAGAAAACACCATTACTTCTACAGCAACAATCGGAGCAAACCAGTCTGTCACTTATCAGGCAGGCGGATATATCCTTTTAGAAGAAATGTTCCTCGCTGATGCTGCCAATGGTTCGGTTTTCCTCGCTCAAATAGAAGATTGTGGAAGCAACTTCACTGATAGCCCAGTGAATGATCTTGTACAGGACTCTAATAATGAGGTTATTGAACAAACTGGTGTAGTAGCTTCTTTTTCTGTTAGGAATTTCCCTAATCCTTTTACAGGAGAAACGACGATAGAGTTTGTATTGGAAGAAGACGCAGCAGTCACACTAATAGTATCTGATGCAACTGGTAAACAATTGACCAGCTTACTCAATCAGCAGAAAATCAAAGGTACACATCAGATTATTTTTGATGGCAAAGCTTATCCTGCTGGAATGTACTATTACACCATACAGATTGGAAATCACGTAGAAACAAACAAGATGATTTTGATGAAATAGCGCAACAAAAGTTATAATATAAATCATAATTACGAGTCGGTTTATCATGAATGGTAACCGGCTCACTTTTAAAACAAGGTAGCCTATCATGAATAAAACACACAATAATCATATTCGATACTTGCTATTTTTATTATTTATAATCACGGCAAGTATAAATTCTTTTGCACAGGATAAATTATCAATAGCAATAAGACACATAGAGCAAACAGCGGATGAATATAATTTATCTACGTATGATTTGACAGGGTGGACAGTTACCGACAGATATATCAGTAAAAAAAGTGGAATAGAACATATTTATCTGCGCCAGCAGTATAACGGAATTGAAATAAATGATGCAAACATTAATATACATCTGAAGAGTAATAATGAGGTGTTAAAAATGAACAACCGATTTATCGCTGACCTTGAAAGTAAAATCAACACTACAAAACCTCGCATAAATGCAAAACAGGCAATTGAATCGGCTGCGAGACAATTGGCTTATACGATTAAAAAACCTCTGGTTTCTCTCGAAGCTCCAAAAGGAAAAAATAAAAAAGGACTGTACAGTAATGGTGGCTTTTCCCTACGAAATATCCCTGTAAAATTGGTATATCAACAATTGAAAAATGGGACATTTAATCTGGTCTGGGACATGTCAATTGGAGAGATTAATCATCAAAACTGGTGGAATATAAGAGTAGATGCTGCCACAGGAGAGATTATTAATAAAGTCAACTTAATGATTCATCATAACCACAAATATGATCATAAGACAGACTATCAACATTACGAAAATAATGAAAATTTGCCACAGTATCAAAACAATAAACTGAGCCGTAAATCTTCATTTTCAGGAGGATATAGGGTGTTTGATTTTCCACTTAAAAATCCAGAAGAAGGCGGACGGAGTTTGGTATTAAACCCCAATGACCCCATAGCTTCCCCGTTCGGCTGGCATGATACTGACGGAGTTGTGGGAGCAGAATTTACCACTACACAGGGGAATAATGTCCATGCTAATGTTTTGGGAGAACCTGCCCCAGATGGAGGAACTGATTTATTGTTTGACTTTTCGCTTGATTTAAACCAGCCTCCTGAGTTAAATCAAGACGCAGCCGTTACAAATATTTTTTATTGGACAAACCTAATGCACGACATATTTTACCATTACGGTTTTGATGAAGTTAGTGGTAATTTTCAGGCGAATAACTATGGTAATGGTGGCTTGGATAATGACTTTATGGAAGTGTATATTCAGGTTTCAGGTCTTTCATGTAATAGTGGTTTCATCCCTATTCCTGACGGTCAAAGTCCCGTATTAAGTACATATTTATGCGATGGAAGGGATGGTGCATTTTCCAATATCATAACAATACATGAATACGGACATGGTATATCTAGGCGTCTTACCGGTGGACCTTCCACCATAATTTGTTTTGAAAATCAGGAACAAATGGAAGAAGGTTGGTGCGATTTCTTTGCTTTGGTACTCACCATTGAATCCAATGACTCGAAAACAACTCCCCGGGCGGCCGGAGATTGGTTTCTTGATGCTCCTAACGGTACTCGCCCCTTTGGTCCCGATTCGGAAAATAACGTTCCTTATACTACAGATATGTCTATAAATCCATTTACCTATGGTGATATAAACATCTTACCCCAAACTCACGGAGTAGGTTCACTTTGGGGGTCTATGCTTTGGGAAATGACCTGGCTTTTAATTGACAATTATGGTTTTGATCCTGATGTTTATAATGGTTCTGGCGGAAATAACATAGCTCTTATGCTCGTAATGGAAGCTATGAAATTACAACCCTGTAATGCTGGCTTTGTAGATGGTAGAGATGCTATTCTTGCAGCAGATATGGCCTTATATAATGGTGCAAACCAATGCCTAATATGGCAGGCCTTTGCTAAGAGAGGTCTCGGTTTTAGTGCCGACCAGGGAAGTCCAGATGATACTTCAGACGGTGTAGAGGCATGCGATTTACCCTCGGAATGTTATGACGGAACAGACTTAACACTTAGTGGCACAATTGCACCTGGTACTTATCGGGCTCGTAATACTATTACCTCTACAGGTATAATAAGTAGCGGAGGAGTTGTTTCTTATCAGGCAGGTAAAAATATTTGTCTTAATGATGCATTCCTGGCAGATAGCAATAATGGTTCAGTTTTTTTAGCCACAATAAGCGAGTGTGAAAATAACTCTATCACTAGCCTAACCAATAATCCTGTGCAAGAATTTAATAGTACTGCTTCCACACAAACTGGCAAGACAGCTTCTTTCTCAGTCAAAAACTATCCAAATCCATTTACTGGAGAAACAACGATTGAGTTTTTCTTAGCAGAAGACACCTTTGTTAGTTTATTGGTATTTGACGCCAATGGAAAGCAGATAAGTTCATTAATTGACCAAGAGCAAAAAATCAAAGGCACTCATCAAGTCGTCTTTGATGGAAAAGCTTATCCCGCAGGCATGTATTATTATACCATACAGGCTGGAAATTTCATGGCAACGAAGAAGATGATTCTGATGGAATAAATATGCTAAATGCAACCATATTACCATTAGTTATATCTAGATAATATAGTTGCAAAACTCAAGACAAAAGGAGTTCCATGCTCCAAGTATCAATTCAACATGCATACTAGAAAGGCGGTCGTTTTTACGATTCGCCTTTCTCTTTTTTAGTCGTTCTGGTCAGCCAAAAAATAACGCTCCGATTGTATTAATTAAAAACAATACAGCAGCCAACCCTCCTAAGACCAAGCCCGCTATCGCCAAGCCTTTTCCTTTCAAATTAGCCGAATCATTATTGATGCGTTTCAAACCCAATATACCAGTTACTATCGCCCCAATTGTAGCCAATACACCTAGTGTGATTGCAACAACTAATCCTGGCGTTGACAATGCAAATGAAGCCGCAATCGCAGCTATCCAGCCCACAATTCCGAGTACACCAAGTATTGGAGAAGCAATTGCCAAAGGTTCTGTTTTTGCCATCATTTTATCGTTTGAATGTTGATGTTTTTTAATCGCTTTTTTTATTTTCTTATTCAGTATCCAGGATAATATTGGGCGTTTTTTTGTTTGTTTTGAAACTGCCGTTTCTTCTTCAACTGCTTCTGTTTTTTGAACAGGAGCAGCAATTAACACATTGACCGAAAGGAGAATCAACATGCCAACCAACAGGCCAGTTATCTTTTTTACATTTGTCATAATAATTTGTTTTATACAAAGTTAAGCCTCTGGGTGACTTTTCCTATTTTTTTAGGATATAAAAAAAGAACATATTCTAAATTGAAATTACAATTATTTTTAATATATTTGCCCGTAATCAAAACTCATCCCCTCAAATTATTGTAATATGAATATCCGAAAAAGTTCCCTACAATTAACCGAAACTGAATGGGATGCCTTTATTCAGGCTTTTGAAGTGACTGTAAATGATGGACGCCTTGCTGAGTTTGTCGCTTTTCACACGATGAACAGACATGTACACGGTGCCGGTATTCCTGGTTTATGGCGTTTTTTGCCCTGGCATCGTGCTTATGTATTGGAGTTTGAAAAAGTATTGCAAAGTGTCAATCCATCAGTTGCCATCCCCTACTGGGATTGGCCGGCACAACGCTCAATTCCGCCAAAATTATTGAATTATCTCGGATTATCTACTGGGCGTGATCCAGGTGGTTCGCCTAGAGGTGCTTTTCCCACTCAGTCTTTGATGAACAGTATTATGGCGGATGGTAATTTTCGCAGCTTTACCAATAGACTGGAAACCAATGCGCACAATCCAATACATATATGGGTGGGCGGAAACATGGTCAATATGCGGTCTCCACGTGACCCACTATTTTGGTTGCATCATGCTGCTGTGGATCGATATTGGCACCTATGGCAACAAAGCAATTTTTCCAACATCCCAGATGCACTTGGAGCCGACCGTATTATGGATCCATGGAATCATAGCATCAATCAATTGCTGGACATTCATCAATTGGATTACGCTTACGACCTCGCTCCAGCACCACCTCCTCCACCCAATCCTGATCCACAGCCTGACCCACAACCAGATCCAGATCCTCAGCCTGACCCTGACCCACAGCCAGATCCGCCTCCCCCACCCGATCCGCAGCCCGCACTGCGTCCGTTTATTTATTCTATGTTGCCTTATAAAAAGAAAAGGGCTTACTTTTTCAAAAATCGATCTTGTATAGAATACCATTTGCGTCAGCAAAAAATCTTAAATCCTGTACAGCCCATTAGCCAGGTTTTTCCAGGCATGGATTTTACCAATGAGATAGATGCCATTGTCAAATGGAGTGGCAATAAAGTCTATATGTTTCGCGGCAATCAGTGTATTCGATATGACATAAAAGACCGTCGCCAAGATCCTGGTTTTCCGCAGTTAATTGACCAGTTTTTTCCCGATTTGGGTTTTACGAAAATTGATGCCGCAGTTCGATGGGATAAACGAACGGCTTATTTTTTCAGTGGAAGTCAGTTTGTGCGATACGACATCAAAAAAGGCAAAGCAGATGCAGGTTTCCCAAGGTTAATTGCCAATAATTTCCCAGGACTGAGTTTTCAGGAAGATATTGATGCGGCAATTTGCCACCGAAATAAAGTATTTTTCATCAAAGGCAATGAATATTCTCGATTTGATACTTCACAATGGCAGCAGGATTTTGGTTTTCCACGTCTGATAAATGGGGAGTGGCCAGAGATGGATTTGAAGGGGTGAAAATTACTTTGCGGCGACTTTCAATCAAAAAATTAAACGACATATCCATCCCCATGAAACCCCAACAAACCTACATCACTAGCAATAAAGCGAGCCACATAAGCCTGCGCACGAATGCAAGAAATAAATAAATCAAAACCAAGACTCAGATTTGCAGCAATGGCAGCAGAAAGCACACAGCCTGTGCCATGCTTATCATAAGGCGAGCGGGCTTGTTGGATATGCTGGGCGGGCGCATGGACTTGTGCCAATACATCAGTGGAAAATTTGCCGGTCTGATGTCCGCCTTTGACGAGTAGGTGGCATTGAAATTCTTGAGCGGCTTTTTCGGGTGTTAAATTGGGAAATAATTGATTGAATTCTGGTAAATTTGGTGTAATGAGGTCTGTTTTTTTGCACAAATTTTGCAATAAAACAACATCAATGCGCTGGTGAAATTCAAAACCTGCACTGGCTTTTAAAATTGGATCCCAGATGATAAAAATATTTGGGTTTAGTTGTTTTAGATGCTGAGTGATTTGCTGTAATATCTGCAGATTTTCTATTAAGCCAATTTTAGCAACAGCTATATCAAAACGCTGAAAGAGCAGGTCGATTTGTTGTACCATCAATTTGGGACTTGTCCAGTGTACAGCATGAAATTCGACATCATTCTGCACCGTCAAGCCTGAACAGACGCCAAAACCATAGACTTGATGCGCCTCAAAAGTCTTAATGTCTGCATTGATGCCTGCTCCGCCGGAGGGGTCGAAACCAGCAATGCTCAAAACAGTAGGACGATGGATCTCAGCTTTTTTCATGACAACTCAGGTACGTGCACATGCTCGTCTTTAATCAAATCTTTGCGCAGCAGTTTTAGGAATAATTGAGCTGTAGCCAGGACGTCTTTCTGACAATAAATCGCAATGTCTTCCAGCGCATTATCTGCCCAGTAAGCCACGCCTACTTTGCTGCCGTCCATATCGCTCTTAGGCGTCGGAATACCAAAAACCTGGCAAAGTAGATTCAGAGAAGTATAGTTTTTACGGTCGCCAAATTTCCATAATTCGAGCGTGTCCAGCATGTAGTTGAGTTCCCAGGGTTTCTTGCCGTGTATGCGCAGTTTATTTGGAAAAGGCAATAAATTAATCGCCATTCTCCGACAAATATATGGAATGTCAAACTCCTTGATATTATGTCCACAGAGGTAGGCAAAGCGAGGTGTTTTTTCTAGTAATTGTGCAAAATCAATCAGCAGTTTGGCTTCGTCATCTCCATAATAGGACTTGAGTCGAAAGTGCATTTCACCACCTGCTTCTACGACAATATAGCCGACAGAAATACAGACAATTTTACCGAACTCTGCGTAAATGCCCGCCTTTTCTATATAGGTCTCTTGTGGTCCAGGCATGTCTTCGGCATAACGATAAGCTTGTGCTGCTTTTTTCTGCCATGCTTCTTGTAAACCTTCGGGCATTTCATCGTAACTGGCTTTACCAGAAACGGTTTCTACATCTAAAAAAAGAATATTGCTAAGATTAATGGTTTCTAACATATTACTTGGTTTTATTAAGTTTTAGAAGCGAGAAGCGAGACCGCTATGCTGCGAGAAGCGAGACGCTAAACAATTCATAATCAGTGTTTATTTTTTCTTAAAAAACAATTGAGACTAACTAGACTTTATTCTGAAATAATTTGCACGTAGCTAAGTAGTCTCGCTTCTTTTCGTCCAAACTCTATTTTAGGTAATTGCTTTTTCTTTGTTTTAAAAAATGATGCTGCAAAAGTAAGCTAATTCGCGGATAAAGCAGAATATTTACATAAAATATAACCTTTTTGGTGTGAAAAGTGGAATTTTACGCAATTAATTTATAACTTTGTCATTCATTTACGTTAAGTATTGCCTTTAAAACAAAATTATGAACAGTATTATCACTCAGCGATTTATTAAATGTCACAACAAACTTCGTGAAGACAATCAAGTCCGGTCTAGCCGTCAATTTGCCCTTTCGTTGGAATATCTCCCCCAAAGCTTGAGTGAAATACTTAAAGGAAGACGCGATGTTACGATAGAATTATTGCGCAAAGCCGTTGAAAAATATAAAATCAATCCGGTGTATGTCTATACCGGCGAGGGTCCAATGTTTATGAGCGAAGAAGACCATAAAAGCTTCCGCGTGCTGACTATTGTGACCAATTCGCAGGAAGATGAGCGGATTGTACATGTCCCTATTCCTGCGCAGGCGGGTTATGCCGGGCAAATGACAGACCCTACCTTTATTCAGGATTTGCCAACTTATACGCTTCCAGATTATAAGTATAAAGTAGGTACGCACCGTTCTTTCGATGTTGCTGGTGATAGTATGGAACCGACCTTGTTTGAAGGCGATAAAGTGGTTTGCAGTTACCTGGAACCTACGCTTTGGGAAACTTCGATTAAGGACAATTATGTCTATGTTATTGTGACTAGAGGTGATGTATTGGTGAAGCGAGTCAGTAATCACTTCAAAACAGAGAAGCAACTCGAACTGATTTCAGATAATAGTTATTACGAACCATTCCGTATGGATATTGGTGATATTCGGGAAGTCTGGTATGTTCGTGCCAAAGTGAGTCCTTTCCTACCTTCTCCACAAAATATCAAAAAAGCACTGCATACTGAAGTTCAAGAGTTGCAGGACACCATTAAACACCAGAGTCTGCTGATAGAAAGCTTGACTAAAATGGTGGAAAAATCATTGGCGAAGTAAAATTCTGTCCATAGTCCACGGTCGATAGTCGATGGTTTGTCGAAATTCAAATATGTACGTTATAATTTTTCAACTTGTTGAAAATAGCCCCTCTTTTCGCAAGAGAGGGGTTGGGGTGAGTTGAATTGACAGGCGTAAGAAGTTAGAAAGACGAGCATCAAATTCACCTAAGAGTCATATATTTTCATACCCATTTTGCAAAGCAAAATGAATGTAAGAATCGCTTAAATTCTATAGACACAGTTATGTCCTATCAACTATTGACCATCGCCTCAAACTAAAAACTCCACCAAAATCAAACATTTCTCCTCCCCTTTTGTTACCTTTGCACACTAATTTTCAAAAGATATTGAAACTTTTATAAATAAACATATACAGATAATATGAAATTATTAGTTTGTGTGAGCAAAACACCTGATACTACAACTAAGGTTTCCTTTACAGATGGTGACACGGCGTTTGATACACAAGGGGTTCAGTACATTATGAATCCTTATGATGAATGGTACGCATTGGTACGCGCATTGGAACTCAAGGAGTCCGCAGGCGGTACAGTGACGATTATCAATGTAGGTACAGCCGATAATGACGCCATTATTCGCAAAGGCCTTGCGATTGGTGCAGACGATGCGATTCGCGTCGATGCAGCAGGCGGCAGTGCTTATTTTGTAGCCAAACAAATTGCCGAACAAGCAAAAGCTGGCAGCTACGATATGGTATTTTTCGGTAAAGAGACGATTGATTATAATGGTTCTCAAATCGGAGCAATGGTTTCCGAAATGCTGGACATGCCTTTCATTTCTTATGCGACTAAAATGGATATGGCAGGTAATACTGCCACCATTGCCAGAGATATAGAAGGCGGACAGGAAATTGTAGAAGTCGATACGCCATTTGTACTCAGTGCCGCTAAAGGACTTGCCGAACAACGCATCCCAAATATGCGTGGTATTATGCAGGCAAAACGCAAGCCCCTTAACGTTGTTCCTGCAGTCGCTGTGGACGAAAAAGCAAGCATCGTTTCCTACGCTTTACCACCAGCTAAGTCAGATTGCCGCTATGTAGACGCGGAAAACATGGACGAGTTGGTTGCATTACTGCACGGCGAAGCAAAAGTCATTTAAATTATTCAAACTTAAAATTAGACCAAATTATGGTTTTAATATATACAAGTAGCCCGGAAGGCCAGTTGAAAAAATCGGCATTCGAGGCAGTAACTTACGGATATAAAACAGCGCAGGCACTAGGTACAGAAGCCGTTGCACTCACAATAGGCAATGTAGAAAATGCAGCAATTTTGGGGCAGTACGGTGCAAGCAAAGTGCTGAATATCGCAGGTGTAGATGCTTTTGATAGCGGCGTTTACACCAATATTATTGCTCAGGTAGCAGAAAATGTTGGTGCGACTGTTGTCGTAATGGCAGATGATTCTACAGGCAAATCTTTGCTAGGTAGAGTTGCTGTGCGTTTGGATGCAGGCTCTGTGAGTGGTGTAAAAAGCATCCCAGACACAGCTGCTGGTTTTGTCGTGAAGAAAAACGTGTTCTCCGGCAAAGCCATTGCAGATTATAACATCACTTCTGCCAAAAAAGTAGTTTCTGTTACAGGAAACACCTTTCCACCTGAAATTGTAGGAAGCGATGTGGCGGTAGAAGATGCAGGTGTAAGCGTACCAGCAAGCAGAGTGCGTGTAAAAGAAGTCAGCACAGTAAAAGGTACAGTTCCACTTCCTGAAGCAGAACTCGTAGTATCCGCTGGACGTGGCGTGAAAGATCCTGCTAACTGGGGCATTATCGAAGACCTGGCAGATATAATCGGCGCAACGACCGCCTGCTCACGTCCTGTTGCAGATGTAGGTTGGAGACCACACCACGAGCATGTTGGTCAAACGGGTGTTGCCATTCGTCCGAACTTATATATCGCCATTGGTATTTCTGGTGCTATTCAACACCTGGCAGGTGTAAACCAAAGTAAGACTATTGTTGTAATCAATAAAGATCCAGAAGCACCGTTCTTTAAAGCAGCAGATTATGGTGTTATTGGTGACCTATTTGATGTAGTGCCGCGTCTGACGGAAGCCATTAAAAAGCATAAAGGTTGAAAAAAGACCTGACAGGTTTTGAAAACCTGTCAGGTCTTTAGTACTTTTGCTCATCAGGGTTTCAATCAAACTCTACTTTTCGTATGAAAAAAATTGAACTAGAAATAGTAGCCATTTCGCATACAGCTACACAATCCCAAAACTATGCACTGGTTTTAGGGGAGATGAAAGGAGTAAGACGCTTACCAATTGTCATTGGCGGCTTTGAGGCTCAGTCTATTGCAGTAGCTATGGAACGCATGAGTCCGCCTCGCCCACTTACACACGACCTAATGCGTAATGTGTTGAGTACCTTTGAGGTAGAACTCAAAGAGGTTATCATCAGTAACCTTTTGGATGGTGTGTTTTATGCACGACTGGTTTGCATACGCAATGGTGAAGTGGTAGAAATTGATTCTCGCACTTCAGATGCACTCGCCTTAGCAGTCCGGTTTGATTGTCCGATTTATTCCTATGAATTTATCCTGGAAGCTGCCGGAGTTGTGCTGGAAACACATGGCGAAGAAGAAGCTCCGCGCCGTCAGCAGCGCAAAGGAAAAGAAGAACCTTCTTTGTCTGAATACGAATTAGATAACCTGAAAGAAAAATTAGATGAAGTGCTGAAGAACGAAAATTACGAAGAAGCAGCAAGGATTCGGGATGAAATTTCTCGTCGTGAAAGTGGGAATTGAGTGATTGAGTTGCGCGTTGGTTGAGTTTCGGGTTTTCGAGTTACGGGTTGAGCAAATTACTTCGTAATTTTAGTTATTGTAGCACAGGCGTTTCTTTCTGTTTTTAGGATTTTCTCTCCACACCTCTATATTATTTGGAATTTGTTTTTTTGGTAGTGTTCGACTAAGGTATGATCGAGTAAACTCCGTTGTCGTCAGACGAATTCGGTTAGAAATACGGCATATCTAAAGGGATAAATCACCAATTTTCATAAAATCCTTCGTCTGCCGACTATTCCATACTTTAATCGAACACCCTTGTTTTTTTACTTTTGAAATTTAAACAAAGATGCCTTTTCACGAAGATGTAGCAGACCGCGTCCGTGACGCTGTATTACACTCACTTCGACATTCGGTGTTCGAAATTCATTATTCGTTATTCAAAGATTCAACACACTCAAGCCCTGCTCAAACACCACATCTACAGGAATACCTTCATCGCTCAACCTATCTAGTTCGCTTTGCAATTGTGTGCCAATGACGCCTTTCTCTGCCACTAATTTTGCAACGCCTTCATAATCGCCATCGCCTTGCAAAGTCAGAATCAAGCCTGACAAATCATCTGTTGCCTGCTGTAGTTTTTCAAAATTGACTTGATACTTGCCCGTTTTTTCATCTCGTTCAAATGCACCTTTTTCTTTAAAATAATTGAAGCGAATCATGTTTGCTTTCCCATGTGCGCTAGAAGCTCCAAAGCGAACAGAACGGAAAATACCCGCCATAAAAGTCACGTAATAATCCTTTATATCGCCTTCAATTTCCCCTTTTTTGTGCAATTGATTAATCATGTACAAGCCCAAAATATCTGCCTTGCCTTCTTCCAGTGCCGAAGCGTGTTCTTTCAAAGCTTTACGAACTGTACCTTTACCATCAATTGTATTTTTAATGCCCAACCCATGTGCGACTTCATGAAACATGGTATTGCCAAAAAAGGCATCAAAAGTAATGTGTTTGCGCTGACTTTCGTCAATAAGAACATCAGCAATCGGCAGTAATATTTTATCAAACTTAGCCCGCATTGCGTTTTTGAGTTGCAGACGGCGTGTGCCTTTTTGCAGTTGTACCTCCTCATCATTGGGTAGGTTGATGGCTATGGTTTTGCTACCTGCATTGCAGTCGCCTGCATAATACACCACATCATAAGCATTCAACTCCGTATCGCGTCCTGGCTCTTCTTTCTTATATTTTTCAGCCACAGGAATCCCGCGCTGCAATTCTGGTAAAAACTGCGCATATTTTTCCAGCCTTTTGCTCCAATTCTGGTCTTTGACTAAGATATAGGCCTCATGCGCTGCCTTATAACCAAACAACTGATCTTCGTAGGTTTCAATTGGTCCAATGACCACATCTATTGTATTATTTTTCATATCCAGCCAAGCCATATCGCTAGGCTGATAATCGTCGTCCAGCAAAGCATCAGCGCGGAGGCTGAGATAGCGTTTTAGACCAGCATCTTCTGCGAGTTCGGCTGCTTGTCGCAATAAATCGGCTGCCTTTTTATGTTGTACGGCAAATTGTTTATGGAAAGGCACAGTCATCAACTTGCCATCTGGCGCACGGCGGATGAAATTATACAAGCCGTCTTTGCCCGGCAGATCTGCTTCCTCAAATTCTTCTTTAGTCATGTCTTTTGGGTAATAATTCGCGCCCAATGGCTTATCGCCTACGCCTGGCACAAAAGGTTTATTGCCATCCAGTCGATCCCAGGGACCATAATTGATATTGACAAATTTCGACAGGTCGGCATCTTTGACAGACAAGGTGGAGCGATTGCCATACGCTTCATACCAAAAACACTGATCCATGAGTTTCGCAGCGTCTATGAGCAAAGGAATCATTTGCTTCTGCTTGTCGGTCAGCGTCATATCCGTACCGAGGCGGACGTTTACGTATTTGTCTAAATTACTATTGGCTGTTGTGGTGTCTGTATCGGCATCTGTTGTTGTGGGGCTTTGGCAGGCGGTGATGCTTATTGCCAAGAGTAGGAATAGTAGATTTTTTTTCATTTTGAAATATGGGTTTTGGTTATTGGAAAAATTTGAATTGAAGATACGGGAAAGTGCTTGGTTTTTCGAATTCTTGTGTTGAATTTATTTAATCAGTTGAACATCAAGATTCTACTGACATTCTTATAGGATTTTGGCGAGTGTCAAATATTTTGACAACAACAACAGTTTGTGTTTCTTCTTCCACAGTATAAATGAGCAGATAATTCCATTTAGATACACTTCTATAGGTTGTTGCTTCATTAGACAATAAAGGCTCTGATTTATAGCCATTTGGAAAGGTCGCCAAGGAATCGCCAAGATTGAGCAAAGCATCAACAACTTTACTGGCATTTTGCGGAGAAGAACTTGAAATAAAATGGTAGATGTGATTCAAAGAAGACAGGGATTGGTCAGACCAAATAATGGTGTACTTTTTCATGGTTTCGTCCACTTTTTTATTTCTTCACGGACTTGCGCTGTCGTTTTAAAATTCCCTTTTTTGACATCTGCGTAAGCAGCCTGAACTTCTTCTGCCATTTGTTTCTGGGTCAATGGTTTTCCATCCGTGCTATATACAATAATTTCATCCTGATCCATATATTGTTGCACCATAGCATAAACTGCTCCGACAAAACGGTCGTCAGCCTGGTCAATATATTTGTGTAAAGCAAGCCTAATTTCTGTTGAACTCATCTATTTTATTTTATTCAAAAATAAGTGAAATTAGCGAGATTATCAAATTGTATTATTACATGGTTTCGTAAACTTTCAGGTAAGTCCTGTGTGAAAGGAAAGTTTGCTAAGCCTACCCCAGAAAGAAAGCATTAGAAGGTTTAGCAAACTGGCTTCTCTTATGCCTTCTCACAAGTTTACCAAACCGTTGGAAGTTTTTGAAAACCAATACTTTTGACAAACTATAAGGACACTCGACGGCTAAAGTCGTCGGTACGGTGGTAGGTTTAAAAAATAGGGCAAGACCTATAGCTCTCCATCCCTTTCACCTTGGCAATGGTATAAATCACTGAAAGTTCTGGTCCGCCATTGCCATTTGTCGCTACATTAAAAGGCGAGATATTAATATCATAACTTATTCCTACACTCAGCGTCGTATAGTCTAGTCCTGCAAAAAAAGCGATGGCGTCGCCCCAGCGGTGCCAGCCGCCGAACAGCAAGCCCATTTCATTGCCTGCATTTTCTGTCAGGTGGTATTTTACATTTGTACCATAAACCAATTCTTGATAGGTATTTTGTCTTTGATAAAGCAAGGCAGGCTGCAAGTCCAATTTAGCAGAGATTGGGAAAGAAGCATCTGTACTGAAAGCCAGTTTGCGACTAAGGCGGACATCATCATTTTCAAAAAAACTTTGTCTTGGCGTGTTGAGGTGAGCGAGGCTTGCGCCTGCATTGACCCAGGTACGGAGGTCGGGAAGCTGGAAATGCCAGTTGATGCCAGCATTCATATCTGGGTAGACAAAATTGAGAATGGGCAGATTTTCTTGCGTAGGCAAATTGGGATCGAAGATATCGCCATTAAATTGTGAATCGAATGTGAGGGCAGCCATGTCGATGCGGCGTTGTCCGATGCCAACTTGGAAGCCGATGGATACAAAATTTTGATCGTTCATGGCTTGTGCATAAGCTGCGGAAGCCATGATGTTGGTTAGGCTTAGTCTTGAGTCGCCTGCCTGATCTTGGTTGATGAGTAATCCAGCAGCAAGTCCATTGGTTTTTATGAGTTTGGGGACGAGTTTGTGTTCGAATGAGCCTGAGAAGGTGGTGTAAGGTACAGGCACAGAAGCCCACTGGTGGCGGAAATTGCCGACAAAGCGCACATCTCCTCCAAATATTCCTGTCATGGCAGGATTGGTTTGTAATGGCGCATTATAGAATTGGGAGAAATGGATGTCCTGCGCCAAGCCATTGATGCTTAACAGTAGTAGAATTGATATGTAGAATAGTCTATTCATGTCTATTGAGCTTTACTGGGTTGCCGCATTGGGCTGTTTTTTGAACCACACTAGGGTCTTAAGATGTTCAAATCCAATCACGAGTTACTAATCACCAATCACGAGTTACCTTATCAAAGTTACATTTCCTTTTTTTATGTACTCTTCGTTATTCAGGCAGCGGACTTTTAAATAGTATCCATATACATCTGGGCTGAGTTTTTTGCCTTTATAAGTCCCGTCCCAGCCGACATCTAGTGTTTCGGTTTCAAACATTTGTTCGCCCCAGCGACTATAGACTACAAAATAGACTTCTGTTACGGCATTGGCGCGGACGTAGAGGATGTCGTTTTTGCCATCGTCATTTGGTGTAAACGCATTGGGCACAAAAATATAAGGATCATCGCAGATGAATCGGCGTAAATAAACTGTGACTGAGTCGGTATTGATGCAGCCAAATTCGTCGCGTATTTCTAAATAATAAGTTACTGTTTCAGGCGGCATGGCTACAGGGCTGGCAATATCATCTGCACTGAGCCAGTCGGATGGTGTCCATTCGTAAGTGTAGTCGGGGTCATCTGTTGCTGTGATTTGCACAGTTTCTCCTGCATAAATAGTGTCTGGATCGACGCTTGCACTTAGTGAGGGTGCAGTACTCGACACGCTGACAATTGCCTGGGCAGTCATGGTGCATCCGAAGGCATTGGTGGCAGTAACGGTGTAGGTTGTTGTCGTTGCGGGAGCGACTTCGGGATTGGCGGTATTTGCACCATTTAAGATGGAGCCCGTTGGTGACCAAGTGTAGGTCAATTCTTGTGCTGGATTGAGATTGGTGACTTCCAGCATTGCGGTATTGCCATTGCAGATTTGCTGGATATTACCCGCTTCTATATTGACGGCACTACTCGTGATGACTACTTCATCTATGGCAGAGCAGCCGTACTGGTCGAAGGCTTCTACGTAATAAGTTGTTCCGTCCGGACTTGGGGCAACAGTTATGATATTGCTGCCGGATGGATTTAAAATATTGCTAAAATCGGCGGTGTCTGACCAGAAATACTCTATTGCATTATTGCCAGAGGCATTTAAAGTATAATTTTGGTTGCAGGTCGTTTCATCTACGCCTGCATCAACACTGACTGCTGGTGGAATGACTACCGTGACGCTTTCGCTAATTGTACAGGTATCAAAGCTATTATACACAGAAACAAAAGCAGTGTAAGTTGTGGTTTGTGAAGGCGTGGCAATTGGATTGGGGGAATTTGGATTACTCAAATCGGTTATAGGCGTCCATTCATAAAAGAAATCTGGATTGCCGTCAGGATTAAGTTCATAGGCGGTTTCTCCTTCGCAGATCGGGGCAAATTCGGGCAAATCAATGTACGGAATACCAAAAGAAACAATTGCCGAGTCGCTGCCCACGCAGCCATTTGCGGCCACTACATCCAGATAAATGGTATAAGTTCCCGATGTATCGTAAGGGATGGTTGGGTATTGATCTGTCGAAGTGAGTCCATTGCCAAAATCCCAATTCCATTCTTCAATGCTACTGAGGGAGTCGGTTGAAATATCAATAAAATCGACCAACAAGGTATCCTGACAGCTATTGTATTCAATATCAAAACTGACATCAAGTGATTCGTATTGCAAGTTGATTTCGCGGGTAAAGGTATCGGTACAAGCCGTCCCTCCCCCACCTACAATGAGCGTAATTTCATACGTTCCTGTATCGGGATAAGTATAAGTAGGTGCAAAAATATTTGACGTATCAGTTGTGGAATTTAAGTCGCCGAAGTCCCAAAAATAGTCATTAGAACCTGCACTTTGATTGTCGAAAAAGACTTCCAAAGTACTGTTACATTGTACTTCTGGTGTAAAAAAAGACGAGACGACTTCCAAGCCACAAGTCCCAACATTGAATTGAAAATCCCGTCGAGTAGTGGAAATTAAAATACCATTTCTATATTCTTTGGCACATATACCGACGACAAACTGCCCGACGGTATTCGGTAAGGCTTCCAGAAAACCTGTTTCTGAGTTTATTTTTAAAACATCCGTTGGTAAGCCGAGCATACCATTGAGCATATTTTCCGTGTTGTAAGGCGGCGTTACCCAAATAACCGAATCGTAGGGCGGAGGATTGGGTGGCTGCGGGCGGGGAATATTGAACGTTGCTCCTTCAAAGGGTGCGCACATTTCATAGACGACCGAATCTCCATCCACATCTACTGCGAAATGTTCAAATTCAAAAGGAAAATTAGCACAGATAAAGAAGGGCGGCCAGTCATTAAAGTAGGCACTATTATTACAACCTAATAAAGCTTCTTCCGAAATATAGCTGTAATAAGTTGCCCCGGTTTCCAATGGCAATTCAATGTTCAGAATACTTTGATTGCGGCAGCAACGCTGATAAGCCATTTGATAACCACCTTGTATGAAAGGCAGTTCTACAATGGTATCGTAACTAGTCGTGTGATAACAAACGGTAGGCGGCACGACAAGGCAGGGGTTTTGTAAAGTCGGATCGAGTGTGTCGTCTCCCATTGGATAGACTCGCAAATCATATAATAAGGTGTCATTTTCGTCAAAGACGCCAATGGAAGCAGGCTCGTCGAAATAAGGCACACCTGTCTCGCAGTCTCGAAAAATCTGTAGGGTGATTCGGTACTGATCGTTGCCGAGGCACTCATAATTCATTTCTCCACCGACGATATGGGTTGCTTGTAAAGTGTTGGCAGACAAACAACATAACAAAAGGCAAAAATATTTAGCGACAGTGTTCATTGTATTTTATAAACGGCGTGTGTGATTAACTCGTTGCCAAATCTAACTATTTTTAATAATAAAAAATAATTTCAGTTGAAGTTTAACGTGTATTCCTGAAAAACAGCTAACTTTGTGGTCAATTTTTTTTTCTCTCCATTGGAGAGTTTTTTTCCCCGGTTCGTCCGGGGTTTTTTATTTCCCCTAAAATGCCTTATTTTGTCTCTGGATATTTTATAAAAACTCATTCAAAATGCAATTAACAAAAAACATCATGCTTTTACTGCTGGGCCTACTGGCATGGACTGGTTGTAAACAGACTGCTAAGGAAACAATTTCCGACCCGCTGGTCTATGATTCGAAAATTATCGGAGAAATGATGCATGTCAATCGTGAATTATTTCATCTACTGGAAGAAATGGCTGCGGCAGATTCACAACGAATTGCAGACCAATATACCCGCACACAACAACAAATTGAAGAATCCTTGGTTAATACGCAGCAACTGACTGCTTTTAAAAAAAGTACGGAATATAAAGATTCGGCACTAGCTTTGCTAGAATTTCATAAGGATGCAATGACTAAACAGTATAAACGCATTGTGGATATTTCCGTGTTGCCTAAGCCAAGTTTAGAACAAGAGGAAGAGCGAGAAAGCCTGTTTGAGCAGATGGAAAATGTGGAGGAAAAACTGGACACTCGCTTTCTGGATGCCCGCAAAAAATTTGGGGCAACTAATGAAATTGAATTGCCTAATGATGGACTACAGATGTAGAACTGAGCGTATTGAGTTAATTGAGTGTATTAAGTTATTGTGCTAATTAGGAATTTCTGCGTCATAAAGTAAACTCAATAACTTAATCAACACAATTACTCAACCAACTCAACATAATGATCAAGAATATTTTGACCTATTGCCTGCTTTTGCTAATTACTGGATTAGCCTTTGGGCAGGAAGACAGTTGGACGCTTAAAAAAGATAAAAAAGACCTTAAAATTTACACCCGAAATATTGGAGAATCTGGCATTAAGGAACTGAAAATTGTTACTGAAATGCAGACTTCACTCAGTAGTATTATCGCTTTATTTGATGATGTCAATGCTTATACAAGCTGGGTGTATAGTACTGATGAAGCCAAAATTACTCAGACCATTGCACCTAATCATATCTATTATTATTCTATTTCTGATTTCCCCTGGCCACTGAATAATCGGGATGTGATACTCAGTTCTTTGGTCGAACAAGACCCCGAAACCAAAGTCGTCACGTCTACTTCTACTTCCAAACATGATAGCTACCCCCGACAAAAGGGAATGGTGCGTGTAGAAAAACTGGATGCGCAATGGATATTGACGCCTAAGTCAGGCGGTATCGTCCATATCATTTATACTATAAAAACAGACCCCGGTGGCAATATTCCTATCTTCCTGACAAATGCCTTTATAGACCGAGGCCCTATCCAAACGATTTCCAAAATGCGGGACATGCTAAAGAAGGATAAGTACAAAAATGCAAAAGTGGATTTTATTGAAGAATTGGCGGAACAGTCATACAATCATTAAGGATAGTTACCCCAAGTTGAATATGTAGCCCCAAATCTTATCAACGCTGGTCAAAGTGTATTACAAATTGCACTTTCTCTCTCGCCCATGGTTAAAACCATTGGCTACCAGATAGATTGTGTCTACGACACTTTGTAAAGTTATCAAATTGGAAGGCTATTCAAGTCGCATCGCGACGAATTATTTGGTAGCCAATAAATTTATTCATGGGTACTTAATTCAATCGCACAGGTCGGTTAAAACCCTGGGCGAATGGAACGGCAAAATTGTGCAATTTGCTATACACACGATCAAACGTCATAAACCCTATAAACTACAGACTGTGAAAATGTAAAATTGGGGGCTACTATTTTAACTTGGGTTAACAAAAATGTCGAAGCAAGCCAGGCTCACTTCGACATTCTATAATTTTCATTTCAACTCAATTACATTTGAGTTTGAATTTGATGTTTGTATTTGAATTTACATTACCTCACCACCTCAATCATCTTCACCTTCGTCAAACCATCTATTGTAAAAGCAACAAAATAGCTGCCTGTCGGCAAATGGCTGACGTCCATCGTATGTACATACGTGCTGGAAATATTTGCCAATTCAAAAGCCTGTATCGGTTTACCATTTACATCAAATACTTCTACCTGAATATCCTCCATATTTTCCAGTGTCATGTCCAATTGAACATAAGCATTGGCTGGATTGGGATAAGTATTGATTTTGAACCCTTCAAGCGTTGGTACAGCTACTATGCCGACCAGATTTGCCCATCGTGCTTCAAATTCCTGCCAGTATTGGTTGGTAATCGACTCGTCGTGAATAATGAGCGTGTTTTCATCATTTCTAGTTTCTGCGCTAGTTGACCAATTGTGTGAACCTGTCACTACCAATGGATCGGACGATGGCGCGTCGGCATCAACAATGACATATTTGTGGTGCATTGACTGACTTGGTGGGTGATCCATAACATTGACATTATTGGCCAATAAAAAATCATACTCTGTTCCTTGATCGCTTGTACTTTCAATAAAACCACGAACGGTAGTTCCTTCAAAATGCTCGTCAGCTATAGCCGTTCCCAAGTCATTATAAGTAAAGGATAAGACTGCAAAATCAATTTTAGAATCTGCGCTGCGAACCGCTCTTTCTATCTCACAAGACACAAAATCAGATGGTGAAAAATAGCTTTCTACCATCACGCCGCCGATATTGAACAGATGTGGAGTATTGTCTTCTTTATTTTCACCTGCCAGTGCAGCAAAGATACCCGGTGTAGGTGTAGCACCGCCCCACATTTCATTGAATTCCATCGTATAAGCCCTTGCGAGCGACTGATCTTGAATTTCAATTACATTATTATAATCAGAACCAATGCCATTGCTTGTCCAGTTGGACGAGCCAGAAATCACCCAGCAATCATTGACCGACTCTGCGTCTATCACCAGAATTTTATTGTGCATTAACCCAGTATTGATTTGTACATTATACACAGAAAAAGGCGGTGGATTATTGGATATACCAGAGTTCAGATTGTCCCCATCCGTAATGTAGCGCACCACAACGCCCCGATTATGCGCGTCAATCAAAGCCTGTGTCAAATCGGTGCGGTTATTATTATACATCATGACATCGACCGTACTTTGCGCAGCACCAATTTTATCTATGAAATACTGCAAAAGCTGTGGTCCATAATGTGTCAATGCATCTGTACCGGAAGACACAGAATAATCAGCAATATTATTGAATATGGGTTGAATAACACCTGTAGAATTGGACGCCGTCATATAGACTTGAATAGGTGATTCTGTTGTTTCACCAGCCACTGTTGAGTAAGTCTGCACATAATAAGCCGTTGCAGGATCTAGTCCTGAGAAAGTGTACATACCTTCCAGGCTTCCTGAGCCTGCTGCTACATCGCCTAGCTCTAAAGCATCTGTCAAACCATAACGGATGCCATGAGTCGCCATTGTATTGGTTTCCCAAACTACGTTGAAGCCATCTGTAGAGATATTTGACTGCTTAGGAGCTGTTTCGATATAAATATTGCTGGTCTGTTGCAGATCATTTGCATCTCTTGGTAATAATTGAGCATCGCTATTATAGGCTGCTGAAATGCCGCTCAAATTGACTGTGCCATAAGGAATCGGCGTACATAATAAAGGATGATTAGAACGGACATAAATGTAGCCCGCCTGACCAGAACTCGCTTGTGTAAATTCGTGAATACCTACAGTGAATGGTCTGCCCTGATTCTCAAAAGTAACATCCTGTACTTCCACCAGCTCAGACTCATAAGTCGGCCAGAAATTATTCGGCGTACTCGTTTGTGCAGCATATAAGGTATTGCCTGTCGAATTGACCGTAGCACTGCTTGTCGTACCAATTTGAATGACGCCACCAAAAGCGGTCATTTCTCCGGTCAATGTAACTTCATCGCCCTGATTCCATTCGGTACTAACACCTGGATCATAAACAGGAATACCGGCTGTACCGTCCTGAATATAACGAATGATGCCCAAAGACGGGCCATTCATCACGATGCCTGTTACGGTCACAGTGGAGCCTTGTGCAAAAGTTCTGGCATCTGCAATATTCGTTTGCGCGAATACGGTTGGAATGGCCAAAAATGCCGTAGCTATTATAAGTAGTATTTTTTTCATGCTGATTGAGTTGATTGAGTTGATTGAGTGATTGAGTTGATTGAGTGATTGAGTGATTGAGTGATTGAGTGATTGAGTGATTGAGTGATTGAGTGATTGATTGAGTGATTGAGTGATTGAGTGATTGAGTGATTATTTTGATTTGCAAAATACTCAATAACTTAATCAACCTAATAACTCAATTACTCAACTCAAAAAGTAATTTGAAATGAAGTATTAAAACGTCTGCCTTGTCCGAAAAATACGGAGGCTGATTTGGCATCAAAATCGTTATATCCAGGTGATAGGAAGCCATCATTATTGGTCGCATCACCGATGTATTTCGTATCAAATAAATTCAGAACATTGAAGCGAACGCCCATTCTTAAATCTTTGACTTTAAACCTGTATCCTGTGTGCAAATTCGTCAGGAAATAATTTGGCATTTGCCAAGATTCTCTGCCTGCATTATCGCCTTTCAGGTCTTCAGGATTGAAATTGGCAAAGTTTTTACCAAAGTATGTACCCTGCAATTTGAAATATAAACCCTTGATAGGCTCATATCGAATCAAGCCGCCCAATTGGGTCTGTGCTGCATCTCCTACATGTACACCTTTGGCATCGAAGGAATATACTGTATTATCAGGAAGTGTCGTTTCTGCTGCCGAATTCCATATCCAGTCTCCCAGCGAGACCAGCCCTTCAGCAGTAATTTTTTGAGTCAGTTCATAAGCAAAGTCAAGTTCAACGCCAAGATGTCGAGCTGAGATACCACTAACAAACACCGTAACACGCTCTGAGTCGGGATCGCTAGGATCAAGCGGTACAGTTGGGAGTCGGGACAGTGGTTTATTTGCCCAATTGGTAAAATAAGTATTCAGATTGGCTGCAAATTTTTTACTCTTATAATTATAACCTGCCTCAAATGCTATAATTTTTTCATTTTCTACATTATTGACCAAGCTGTTGCCCTGTGCATTAATCGTTGCATTAAAGGAAGGCGCTCTTGACAGGTATCCTGTATTAAAGAATACATTATGCGATGCGTTAATATTGTAGCCCAGCCCTGTTTTGAAAGTAAAACCAGGTTTCCAAACCCATCCAATCGTAATATTTTGTGCAGAAGTAGAATCAACTGCTACATTTCGTGTAATAGCATCTGCCACATCAGCGGGATTGGGGTGATCCACAGTATATAATGTGCCATTATACTCCAGTGGAGCATTATAACTTAAAAAAGTATCCTCACCATCAAGGCTAACAAATTTGGGGGTCAGATAATCTTCATATTTATAGCCTGTTTCTGCAAAAGAAGCATTGAAAAATGCTGACAGTCCATTATTTTTATACTCAAGTAAGCCAAAAGTACCTGCCCAGGGGACATAACTTTCATAATCTCTGTCGAACCGGTCACCTACAACGAGGCGAGTCGTGTTTGTTCTTGCATTATACCCACTTTTGTAATAATCTCCACCTAGTAAATCATATACTTCACGATAATGTCCACCATTATAATAACGCAAGTCAATTCCACCCGAAAAAGTAAACTGTTCACTTAGTGATTTTCGGAAGGTCGATAATGCACCCACCCAAAAATGTGTATTATAGCTTGCCTGCAAAATCCCGTCTGATATTTTATCTCCTCCTGTGGCAAAGGTCACCGTTCCATTAGCATCATAAATTTCCTGTAAACCATCTGCATCATATCTACCTGGTACACCTTCCGTAGATGTACCTCCACCGTTTCCGATAGAAACATATACCACATTAGAAAGGGCTGTTGATTGATTAGGCGACCAAGTATGGCGCAAACTAAACTGTGGTTTATGATAAAAATTTCTACGGACATTCAGTTGTTCAGTATCTCCTGGTATTGTATCATAATCTGTGGTAAAAGAACGCCTTTCAAGTTCACCATAATGCTGATTCCATTGCAAGCCAAAATTACCACCCGTTTCGGCAATAGAATCTGACACGCCTGCTTTTTTGGCATATTCAATATCAAAATCCTGAATACGAGATCGGAAAGAACGTTGTCCGTGTTCCTGCGGTGCGCCAAAACCTGAGAAGCTAATCAGGTGATTACCTATTTCTTTATCAACTCTGAGGTAATAAAAATATCCTTTCGTATCTGTGCCATCGACCCAGCCATTTCCTTGCTTATAAGACCCTGCCACCGAAATGCCCCAGCCATTTTCCAGTCGTCCGCTGGTTAGTCCAAGCGTAGACCGCAAAAAACCATCGTTGCCGACTTCCTGCCTGAAGCGAAGACTTCTTTTTGAATCAATACCTTTGGTCAGAATATTAATTGTGCCGCCCACTGAAGGAATGGCTAATTTGGACGCTCCTAAGCCACGCTGTACCTGCATCGTCTTCGTGACTAAATCCAGCCCAAACCAGTTCGACCAGTAAACCCGCCCGTTTTCCATGTCATTTACAGGAATCCCATCTAGCATAACGGCTATATTCCTTTGGCTGAATCCGCGAATGCTTACCCTTGCATCTCCATCTCCTCCACCTGATTGTGTGGCATAAGCACCAGGGGTAGAATTGAGCAGCATTGGAATATCCTGAGAAGCCAGTTCCTCCTCGATTTTAAGGGTAGAAATATTGGAAAAGGCAACTGGAGTTTCGCGTTCAATGGCAATGTCCGCAGTAACGATGACTTCGGTCAGCATTTCTGACGATTCGCCCATTCTGATGTCTTTGGAAACTGCTGCGCCATTGATGACAATCGTCTCTTTTTTCTCTGCAAAACCAACATAAGAATAGATGATTTCGTGTGTGCCATTGGGCAATTCTAAACGATATTCGCCATTAAAATCAGTCGTTATGCCTGTTTCGCCTGTCATTACGGTGACCCCAATTAAAGGTTCTGACAAATCGCCGTCTGTGACTTTGCCACTTAGCGTATATGTTTGCGCGAAAGCGCAGGAAAAGAGGGTCAGAAATACAAATAGGACAAGGATATGCTTGTGCATGGAGAGCGTTTTTTTAATGATGAATGATGAACGATAAACGATGATTTTTTATTTGTTTACTTTTCAGCATTACTTTACAGTCTGGACTTTGGACAAAAAGGGAATTAGGGTATTGGGAAATTAGGTTTACCCCAGTTTCCTAATACCCCATTGTCCAAAGTCCAGTTACAGTGGGAAATTGTGAAATTGCATGATTGTAAAACTGAAGAAAATACAATTTCACAATCACACAATTCTACAATTATTCTTAGCGTACTACCAGCTTTTTAACAGTACGTTTATTATTATCAAAATGAACATTGACGACATACATGCCTGCTTGAAAAGACTCTAATGTCAGGCGTACTTCGTTGGTTTGTCCAGCATAGTTGGCACTGAATACTGTTCTACCCATCAGGTCAAATACTTCTAGCTGTTGGATGTCTTCCATCGCATTTACCAAGACCCAGTTTTCAGCTGGATTAGGCAGGATGGCTACAGATACTTCATTCAAGACTTCATTGATACCAACAAAAGATGGGTCGCAATTACAGCCATGTGAGCCAAGATTGGTGAAGTCATTATTGCAGTGGTAATCCCATTCGTTATAAGCTAAAGTATCGCTAAAAGCTGCCGCTACAATACCGGAACCCACTTGTATATCAGGTCTTCTTGTTATTGTAATGTCGCGAGTCACCCATTTGTTATTTGCATCTACCCAAGCTGGCTGTCCGATAGTATTTTGCGGGTCTTCGCCAATGACGCCAATCACGTCAATGATATTGCTACCATCAGGAGAAACTGTAGCACCTGAAATCAGGAATACTGCATCGTTGCCATTATAGCTCATGTGGCTATTTGTATTATAATCAGGGCAAGCAAAAGTATCGGCTCTACCTTGCAAATCGTAGAGTGCATCATAAGCACCATATTCAAAGGAATTCGCAGCATCATCGCCTACGTATTGTACAAATAAACGATCTTCGCCAGTACAAAAATCCTGAATTGGCTCACCTGTCAGCGAGTCAACTACAGTTTCGAAGACATTATTGCCATTCCAAACGGGCAGGTCAAATCCTGAACCGTTTTCTATTCTTCTGTCTACTACCACAACATAAGCATCGTAAGGAGCTAACATGACATTGGGCAAAACCACAGGATCGCCATTCGTTGAAGCAGTAGAGGTCGCGCCATTACTGAAACGTCCGAAAGCATAGTTGCTCAGATTCACTGGCACATCAGTCGGATTGTAAATTTCAAGGGCTTTGTTATTGTTTGAGCCTTCTACGTACTCAGAAATAAACAAGTCGCTGCACTGCGCCATTAGGCCGCCTGCAACAAATACACAGCAGATTAAAAGTAAAGTTTTTTTCATAATGAGAATTGTGAGATTGTTATGATTGTAAAATTGTGAAAATTGTGTAATCGAGAAAATGATTGACCAACTTCCACTAAGCACAGGCAAAAATACGACAAAAGCGGCAAAGTATAGGTTTGGCAGTTTAATTTTATATGAATGATTTGAAAATTAACATTTCCCAGAAGGGGTAACAAAAATCAAAACTAACTGATTCTCTTATAGACACACTGATTATTTAAAACTAAAGCACTATAACATGAATTTGAAAAATGTTTTCCTAAAAGATGATGAGCAAGCTATAATCAAAGATAAAAAAGAGGACATTACAATTATAAAGAATCTTTCTTCCGATGATAAAACCTGGGGCATGCTCGCCCACTTGTCTGCCCTTTCTTCTATTATTATTCCTTTGGGAAATATACTCGGACCGCTGCTTATTTGGGTCATTAAAAAAGACGATAGCACATTCATAAATGAGAACGGAAAAAATGCCCTAAACTTTCAGCTCAGTCTGACCATTTATTCGATTATCGGCTCTATTTTATTTTTCATGATATCCATTCCTATACTTTTCGGTACTGACTCTGCCTTTAGTTTTAGTCTTATATTCGTCCCCTTTCTTCTCTTTTATTTAATTGAAATTTTCCTTATTGCAAAGGCTACTGGTCAGACCTACTCGGGAAAAATTTATAAGTATCCTTTTACGATTCCTTTTATAAAATAAAGAGATTTACTAAATTTATTTAGGGCAAACGCATCAAATTAAAAAGCAACCTGAGTCGTCTGACGATTCAATTTATTCAGGAGTTCATCGTCCTGAAAATCATCATACGTGTGGATAAGCAACCATCCTCAGCCGACTTTTCTTCTTCATTTTCCAAATTTAAATTTAATGCGGTGTTCAAAGTATGAAATAGTCGGCAGACGAAGGATTTGATTAAAATTAGTGGCTTGTCCCTGGAAATATGCTGTATTTTTAACTGAATTCGTCTGACGACAACGGAATTTGCTCAACGATGTTTTGATAGAACACGACTAAAATTTTGATGCGTTTGCCCTGAAATTTATTAGCCACGAATGCACGAATAAAACTTATTCGTGCATTCGTGTTTAAGTAGATAGGATATAGGTTTAGTAAACTTGCGGGAGGCTTACGCAGCAGCGAAGTTTACTAAACCTTTGCAAAAAAGTCTTTTGATTTTTATGGAATTTTCTGCTTTTTCCAGTCTTTATAATAGGAGGCTGAAAAAAGAGAGGGTAATTATTCAAATTTATTCTTAAATTACCGAATATAAAAATCGTTTTGAGCATGACGCAGGATACACAACTATCATTAGAACAGGTACTTCAAAAACACTTTGGATATTCGACTTTTCGACCTTTGCAAAAAGAGATTATTTCGCATATCATCGAAGGCAAAGACGCTGTGGTGTTGATGCCTACGGGCGGTGGAAAATCGCTTTGTTACCAATTGCCTGCCTTGGTTTTGGATGGGCTGACTTTGGTCATCTCGCCTTTGATTGCATTGATGAAAGATCAGGTGCAGGCTTTGCGAGCCAATGGTATTTCAGCAGCTTATCTCAACTCCAGTCTCGATAGTGTAGAGGAAGCTGAAGTGAATAATGACCTGCAAAATGGCGTACTCAAATTGCTGTATGTTTCGCCTGAACGTTTGTTTTCCGGTAGCTTTTTATCTTATGTCAAAACGCTGAATGTCAAATTAATTGCGATAGATGAAGCGCATTGTGTGAGTAGTTGGGGACATCATTTCCGTCCAGAATACAGTAAGCTTGCCATTGTAAAACAACAAATGCCAGGCATACCGGTCGTTGGATTGACCGCTACGGCAGACAAGGCGGTTCGTTCTGATATTGGAGAATTGCTGGGTTTGCATAATCCAAAGTATTTTATTTCTTCTTTTGATCGTCCAAATTTATCTCTTGCTGTTTTGCCGGGACGAAAAAAGTGGGAACAAATTGCTCAAATTGTCAAGCGACATAAGGATGCTTGTGGGATTGTCTATTGTAGCAGTCGGAAAGGAACGGAGACCATTGCCACCAAATTACAGGATGCTGGTTTTTCTGCCAATTTCTACCATGCTGGGCTTCCTGCTGCGACACGGGATGCCATTCAAGATGAATTTATAGAAGGTAAGACCAATATTATCTGTGCAACGATAGCTTTTGGGATGGGGATTGATAAATCAAATGTCCGTTTTGTGATTCATCATAATATGCCTAAAAATCTGGAAGGTTATTACCAGGAAATTGGTCGTGCCGGGCGTGATGGCTTGCCTTCCGAGACTGTTCTATTTTACAGCTATGCAGATGTGCAGACGCAAACTCGTTTTATCGAGGAAGTGGATAATGAGCAGTATCGAAAAATACAATTTGCCAAGATGGAGCGCATGAAAGAATACGCTGAAGCTCAGGTCTGCCGACGCAAAATTCTGCTCAGTTATTTCAGCGAAACGCCACCCGATGCCGATTGTGGCAATTGTGATGTTTGTAAAAATCCGCCTAAGTATTTTGATGGAACAAAGCTGGCGCAAATGGCTTTATCGGCGGTCTATCGAATGAAAGAAAAAGTTGGTATCACTACGCTAGTCGATGTGCTGAAAGGCTCTTATTCTGTTGCCGTGCGGGAGCGAGGACTAGACAGCATCAAGACTTTTGGCGCAGGACGCGAGACGACCAATTTTGCCTGGGTGCTGTATATTCAGCAATTGATTCAGCAGGGCATTATGGAACTGGATTATAAAGACAATTACCGACTGAAAATGACTTCGGTCAGTCAGGATATTTTATTCAACAGCAAAACTGTTCGACTAGTGGCTTTTGATACCGTCAAAGAACGGCAGGAAGAGCAGAAGAAAGTCAAGGTCGATAAGGTTAAGGTGGATTTGGAGTACGACGACGCGCTTTACGAAGACCTGCGCGACCTGCGCCACAGCATCGCCCAGGACATCGGCAAGCCTTCTTATGTGGTGTTCAGCAATGCCAGTCTGGAAGACATGGCTGCCCGTATGCCAGCTAATGTCCGCGAGTTTATGCAAGTCAATGGCGTTGGCGAACACAAAGCCCGCCAGTATGCCGAGGTGTTTATCAAATGTATCGACAATTTCACCGGTAGAACGCCTGAAAATGATTTTGACGTTCCTGAGAAAGCTATTCGAAAAGCTCGCACGACCAAGCCCAAAACACAAAAAACCGAAACGCACCTCGTCACCTGGAAACTTTATGAGGAAGGCTATGATCCAGATGATATTTGTATTCAACGCCAATTGAAAGCGACTACAATTTATTCCCATTTTTCCCGACTAATGACCGAAGGTTATGATGTGGACGTATTCCGACTAGTCACTGAGGAGGAGATAGAAAAAGTCAGGGGTGCAGTGAAAGATTTAGGTCGCATGGATATGTTGAAGCCTTATTATGAGCATTTGCAAGAGAGCGTGAATTATGGGAAGTTGCGGGTGGCTTTAGCTTATATTTGGGAGACCGCTTGAGCGGTTGGTGATTGGTTGATTGGTAATTGGGGAAATCCAAATTCCAAATTGAATAAATTCAAGCAAAGATGAACAAGCAAAACAGACTACTGACTCTTTTACTGCTCTTTTTACCGATTTTCCTCTACGCACATGGCGTGTCTGCTTCCGATCAGGAAATTTTGACTAATGGCGGACTACTGTCCTATATTTTGGTGGGTGCGAAGCACATGGTGACTGGCTACGACCACCTGCTGTTTCTAGTCGGTGTAATTTTTCACCTCGATAATTTTCGGGATATTATTAAGTTTGTTACGGTCTTTACGATTGGACACAGTATAACGCTTATCTTGGTACGGAGATGATTTTCGCAAAGATTGTCAGTTTTAATGTCGGTGTGGAATTGGGGCAAATTCTGGCTTTGATTCCCATTGTATTTATCATTTCAAAATGGAAAGCTTTTAAGAGTTATACTACTTTCTATCAAACCGTGAATTGGTTTTTGGTTATCGCTGGTATTGGGCTGTTCATTTTTCAGATGTATGGGTATTTTTCGCATTGAATTGAACGTTACTTAGGTTTCATAAACTTGTGTGAAGGCTTGCAGTTTGCTAAACCTTTTTGAAAAGGTAGTACACCTTTAAAGGTTTAGCAAACTTCCCTCGCGCAGGCCGCCCGCAAGTTTACGAAACCAATGGATACAGAAAGGGATCACCAGTTTATCTGGCAATCCCTTTTTTATATGATTTGTAAAAATGCTTACTCTATCGGATCTCCGTCTGCATTATAGAAATCTACTTTTCCACTGCTGGCAAAACCGCCTAACTTGGACGCTACTTCGTCTTTGTTTCCAACGACAAGGATGTACGCATTATCAGGCTTGATGTATTTTCTTGCCATTTCTCTTACATCTGCAATCGTAACTGCATTTAGTTTTTCTAGATAAGTAGCATAATAATCTTTAGGCAATTTATAACGCAAAGAGTTCAGTGCAAAACGTGCCATTGTTTCAGGACGTTCCAAAGAACGGGCAAAACTACCGGTCATAGAATTTTTCACCAGTTGTAAATGGTCTGCTGCTACGTCTTCGTCCAACATACGGTTGAGTTCGTGCATAAACTGAACAATTGAGCTGTCTGTCACCTCATTACGTACACTCGCTCCAGCAGAAAATCTACCGATGAGCTTGTCTGTAGAAAGTGAAGAACGTGCGCCATAAGTATAAGCTTTATCTTCTCGCAGGTTCTGCATCAGTCTACCAGAAAAGACACCGCCTCCTAAGACCTGATTCATCACTCTTGACTTAATGGCTTCTGGTGTTCCCGGTTTCAGATTTACTGGATAAGTAACCGAAATAACAGACTGTACTGCACCTGGTTTATCTACAAAAGCCATTTTTCTGCTACTTGGCGCTTCTGGCGTTTTATAGCTGTACGTAGGTACTTCTGATTTTTCCCACGCACCAAAATATTTGCCCACCATTTTTTTAGCTTCCTCTGCATCAATATCTCCTACGATGGCGAGATAAGCCACATTCGGACGGAAATAAGTCTTATAATATTCCTTGCATTTATCCAATGTAATTTTCTCTACACTTCCTTCTGTTACCAATTCACCATAAGGGTGATCTTTTCCATAACGCAGCACATTGGCAACATTACGAGCAATATCATTTGGATCATCCTTGCTAGATGCCAATGCAGAAAGGCGTTGCTTTTTCATCTTATCCAATTCATCCTGTGGGAATGATGGATTCAGCACCACATCGGATACCAGTTCGAGCAAAGTAGGAACGTGCTTAGTCAGCGAAGCTGCAAAAATACCGCCATCGCTAGAACTAAGTCTTGCGCCAATGAAGTCAATTTCTTCATCTAATTCTGCTTTAGTGCGTGTTTTTGTTCCTTTAGTCAGCATAGCTCCCGCCATACTTGCATAACCTGCGGCATCTCCTTCCAGTAAAGGATCATTATCCATAGAAAGTTGGAAAGAAACGCGAGGAAGTTTGTGGTTTTCTACAACAATCACCTGCAAACCATTTGGCAGGGTAAACTCCTCGTAGTCGCCCAATTGGATTTTGGGTGCGGGTCCTGGTTGTGGGGCTTTGCTACGATCCAGTCCACCATTATTTGTGACTGTATCTTTTATAGTATCCGTGACTGTTTGTGTTCCCGTACATTGGGCAAACAAAACCAGCAGGACAGCGAAATACAATATATTTTTCATGGTTCTTTTTATAATATGTTTATTTGAAAATAATTACTCACCATTATAACAGTTTAGGTCGATGGTCCACAGTCCATAGTCGATGGCTATTTGTAAGTGTTTAATTCATCCTGTGTTCATTTTGCTTTGCAAAATGCTTAAAACAGGAATGTTGTAAAATCTTAGCCATGGACTATCGACACAAACAGTTACTCACCACCTTTGCCTTCCATGGCTTTAGGTAAATAATGAAGCGTAACCCGATTGTCTTTTACAAAATATTCATTCGCTACCCGCTTAATGTCTTCTCTAGTCACTGCCATGTAGCGATCAATCTCATTATTAATCAGGTTGGCATCGCCGAAATACATGTGATAATTTGCTAGGCTTTCTGCGCGGCCTGCAACTGTTGAGTTGGAAGATACAATGTCATTTTCGAGTTGGTTGCGTAGTTTTTGAAATTCCTTTTCAGAAATCAATTCATCGCGAACCCGTCCATATTCGACTTCCATAGCCGCTTCCATTTCATCAATATCGCCACCTACATTGACCAATGCAAAAACTACATTGACCCCTGCATCTTCTAATCCAAATGGGAAAGCTCCAATCTGAAGTGCTTTTTGCTGCTCATCGACAAGCGAACGGTATAAGCGTGAGCTTTGTCCTTGTGATAATAGCGTTGAAAGCATATCCACTGCATAAAAATCAGGCGTACCTTGTGCAGGAATACGGAATCCCTGAAGCACAGCAGGCAGTTGTACATTATCATATATCGTCGCACGCTCTTCTTTGGTCATATCCGGTTCCTTTATAGTCGGGCGTGGTATATCTATCGTCCCTCTTGGAATATCACCAAAATATTTTTTTATCATTTTCTTAGTCTCTGCTATATCCAAATCACCTGCGATAGACAATACAGCATTATTGGGAACATAAAACGTTTTGTAAAAATTGACATAATCGTCTTCTTCCGCTGCGTCCAAGTGTTCCATATAACCAATGACTGGCCACTGATAAGGATGCACTTTAAAAGCCCGCTTAAACATTTCCTGAATCCATGTGCCATAAGGCTGATTATCTACACGTTGTCTGCGCTCCTCTTTTACGACTTGTCGCTGCGTT
This sequence comes from uncultured Saprospiraceae bacterium, assembly GCA_937951615.1. Classification (GTDB taxonomy): domain Bacteria; phylum Bacteroidota; class Bacteroidia; order Chitinophagales; family Saprospiraceae; genus JAHDEO01. The sequence goes on along the minus strand of CALFBH010000007.1, from coordinate 12,428 downwards.
TCGATGCCTTTGTTTTCTACCTTAGCATGGAGCAGGCGTTCTGATTCCAGCCACAAACCCATTTCCAATTGATTGGAAGGCAATAGTTCATAGTAAAATGTGCGGTCGTAAGTCGTATTTGCATTTAATGTACCACCAGCTTTTTCGACATACTTGTCAAATTCTCCCCGTTCAATGTTTTCTGACCCTTCAAACAAGAGGTGTTCAAAGAAGTGTGCAAACCCTGTACGGTCTGGTTTTTCATTTTTGGAGCCAACATGGTACATAATAGTTACTGCGACAATGGGAGTTGATTTGTCTTCATGTAGAATAACGTGTAGTCCGTTATCCAAATCATATTCTTCAAACTCTATTTTTCCAGACTGCGCATTAGCTATACTGGTCAGAAAAAAGAAAAATCCGAAGAGGAAAGAAATTCTCTGCTTCATTTTTGGATAAATTTTAAATTATAAAAAATATTATGTCATCAAAATACTCTTGAAAACACAAGCGAAATTAGCTCAACTATGCCGCTAATAAAAATATCTGTTCCTTTTTTAGACAAAAGATGGCGTTTTTACGACAGTCGTACACCACAAGTACATGTCTTATTAAAAATAAACCAATACAATACGCAACGTTTAATGTTTTTTTAACGTCAATAAATAAAAATCCTTTTGTGTACGCAACTTTTCGTCGAACCACCTCGTATATTCATATAACAAAATCAACATTATACTTTAGATTATAAACGGCGAACTTTTTTACTGGAACAATCGACAAAGCTACAACTGCAGTTTCTTACCCACAATTTTTAGAAACTGTCCCATAAGCTTTGATTGAAAGAAACCCAACACTTATGCAACTTACAAGCAAATTATTGTTCACCTTATTGGTGTCCCTGTCACAGGTCTTTTTGGTACATGCGCAGGAAATTGGAACTTCATTCCTTATACCTGAATATGACAGGGCGGAAATGGCTGAATACGACAAAGATGCAGCACGCCTGGCACTTATCCATGACGCAGGAGGGGAGAAATTAACGGATATAGGAATAGAAATATCTGAAAATATTCGCAAAAGCATATTCAACGCACTCATCGCAATCAATCAATCTTCTGTACCAGAGGCAAAAAAAGTCACGACTGAATTGAACATACATACCCGCCAAAAGCCTTATTATATTGGCGAATTTATCGTAGTGTGTAGCAAAGAAACCAGTTGGACAAGACCGCTAAAGAAAGGTAATCCTCAGATTGCAAACGAAGAGGTCAATCGTCTTATCGAAAAACATAAATTATCTATCAGTAACTATAATGAAGACAATAATTCCTTTGTCGTTAGTGCATACCCATATTTAAATGTCAGTGTACTGGCTTCTAAGTTTTCTCGTATTTCAGGAGTCGACATGATTGAGTTGCCAGAAGTTGGACAATCGGAGCATGATATTTTTGCAAAATATCTTGGGCATCAAAGTTGGGAACTTACTTTTGTAAAATACAATAGCAATCAGGTAACACGTGAACAGGAAGCGGAAGAGAAGTGGTCGTTTAGAGTAGAATCAGATGGTAAGGTAAGTTACATACCAAGACCATGACCCCACAACAAATTTGGCTTTAGGGATTTAACAACAATATTTATTAGAGGGCAGAGCCTGATCAACATGGAAGAATGTAGGTCAGGCTCTCACTTTTTCAGGATGCCAACAAGCTATTTGAATAGAATTTATTCTGCGACAATCCAATATTAGTCCATTGATTATCAATATCAAGAACACTACAAAACCTCAATGTTACAAATTGCACAGCATCTGTTACAACATGCAAAGCATTTCTTTGTAATTATTAAGCTACTCAGTCCAAAATTTATACATTTGCTACTTAGTTCATCAAAACTACTGACAAATTTACCAAGCGTTGATGAAACCGCTAAATCTGCTATTCGGACTTATATTCTTACTGGTGTTAAAGACAGGCATTGTCTTTTCACAGCCTTATCTATTTGAGGTAGAGCCGCTGATTGTGGAAGGAGGCGGCTTACCAGAACATAATACGCGTCAAATTATACAAGACCACGACGGCTATATCTGGATAAGCCGACAAGGGGCTATTGTCCGTTATGACGGTATTAAGTATAAGGAATATAATTATACTAAATTAAATATTGCCAAGGATCAAATGCCTTTTCTGGCACTGGACAAGGATGCTTATCTGTGGTATTGCGAGTTAGGTCATCTGGGCGGGAGTGGTGTTATAGATACAGCAAATGATAGTATTTACACCATAGAAGAGATGACAGAAGGGCGCATTGCTGGTGAAAACCTGCTTTTTGTCAGCAATTCCAGCGTCAAAGAAAATGAAATATTCCTGATAAGTAGATCCGGGGCGATATATAGCTATGATGGCAGTTGGAAACTTATTTATCAGTTTCCACGCCCTATAAACGAAGGAACGCAGGTCTATGTAAAAGCAGGTTTCAATGATGACTATTTGATTTCTTATTGGAAAAATAGTCTTATTAAACATCAGCTAATACGGGTAAAGGAAGGGGAAATTATGCGAAAGTATAATCTCGATGACCTGACTTTTTGGGGGCTGTCGAGTACACGAAATGGAGGAATTATTGAGACCTATGCTGCACATAAAAAGGAAAACGGTTCTTGTGTATATTACAAACTGATAAATGATGAACTGATTCCACATCCGGCATTGCAGGATATTGCAGATGATGTGGTGCGGGTTTATCAGTTTCATGAGGATTATATATGCTACTACGATAAACGAGGTAAACTTATTGCAAGGGATAAAGAGGGAAAGCAGATATGGGAGAAAGATATACATATTAATCGCACGACTAACATGCGTTCTGTTTTTACAGACCGGCAAGGTATTATCTGGGTAGCTACCGGCAATGGCATTTACAGGATTTTAGCACGTAAAAATCCTTTTGAACTTATTGGTCAAAAAAACCCTAAAGGTGCTGTTAACAGCATAAGAGGAATTTATGAGGATGAGGAGTATTTGTGGTGGGGCGGATATGAAGGAAATTTTAGAATCAATAAAAAAACAGGCGCGCAGGAGGAAATTCTTGTTAAAGGAGGGGCGGCACTCAATTTTTTAAAGGATAATAATGAGGATTTATGGATAGGTTCGGCTAACCATTTTGTTCATCAGTATAGACCAGATATCGACGAATTTATCCAATATAAATTTCGAAGAGGTTATACTACGCCTTTTCAAAATCCGGTGACCGAAAACTTTTGGCTGGGCACAATCCGTGGCTGGTACTTTATGGATAAGCCAGGCGGAAAGGAGACACCCGCTACTTTGCCGGTAGATTTTAAAAATGTGGCTGTCCGGCAATTTTACCAAAATGAAGAAGGGATATGGATAGCCACCGGACACGGAATTTTTCTGATAGACAGCGAGACGGAGCAAATTCTTGAACATTACACCATCGAAACCGGACTTTCTTCCAACAGTATCAATCATATTCACGAAGATGAGAAGGGCATATTCTGGATAGGAACCAGCGACGCAGGCCTGTTGCGTTGGGACAGAACAAGGAATACTTTCCAACAATTTACAAAAGAAAATTATCTCGCCAATGATAACATTTATGCTGTTTATGAAGACGACTCCAGTCGCTTATGGCTACCCAGTGACGAAGGACTGATGTGCTTTGACAAAACTTCCTACAAAACAAAAGTATTTCTGGAAAAAGACGGCATTGCCCACAAAGAGTTTAATACTTTTTCCCACTTCCGTGCAAAAGAGGGTACATTTTATTTCGGTGGATTAAATGGAATGACCAAATTTCATCCAAAAGACATCGCCACTATAGAAGATTATGAAATTCCGCTCTACCTTAGTAAAGTGCAGGTACTAAAAGAAGATGAGGAAGGATTTAGTGACCAAACCCAGGCATACCAAGAAACGGGACAAATTACATTCAGTCCACAAGACAGGATATTGGAACTGGAAACGAGCCTGCTCGACTATTCCGGTGACTTTGAAAAACAATATGCTTATCGCCTAAATAACCAACAGTGGATTAATACAAAGGAGGATAAAATTACCATCATGAACCCTTCTCCCGGTCGCTACACTATTGCCGTAAAAGCAAAAACAGCATCGGGAAGCTGGTCAAAAGTGCTGAATACACCTTTTCAGGTAAAAGCACCTTTTTACAGGCAACTCTGGTTTATTATAAGCAGTATTCTGGGAAGCATCTTTTTGATATTCCTGGCTAATCGACAGCGTATCAAAAGACTGGAAGCCAATACGCTGCGCCTCGAAGAAGAAGTCAGAAAAAGAACCTGGCGGATAGAGCAGGATAAAGCCACCATCAGCCAACAGGCAGAAGAACTCAAAACATTAGACCAGGCTAAAACCCGCTTCTTTTCCAATATCACCCACGAATTTCGTACACCGCTTACCCTGATTATCGGACCGGCTGAAAAATCACTTGCCGAAGACCTGCCGCCTGCTTTCCGTCCAGCTATGCAGGGCATGTTAAATAATGCCCGAAGTCTGCTTGGGCTTATCAATCAGTTGCTGGATATTTCAAAACTGGAAAGTGCTGAAATGAGGGTAGAAGTGTCGCACGGCAACCTTGTAAAATATACGGAAAGTCTGCTACATCAATTTGACCCCTTAATAGTTGATAAACAAATCAGTATAAATTTTAAGGCTGATGTTCCTATCTGGGAAACTCATTTTGATAAAGATAAGTGGGGAAAAATTGTAATGAACCTGATCTCCAATGCCGTTAAATTTACACCTAAAGGAGGTACTATTGATGTAGATTTAAAGGAAATAGAAGAAGTAGGAAATACAATGATAGAACTAAAAGTTGAGGATACTGGAAAAGGCATTGCACCCGAATTTCTTACAAATATATTTGACCGCTTTTACCGAAGCAGCGATCATTCACATACCATAGGTGGAACAGGCATCGGTTTATCGCTGGTAAAAGAATTGGTTGAATTGCAAAACGGACAGGTACTTGTCAGCAGCACACTTGGAAAAGGGACGGTGTTTACGGTCAAAATTCCGCTTGCCGAACCGTCGGATACTATTTATATAAACGAGACCGATAGTACTACATCAGACCTAACTATCCCTGCAAACCTGATTATTCCTGCATCGCTGGTCGAAAACAAGATTCCGGATGCCGAAAACACTAAAAACAAGGGTAAATTGTCTTTGCTCATCATTGAAGATAATGCAGAGATGCGTAGCTTTATTCGCTCTTGTCTGGATGCGGAAGTCTATAACTTTATAGAGGCAGCAGATGGTGAAGAAGGGCTAAAAAAAGCCTGGGAAATCGTACCCGACCTCATTATATCAGATGTGATGATGCCCCATAAAGACGGATTTGAAGTAATCCGGGGTATAAGGAGCAATCTGGTGACTTCTCACATTCCTTTGATTTTACTGACTGCCAGAGCTGCCCTCGAAAGCCGGCTTAAAGGATTTACAAGAGGTGCCGATGCCTATATGACCAAGCCATTCAGCCCGGAAGAACTGGCAATTAGAATTAAAAAACTCATCGAACTCCGGCAATTACTACAGCAGCGTTATGCTCATAACGGCACACCAAAACCGCTTCAGGGCTTTGAAAAAGAAGATGCCTTTGTCAGAGAAATCAAAGATCATATTGATAAAAATATTGACGAACAAGGTTTAAATGTAGAAACTATAGCCCGTCATTTCGGCATGAGCAGAATGCAGTTGCACAGAAAAATGAAAACCCTCGTGCAGCATAGCCCCGGAGATTTTATTCGGATTATTCGGCTGGAAAAGGCAGTTGAATTATTGCATCGGGGGGAGTTGAATGTCTCCGAAGTTGCTTATCAAACGGGCTTCTCTTCTCCTACTCATTTTTCAAGAGTTTTTAAAAAGGCCTACGGAAAAACACCTTCAGAAGTATAGGGGTTTAGGAGTCAGGGAGTAGGTGCTAAACGACCACTCAATCACTCAACTTTTGTCCAAAGTCCAACTCTCTTTGTTTACGTAAAAAATCGTTTCATTGTCAATGCTATTTTCTGACACCTGTCTCCTGATTTATATGTTTAAATGTTACAAAATGCACAGCATTTGTTATAAATGTGAAAGTGAATCCCTAAGACCTCTCCTTTCTTTGTGTCAGTTTTTATTACAGAGAAAGTGAAAACGTTTACCTCCTCTGTTTTATGCACATTCCTTAGAATCGGAGGAAGGGTATCAAAAATTACGTCCACATCGGCAAAAATAAACAATATGTTAAAACATCAAATAATTAATAAATTCAAAAAATCTTTCAATTTTGATAAAAACCAATTAAGTCGAGGCATTGGCATTGAATGTGAAATACCTATAGTTGAAGAGCAAGGAAGCGCAGTTTCTTTGCCTGTGATACAGCAGATGTTTCTTTATTTGGGAAGAATAGGATTTGAATTAGAACATGACGATTACTCTGACTTAATTATAGCGGCAAAAAGAGTCAATAAAAAAAGTCTGGCAAATTTTGACTACCCTACCGATACAATAACGACCGATACTGCGTATAGCACAGTCGAAGTAGTTTTAGCTCCCCAAGCCAATTTATATACGATTCAATCAGAACTTAATAAGTTGCTGTTTTTACTGAAAACGTATTTTGATAGCCAAAACTGTTTGATGCTTGCTTGCGGTATCCAACCGCTTAGCCCTCCTTCACGAAAATTGCTCATGCCGAAAGAACGATATTGTTTTTTTGAAAAATTCTCAACCAATCATATTATCCCAAAATCTAAAGGAGCAGACTCTTCTTTGCTCAACACCACCGCTTCCGCTCAATGTCACATTGAAATTGGTTTAGACGATGCCATTCTTGCTACCAACGTACTGAATGCACTTTCGGGTTTGCAAATTGCTTTACACGCCAACTCACCAATTTGGCAAGGGAAAATTGACCCTGAATACAAAGCCACCAGAGAAATGATTTGGGATTTTTGTTTTCCCGACAGATGCAATCAGATTGGTATTCCACCAGAGTTTGAAACAATAGAAAACTACATTGAATATTTGCTGAATTTTAAGCCTTTGTTGGTTAAAAGAAGGGAACAATATTTCCAAATTATAAATAAAAACACCTTCAACGATTTTTTATTTCACCAATCGCCCGCTATTGGAAGGTCATTAAGCGGAAAAAAAGTAAGGATTGAACCACAACCGAATGATATTCAACAATTAATTCCCTTCAGTTGGTTCAATGCCCGTTTAGTTCCCAAGTACGGAACCGTTGAAAGTCGAATGTGTTGTCAGCAACCGCAAAGTGAGATGTTGACCCCAACTGCAGTGGCTTTAGGTTTGGTCGAGAATCTGGAAGCTGCCCAAAATTTGGCAAAAATATATCCCTTATCGAAATGGCGAAAAATACGAAAGCAAACAGCTCAATATGCCTTGGAGGCTACCATCGATGGGCTTAGTATTATTCCACTTCTTTTACAGTTTCTTGATATTGCCAATGAGGGTTTAAGGAAAAGAAATCTCGGAGAAGAAGTGTTTTTACAGCCTTTATATCAGCGAATAGAACAGCGAAAAGTTCCCGCTGATTTGGCAATAGAAGTCTTTAAAAACCATGGAATGAATGCGTTTTTAGAATATGTTTCTTTCAAAAAAGAAGCAATTAGCAACCAACCTGAAATTTCAAAACACATAGTACATTTTTAAATACAAAAGCCATGATTAATGCAAATAACTTAGCTTTAGCACAAAATGACATTGAATATCGACAGGACGATGTTGTATTGGAGCGAATACCGGATGAAGTTTATGATAACATGGTCAATATGTTTGCTCATCAGTATCATTTTAAAAATGGGGAAATAATGAGAATTAGCAACTACTTTGTAAAAATTAGTCGTTCGCTGTCTGATGCATTTGTTGAGTTTGTCCATGAAGTAAATAAAGGATTATCTACAGGGCAATTTCCTGACTTGCCAAGTCCTGAAGGTTTTAAACCTGTCCCCAAAAACTTACTTGAGGTGGAACTAAATGGAGGCTTTTCTCTGGGAAGTTTTGATATGGCAATTACCGACAACGGAATACAAAATATTGAATTTCAGTCCGTCGCGACTTATCCTGTTAGTGCTGCAAAACTCAATCAATATTTACGGAATAATATGGACCTGGATAATGCTTACATTTTTGCTGATAGTCCTAAAACAAACTGGGATGACTTTATCAATTTATACGATACGATAATCGCAGGAAATCAAAAAAAAGGAATTGTACTGATAGACAGAAAAATAAAACAGCAGAAAACGAATTTTGAATTTTTTGCTACTCAAAAAGAACTCAATATTCCTATTGAGATTGTTGATATGGAAGATATTTTTGAACAGCAAGGCGAACTATTCTATTCGACTGCTTGCAATCAGTCCCCAGTAAAAATCACCAGATTATATAATCGCATCATATTAGCTGAAGCATTATTTGAAGATGATTATCCGCATAATAAAACATGGAAGTTCCGTTTCGATAAAAATTATAAATCCCTAAAATTCATTAACCACCCCATAAAGCAATTTGAAGTGTCCAAACGACTTTCTCCTTACGTGCAGCATCGATACAATCCGGATTGTTTTGAATTATCAGAAGTTGTTCAGGATTTTCAGAAAGGCAAATTAAAGTATCAGGATTATGTTTGGAAACACAAATGGGGTGCCGCAGGGCATCGGCTTATTTTAGAACCTAATGCGAATATCCTCAAAGATTTATCCGGTCAGTGGGAAGATTACATCGCTCAAAAGAAAGTCACTTTTAAAATATTTAAAACAGACGATAATCAGGAAAAAATAGTGGAATTGCGGTTTATGACCGCTATACACGATAAGGAAATGATTATTGTTCCAATGGCGAGAATAGGTCAGGTCATTAGAAATAAAAAGGGAAACACCTTATTCAAAATTCATTTTGGAGATAATAATAAAGCTGGTTATGGTTTTAGTCCGGTCATTATTGTAGATGATTAAAAGTATCCTACTGATGTAAAACCGCTTCTGGACTTTGAGTTGAATGTCTCCAAAATTGCTTGCCAAACGGGTTTCTCCTCACCTACTCATTTTTCAAGAGTCTTCAAAAAAGCCTACGGAAAAACACCTTCGGAGGTATAGGGGGTTAGGAGTCAGGGAGCAGGTGCTAAATGACCACTCAACCACTTAAGCACTCAACTTTTGTCCAAAGTTCAACTCTCTTTATTCACGTAAAAAATCGTCTCATTATCAATGCTATTTTCTGATTCCTGACACCTGTCTCCTGATTGCTAAGCGTAAATGTTACAAAATGCACAGCATTTGTTATAAATGTAAAAGTGAATCCCTAAGACCTCCCCTTTCTTTGTGTCAGTTTTTATTACAGAGAAAGTAAAAACGTTTACCTCCTCTGTTTTATGCACATTCGTATAGAGTTTTGGGCAATTTTCTGGGTTCTGAGGGAGGAACACTTGGTGAATTTGTTTGCATATATTTTTATAGCAATAGTATTGGAGTGCTTATTTGCCGAGACCAGAATATTCCCAAAACTCTTTTTGAGCCTTACTTTACTTCACGATGAAAAAATAATGATAAAAAAATTAAGTTGGGCGGTATTGGCTACGATACTGTCCTATTGTGTGTTCAGCACACAATTAAACGCACAACTCGCTTGCCCCACAGCCATAGCATCATGCGATGATGATGGGCTTGTAATAACTTTTGGTACACCTGCAGATGCCACCGCATTTGCAGCAGCCAATCCATGGCTTTTTAATTTTAATATTTGGGCTAATGCAATGGCTGTCGGTAACCAAATCACCTATACTAATGCCTCTATTTTCCCCTCGTCTGCCATATGTCCCACGTCGGTGGAAAGTATAATAAATGATGAGGATGTAGACTGTAGTAACTGTCCTCCTGACTTTGTAATAACTACCCAACCCATCTCACAAGACCTCTGCTATGGTGATGATGTTACTTTTAGTGCAGCTGCCTCCGGCGGTACCGCTCCACTCACTTATCAATGGCAAAGAGATTGTCCCGGTAGTTTTACGGACATGCCAGGAGAAACAGCCGCGAGTTTATCTATAACCGGAATACAATCTTTCAATCGTTGTGATTATCGGCTCGTAGTAACAGATGCAGACGGCTGTACCATAACCAGCGATGCAGCCACTCTGGATGCAAGTAGCCCGACAAGCGTAACCACCCAGCCGATGCCCTTAACGACCTGTGTGGGAGAAGATGCTTCTTTCACCGTAGTGATGAGGAGTACGACGGTGACCTTTCAGTGGCAAAGCGATTGTAGCGGTACTTTCATGGATATAGTGGGCGCAACATCCGCTACCTATACCGTATCTCCTGTACAAACCACAGATGCCTGCAACTATCAGGTGGTTGTGACAAATGCGAATGATTGTATAACAATCAGCAATGCAGTCGGCTTGACAGTAAATGATAGTCCAACAATAGACACCCAGCCCATGTCACAAGACCTCTGTTTTGGTGATGATGCTACCTTTAGCGCGACTGCTTCCGGCGGCACCGCCCCACTCAGCTATCAATGGCAACGGGATTGTCCCGGTACGTTTACAGATATTGCAGGAGAAACGGCTGCCAGTTTGTCCATAAGCGGAATATCATCCGGGGATAGATGTGATTATCGGATAGTAGTAACAGATGCGAATGGCTGTACGGCAACCAGCGATGCAGCTACTCTGGACGCGAGTAGCCCAACGAGCGTAACCACCCAGCCCACACCTGTAACTGTGTGTCCGGGAGATGATGCCGATTTTACAATAGTCATGAGGAGTATGACGGTGACCTACCAGTGGCAAAGCAATTGTAGCGGTACTTTTATGGATATAGCGGGCGCAACATCCGCTACCTATACTGTATCTCCTGTACAAACCACAGATGCCTGTGACTACCAGGTTGTTGTGACCAATGCGGATGGCTGTATAACAACCAGCAATGTGGCTGCACTTGGAATCCCCAGCGTAGGCTGCGTCGATACTTCGTTTGACTGCCCTGCACTTCTGACTGCCTGTACAGGCGGGTCCTTTGCCCTTAACCCTGCAGAAGCCGGCGGCATGTATGGCGGTACAGCAGCTCCTTTTGTAACGAATGATGTGCTTGACCCGATAAGTATGCCCATAGGTAATTATACCCTCACCTATACCGTAAGCGGCGCGACGAGTACAGTATGTGAATTTACAGTCGTCGCACCACAAAAGAGTAGCAATGCAGGGTCATTTGGAAATTAAAAGGAAGAACAACTACCTGAAAAAGAGTAAACGAACTATTTTGACGCCTTATGTGGACTTGGATTTGGGTAGTTGCCTTCTTATAATAAAAAATTACGTAATAACCAGTCACCAATTCAATCAATCATTATGAGTTTAACAAATCCTATTATCATGGACTTTGGTCCTGACAAAACCAGAGTGGGCTTCGCCGATGCCGGTACGCCTGCTTTCACTTTTCCCAACAAGGTAAGTTGGGACGGTTCTACAGCCCTGATAGGCGATGCCGCAGCAGATAGTGGCACAAATCCCTTCGAGGGAGGTTCACCCAATAATTGGACAGATTTCAAAGAAATTATCCGTCATACCTTCGGTCTGCTCAACGTAAATTCCGCAGAACAAGCAGTTTTAGTCACACAGACTCCACTAAATACTAAGGCAAACCGGGCAAAAACTGCACAGATACTGTTTGAGGATTTCGGCGTATCCGCCATTTATATTGCGACGAATACTTTTCTTGCTCTATTTGCATCAGAACGTACAACAGGTGTGGTAATGCATGCAGAAGGTGGTGTGTTTTACACTACTCCTATTTTGGATACTTACATTTTGCACCATGCCATAGACAGTGCCAGTAATGAAGCACGTCCGTTTACGACGGGCGAGTTGCTCGGAATTCCTTTCAGCTCATCATCGACGGGCATTCAGGATTCGATTTACCGTGCCATTATGAAATGCGATGTGACTATTCGTACTACTTTGTTTGAAAATATAGTGCTGTCCGGCGATACAACGCTTTTGCCGGATATAGAAAATGTATTAAAGTATGAAATAAGGTCACTTGCACCTCCTACCTATAATGTTGAGGTAATTGCACCGGCAAATCGTAAAGATTCTACCTGGATAGGTGGTTCAATCGCTGCCGGTATGCTTACTGCTGAAAACTGGATAAGCAGGCAGGCGTACAATACGTCCGGAGCGACTATTGCGTATTAAGGGAACAAGAAGGGGTGAAATGTTTATAGTTTTCCAATTTACCGATTACATGCGTCCCCGTCGGAGTAGGGTGTTCAAAATCACAGTAAAGAGTTGCGGCCTGTTTTGTACATTTGATTCAAGCTCTGAAAGAGCGAAATATGTCAGCGAGGGACATCGTCCCTCGTAAGCCAATTCGGATTTTAAAGTCCTGAAAGGACGAGATT